>JAJFUM010000219.1 GCA_021372415.1 Deltaproteobacteria bacterium
CCAAGCACGGAAACCGGGCCGTATCGAGCGGCTGCGGCAGCGCGGACGTCCTGGAGGCCCTGGGCGTCAAGATCGACGCGGCCCCGGAGATCGTCGAGGAGTGCGTCCAGGAGGACGGGATCGGCTTTCTCTTCGCCCCCCGCCTCCACGGGGCGATGAAATACGCCATCGGCCCCCGCCGGGAAATCGGAATCCGGACGATCTTCAACATGCTCGGGCCGCTGACGAACCCCGCCGGGGCCACCGCTCAGCTCATCGGGGTCTACGATCCGAAACTCACCGAGATGTTCGGCGCCGTCCTCAGGAACCTCGGGACCAAGAGGGCCTTTGTCGTCCATGGCTCCGACGGCCTGGACGAGGCGACCCTGACGGGCCCGACCCGGGTCTCGGAGCTGAAAGAGGGGCTGATCGCCACCTACGATATCGACCCGTTGGAGCTCTTCGGGGAGGTCTCCCCCGCCGAAGAACTCCGCGGCGGCGACGCCGAGACGAACGCCCGGATCACGACGGAGATCCTCGGCGGCACGGACGGACCTCGCCGGCGGATCGTCGTCCTGAACGCGGCTCTGGCCATCGTGGCGGGAGACAAGGCCGGGACGCTCCGCGAGGGAATCGCCGTGGCCGAGGCCTGCATCGACAGCGGAGCCGCCCGGAAGAAGCTTCAGGCCCTGATCGAGAGGAGCCATAGCTAACGGATCGCCTCGGAAAAGGTCGACGCACAGGACTTTGGGAAGCGGGTCCCGTGAAGTGCGCATCGGAGATTTTTCGGAGCCCCCTGCCCCCGCAGCGAAGCGCCCGCCGGGAAAACTGTTTGAGCGAGGAGACGCAGGGTCGAAAAATATCCGGCGCGCCGAGGGATCCGATTTCCGAGGGCGGTGTACGGTGAGTAAAGAATTGAGGACAGCGGGATGATACTGGACAGGATTGTTGAAGTGAAGCGGCGCGAGGTGGCCGAGCGGAAGGAGAAGACCCCTCTGGCCGTGCTGGAGAAGAGGATCGCGGGCCTGCCGCAGGCCCGCGACTTCGAGGCGGCCCTCGCCCCCGGGGCGATCATCGCCGAGGTAAAGCGCCGTTCTCCCTCCCGGGGCGTCCTCCGGGCGGATCTCGATCCCGCCGGCATCGCCCGCGTCTACGCAGCCCATGGGGCTGCAGCAATCTCCGTCCTCACCGACGGGGCCTTCTTTGGGGGAAGCGAGGCGGATCTCGCCGCAGTCCGGGATGCCGTCACCCTTCCCGTACTCCGGAAGGAGTTCATCATCGACCCCTGGCAGCTCCATGAGACGCGCGCCATCGGCGCGGACGCACTCCTCCTGATCGCCGCGATCCTCACCGAAGAGGAGCTCTCGGGATACCGGAAGGCGGCCGAGTCTCTGGGGATGGCGGTCCTCGTTGAAGTCCACGACGGCACGGAGCTGGATAAGGCCCTGGCCGCCGGGGCCGAAATCGTCGGAATCAACAACCGGGACCTCCGGACTTTCACGACGGATATCGAAACGGCCAGGGCCCTGGCCCCGCGCATCCCCCGGGACCGGATCGCCGTGGCCGAGAGCGGAATCCGGACGCGCCAGGAAATCGAAATCCTTCAAGAGGCAGGGGTCCGGGCTTTCCTGATCGGCGAGACGCTGGTCACGTCCCCGGACATCGCCGGAAAACTCGCGGAGCTGCTGGGGCGATGACCGAGATCAAGATCTGCGGAATCACCCGTCTCGAAGACGCCTTCTCGGCTGCCGATTGCGGGGCGGACGCCGTCGGCTTCATCTTCCATGAGCCGAGCCCCCGCTGGATCGACCCCATCCAGGCCAAGGCGATCGTCGAGGCCCTGGCCGGCCGGGTCACCACGGTCGGCGTCTTTGTCAATCGAAAGGCCGAGGAGGTGGAGCGGATCTCCGAGGTCTGCGGCCTCGACTTGATCCAGCTACACGGCGACGAGACGGCCGAGTACTGCCGCCGCTTTCCGCCGGACCGGGTAATCAAGGCCGTCTGGCTCCGGAATCCCGAAGACCTTCAACGGTTGGAGGACTACGACGTCCGTGCCTTCCTCGCCGACGCCAGGGACGCGGGGCGCTACGGAGGGACGGGGAAGCGTGCCGACTGGGAATTGGCGGCCTCGCTCGCCGGAAAGCATCCTCTGATCCTTGCCGGAGGGCTCGGCGAGGAGAACATCGAAGAGGCCCTGGCCGCGGTTTCGCCGCTGGCCGTGGACATCAACAGCGGCTGCGAAAAGAAGCCGGGGGTCAAGGACCCTGAAAGGATTCGGCGCATCGCCGCCATTGTTCGCCGAGCCGGGCCCCCTGGGCCTCGGAAGATTTTCTCAACTCCAGTGAGCAGAAGGATGGAAAAATTACCCTCGCACGGAGGGCAGGGAAAGTGATAAAAGAAAGGAAAAGAAACATGATGACAAAGAGGCAACCGGACAGACGGGGCCATTTCGGGATCTTCGGTGGGCGTTACGCGGCCGAGACGCTGATGCCCGCCCTTGTCGAACTGGAGGCGGCCTACCGGGCGGCCAAGGGGGACCCTGCATTCAGGAAAACGTTCGCCTCCCTTCTTCGGGAATACGGCGGGCGGGAGACCTCCCTCTACGAGGCGCGCCAACTCGGCGAGGCCCTGGGTGGGGCGAAGGTCTACCTGAAGCGGGAGGACATGAACCACACCGGGTCCCACAAGATCAACAACACCCTCGGGCAGTGCCTCCTGGCCCGGCGGATGGGCAAGAGGAAGGTGATCGCCGAAACCGGGGCGGGCCAGCACGGCGTGGCGACGGCGACGGCGGCGGCCCTTTTCGGCATGGAATGCCGGATCTTCATGGGAGAGGAGGACATCCGGCGGCAGGCCCACAACGTCCATCGGATGAAGATCCTGGGGGCCGAGGTCGTTCCCGTCGCCGCAGGGACCGCGACCCTCAAGGACGCCATGAACGAGGCGATGCGCTTCTGGGTCTCCTCGGTCCGGGACACCTTCTACGTCATCGGCACCACGGCCGGCCCCCATCCCTACCCGGAGATGGTCCGGGACTTTCAGAGCGTTATCGGCCGGGAGGCGAGGCGTCAGATCCTCAGGAAGGAAAGGCGGCTCCCTGACCTCCTCATCGCCTGCGTGGGCGGGGGGAGCAACGCCCTGGGGCTTTTCTATCCGTTCCTCGGCGATAGGACCGTGGCGATGACCGGCGTCGAGGCAGCCGGGAAGGGGCTCTCCACGGGGCTCCACGCGGCGAGCATCACGGCCGGCCGGATCGGCGTCCTCCACGGGAACAAGACGTTCCTGATCCAGGACGAAAACGGCCAGGTCCGGGACGCCTACGCGATCGCCGCAGGCTTGGACTATCCCGGCGTGGGTCCGGAGCATGCCTGGCTCCATGCCACCGGCCGGGTCCGCTACGTCACCGTGACGGACGAGGAGGCCGTCGAGGCCTTTGTGACGCTCTCCCGCCGCGAGGGGATCATCCCCGCCCTGGAGAGCGCCCATGCCGTGGCCCATCTGATCAAGACGGCGCCCAACCTGTCCAGGGAACAGATCGTGATCGTAAACCTCTCGGGGAGGGGAGACAAGGACGCGGAAACCATCGCCCAGAGCGGGGAGGTGAAACCATGAAGGAAAGGATTGACGAGCGATTCGCGCAACTGAAAAAGAAGAAGCGCAAGGCCCTGGTCGCCTATCTGACCGCAGGCGATCCGGATCTCGAGACGACGGCGAAATTGATCTCGTCCCTGGAGGCTGCCGGCGTGGACATCGTCGAGGTGGGCGTCCCCTTCTCCGATCCGACGGCCGACGGCCCTGCAATCCAGGCTGCCTCCCAGCGCGCCCTGAAGGGTGGAGCCACGCTGGAGAAGATCCTGGCCACGATTCGGCCGCTGCGCCAATTCAGCGGGATCCCCGTCGTCCTCTTTGGCTATTACAACCCGATCCTCGCCTACGGCCCGGAACGGTTCGCCAAGGACGCGGCCGCCTCGGGCGTCGACGGGATCCTCGTCGTCGACCTGCCCCCTGAGGAGGCTGCGGAACTTCGCAAATACACGGACCCGGCGGGGCTGGCCTTCATCACCCTCGTCGCCCCGACGACGGACCCCGAGCGGGCGCGGACGATCCTCTCCGGCGCGGCAAGTTTCGTCTATTACATCTCTGTAACGGGCGTCACGGGAACCAAGGAGCCCGACCCCGAGCAGATCCGGCAGGACATGGAACGGCTCAGGACGATGACCGACCTGCCCGTCGTCGTGGGCTTCGGGATCTCCAAACCGGAGCAAGCAGCCGCTATCGCACCTCTGGCGGACGGCGTCGTCGTCGGGAGCGCCCTGGTCCGCCTGATCGGAGAAAAGAGGGAATACGGTGACCTGATCGAAGACGTCTTCACTTTTGCGGACAAGATCCGCAGGGCGATCGACGGGGCCTCCTAGGGTCGAGCCGGTCCCTGTGGATTTCCCGATCAGATGGTGATAGAAAAGAACTGAACGGCACGCGAACCGGTTCTATCCCCGATAACCGTCCTGGAGGGAAACAGACGACCGCCACCCTTCCTTTTTTTGAACTGTATTTTCGGAAGATCAGGAGGTGCGACCATGCCCACCCCAGCATCCCAGGCGGCCCTGAACGGGCTGCGGGACCTCTCGACGCTCCATTGGTACGTCATCCCGCTGCTGGCCATCGTCATCTACATCTACACGATTGAACTGAAGAAGGCCAGAGAGACGGGGCGCTGGGATGCCATCTTCGCCGGCCTGGCCGTGTTCGGCATGGATTTCTTCAACGAGACCTGGAACGGCTGGGTGTTCCACTTCACCAACTACTCGGCCGTCTGGACGACTCCCGGCGAGACCGCCCTGAGGACCCTGGTGGGGTGGAACATCGAAATCATGTTCATGTTCACCATCGCGGGGATCATCTACTACCACACCCTTCCGGACAAGCAGGAAGAGCGGATACTGGGGATTCCGAACCGCTGGTTCTGGGCGGTCGCTTATTCGGCCTTTTGCGTCTTCGTGGAATGCCTGCTGAACATCGGGGGACACCTCGTCTGGGAGTACCCCTTCTGGAAACTCTCTTTCGGCGGCATCTGGCTGATCTTCCTGGTCGGCTACTTCCCCTTTTTCGCGGCGGCCAACCTCGTCATCGCGAGGAAGACGAATCACCGCAAACTCGGGGCGATCGGTCTGATCTACAGCGTTCCCATCCTCATGAACCTTATCGGCAAGGGGATCTTTCACTGGGCCTATTAAACATGGCCTGAGCAGGCTTCCGGAAACCGGCCTCCGAAGCGATCCATTCCCCATCCGTCCTTTTTTTCCGGCAAATTTCCTTTGACAGACCAGATTGCCTTGCCCTATATCTTTATCGATTCCTATCCAGGCCCCTATGGTCATCGCAAAGAGGAATCAAGTCCGGGGATCGCAACGTTGAAACTCAAAGAAATGAGCAGAGCGAACGGGAGACCATGAAACCCAACAATTTTCCGGCAGGGACCTTCGAACCGAATGACGGAAACGCACCCTTGACCCTCCCCTGTACGCGCAGGCAGGTTCTGATCTGGGGCGGGGTTGCCATCCCCGGGTGGTCTGTCCTGTCACCCTTCTTGGTCCAGGGGGCCGACAGGCCTCTCATCATCATGGAGAAGGCCCAGGGCATGGTCGTGGCCGATCCTGTTCTATGCGTCGGTTGCGGACGGTGCGAACTGGCCTGCACGGAATTCAATGACGGAAAGGCGTCGCCGTCGTTGTCACGGATCAAGGTAGACCGGAATCTGAATTTTGGTGCCCGGGGCGCCACGACCTGGCGCGCAGGACATGGCAATTTCGGGGACGGCCTTGTCGTGCAGGACCTCTGCAGGCAGTGCCCGCATCCCGTCCCCTGCGCCAGCATATGCCCTGAAAATGCGATTATCCTGTCGCCTTCCGCTCATACACGGGTCATCGATCCGGAAAGGTGCACAGGCTGCAAAGTCTGCCTGCAGGCATGCCCCTGGGAGATGATCTCCTACGATCCGGATAGCCGGAAGGCAACCAAGTGCCACCTCTGCCAGGGAAAACCGAAATGCGTGGAGGCATGCCCGGCAGGATCCCTGAGCTATGTGGCGTGGCGTGATTTGACGGGGAAGATCCCTCCCCGCAATCTGAATCCCTCCCCTCTCCCCCCGCAACGTGCTCTGAGCTGCCAGGAATGCCATCTGCCCGGCCTGCCGCAGAACATCAGGCAGACGAACGCGATGATGCGGCAGCTGCTCGGAGGGGGAAGGGCCGTCCCGGAAAGGACCGGTTTCAAGTGGATCGACCTGGCCGGAACGGTCCTCATCCCCTTGGCGATCGGGTCGGTCCTGGTCCATGCCCTCGTGAGGAGGGTCAGAAAAAAATGAGACGAATCGTTCTCCATTCCCTGCCGCTGAGGATATGGCACTGGACAAACGCAGGGGCCGTCATTTTGCTGATCGCGACGGGTCTGTATCTGCGGTTCCACGGTATCGCGTCGCTCAGCCCCCATGATCCGGTCCTGCTGTGGCACAAGGGGATCGGCGTGGCAACAGTCGTCGCGACGCTCTTCTGGATCCTCCATACGCTCTTGAACCCGAATCAGAGGCGCCAATACCGGATGACCGGAAGGGACCTCCGGGGCATCCCGGTTCAGGCCAGGTTCTACCTCCTTTCCATGTTCTCGGGAGGGGAGAACCCCTTCACGCCGTCCGCCAAGGGCAAGTACAACCCCCTGCAGAAGACCGCCTATGCAGCCGTCATGTTCGTCTTCATGCCGGTGCAGGCGGCAACGGGCCTGCTCTTCCTGGACATCCCCGTTCTGCGGGATTATCTCCTCGCGGGGAACCTGATGGGGCTCCTCGGTGCCACCCATGTGATTTTTGCCTATGGGCTGGTCCTCTACCTCATCGTCCATCTCTACATGGCCACCTTGGGAGACCGATTCTTCTCCCACACGATGGCGATGATCGTCGGTTATGAAGAACAGGACAACGGGATGAAGCGAGGTTCAGGCGGGCCCACGGCCGCCGAAACCTCACTGGACGGGAAATCAACATGAGCAGATATGGAGGGTGGGCCGGAAAAGTCCTGCGAGTCGATCTGTCTACGGGCAGGATCTGGACCGAAGACACGATCGAGCAGTACCGGGAGTACCTGGGAGGGACGGGAATCGGCTACAAGGTGATGTGGGACGAGGTCCCCGCAGAGACAAAACCCTACGATCCCGAAAACAGGATCGTCTTTGCCACGGGACCGCTGGCGGGAACGGGTGCTCCGTGCAACGGCCGGACCGCCATCACGACCCTCTGGCCCACCTGCTGGCCCGTGCCCCTGGTCGCGTCCGGACACATGGGCGGACGGTTCGCCGCCGAGCTCAAATATGCCGGCTACGACGCCGTCGTCATCCAGGGCAAAGCGGATCGTCCCGTATGGCTCCTGATTGCGGACCAGAAGGCCGAGATCCACGATGCCCGCAGGATCTGGGGACAGGGCATCCGGGCGGCTACCTATGCCATCTCCGAGATCATGGGCCCCGACGCGGCTGTGGCCGCGATCGGTCAGGCCGGTGAAAACCTGGTCCCCATGTCCGTCGTGGTGAATTCCGTCTCCCACTCTGCCGGCGGCATCGGATCGGTGATGGGAGCCAAGAACCTCAAGGCCATCGGCGTCCGGGGCACGGGCAGTGTCCGGATTGCGGGCAGAAAAGAGGATTGGGAGAGACTGATCAAGCACCATCTCTCCCTTTTGGGTGCGAACAACCAGCACGTCGTCCCCAACTCCCCGCAGCCCTGGGCGGAATTCTACGAACCAACGACACGGTGGAACGCCTCCCGGGGCCGTCGTTGGGGTGCCGCGGCGCATCCCGTGGACACGGGGGACTGCGATCCCCGCGACATGAACCGGATCGCCTACCGCTCGAACGTGGCCGCCTTCTTCCTGGGCGATATCACATGGCCGCGCACGGTCCGGGGAAACGGCTGCACGGGCTGCCCCATCCGCTGCCACACCATTCTGGAGGTCCCCGCCGTCTCAGCGAAATACGGTATCCCGGCGGTGGGTCAGAATACCTGCGCGGGCCTCGTCTTCGGCCGTTCCTTCTTCAAAAAGTTGCCGGATGGTCCAAGGGGAACGACCGGCCTGGAGGCCTGCATGGTCGGCATGCACCTGGCCGACGACCTCGGCCTCTGGTGCAACTACGGCCAGCTCCAGCGCGACTTCGTCAAGCTCTATTATGACGGGGTGATCGAGAAGAAGGTGGGCACCCGTGAATTCAAGGGCTATTCCTGGAACCGGTACGAGAAGGGAGACCCCGCCTTCCTCTTCGAACTGCTGCCGAGGATCGCCATGAAGGAGGGTGAACTGGGCACGGCGCTGGGGCTCGGCACGGGCTACCTGCTGGAGCGCTGGTCCCTCTCCGAGGAACAGTGGGGAAAAGACAAGGAGCTCGCCTACTGGAAAATGGGGCATCCCAAACACCATGCCTCGGAAGAAACGGGCCAATGCGGTTTGCTGATCAATCTGATATACAACCGTGACGCCCAGTGCCATTCCCACAGCAATTTCATCCGGAACGGACTGCCGCTGCCGCTGCAGAAGAAGCTGGCGGCCGAGCTGTGGGGCGCCCCCGAGGCCGTTGACGGCGTGGGGGACTACAAACCCATGCATTGGTCCAAGGCGCGGATGGCCAAGTGGTCGCTCCTGCGCAAGGAGTTGCACGATTCCCTCTCCCTGTGCAACTGGATGGGGCCCTGGGTGGCGTCCCCACTCCGGGAGCGCGGCTATCGGGGCGACGACTCCATCGAATCCATGCTCTACAAGCTGGCCACAGGAGACGACAAGGACCGGGAGGGGCTGGACGCCGTTGCGGAGCGGATCTTTCTCCTCCACCGGGCGCTGACGATCCGCGGCATGAAGACCCGGGAGATGCGTACCCGTCACGATAAGATCCCCGAATGGGTCTTCTCCGACAAATCGGGCAAGGCCCCCTACACGAAGGGAGCCAACCATCTGGACCGAAACGATGTCCATCTCGCCCAGGACCTGTTTTACGAGGAGATGGGCTGGGACAAGGCCACCGGTGCGCCCACGGACAGGACATACCGGAAATTCGGTCTGGGCGGCGTCGCCGACAGGCTGGCGGAGCGAAACCTGGTGCCGGCATGAAAACGCCGATTGCTTCGGAAGGCCCCGGCAGCAACGAGGGGGCAGGGCGCGAGGATGCCGCGGCCAAAAAGGCGGCCGCCGCGATTCGGGAGAGGAGTGCGGCCTCGCAACTCATCTCCGAATCCGAGATCCTGAACCTATTGAACGCAGAACCCTTCACGCCCCTGGAGGCAGGTCAGGATATCCATGGGTTTCTCACCCAATTGGTCGACGACCACAAGGATCTGCACGGACTTCCCGGAACAGGTTTCTCCTGGTATTACTCCTCCGACCACATGACCGAGGCCTATGCGACGCTCCTGCTACACCGGCAGGACGGCCCCCTGCGGCTCATCGCCGAAACGGTCCGCCAGAATGCCGGCACATACCGGAGGCCGGTACCGCTCGATCTCTTCACGCGACCGCCCTTCAACCTCACTCACGATCAGGCCCTCGAATCGTTGGCCATGATGACCGAAACAGAGGGCTATGGGGATATCGCCAGGACAACAACTTCGGCATCCGGGATCTATCTCTACTGCAAAACCCACCTGGAGGCGGATCATGCCGCCATGCTGGCCGAATGGCTCGACGTCGGCCAATTCGAGAACCCCTGAAGAGACGGGAGGGGAAAGACCATGGAAGACAAGGAAAAGTTGACGGCACCCTGCGGTTTGGCCTGCTTCCTCTGTGAGCTGTACGAGGCAAACCTGACGGACGAACTGGCCGAAACGATTCATGCCAAGATGGGCGTCCCGAAGGAAGAAGTGGCCTGCAGGGGCTGCCGGCAACAGGACGGAAAGCATTTTCATCTGCCGGCTGGGTGTGCCACCCTGGATTGCGCCAAGGCCAGAGAGGTGGCCCTATGCTCCGACTGCGAAGAGTTTCCCTGTCTCTTGCTGGCCCCCATCGCCGACAGGGCGGCTCAGTATCCCCACAACATGAAGCTCTACAACCTTTGCCGCATCAGGAACGTGGGACTCAGCCACTGGATCAAAAAAGAAGCCGGACCCATACGGGAGAAGTACTTCAAGGGCAAGTTCGTCGTCGGAAAAGGCCAAGCGGATTGAGGGAAGCCTCGGGAAGCCTTGTAACCGCCGTGGGAGTGCTTCCCCTGTTGCAGGGAATTGCGTCAAGGGATGGCAGGGCCAGCGGACTGCGGGCCCGCCGGGGCCGTCATGCAGCGGACAGCCAGGGATTGCCGTTCGCCATGACGTCGACGGTATTGCCGTCGAAGCGCAGCGAGACACTCTGAAGCGGTTGACCGGAGTTGAACAGATAACTGTACTTGGCCACCACCGCCGCCGGATCGCTGCTCGCGCGGTATTCACTCTGAAAGCGCAGAGACTCCTCCATAGCCACGGCGTGGCTGCTGATCGCCGCCAAGGTGCTGATCTGCTTCTTCATCGCCTCGTCGCTGTTGACCTTCTCCAGGATCCTCTCCCGGTCGGGCCGGTTCCCTTCCACCTGGATCTCCCCATTGGCGTCGAGGCTGAAACCGATGGGCGGTTGCGCATCGATCCCGGACCTGGAAAGAAACGCGCCGAGCGTCCCGGACAGGTCGGCGGACAGCCTGGCCACGTTCTCGCGGGTGGGCAGGATGAGCTCCTGCGAGAGGAGGCGCGACTTCGCCGACAGTTGGATCGAATCGCACCCGCTCTTTTCGGAGCGATTCCCATCCGCGAGAAGATCCCCGCCGCGGGAGGGGAACAGCCTTCCAGCACCGGATGTAGACAGATTTACATAGTCCGCCGTAACTGCAAGCCCCATGGGCGCTCTCCTTTCTGCCGTCGAGATGACTGGAGCTATAGCAACTCCCATGCCGGTCGAGGGGCACGGCCATCGGCCGCTGAGGGTCACCGACTGACAGGGGCCGGGGCCACATGGAATCCTTTGACAGCAAAGGACAAACCGCCCTCTCTCCTCTGGGAGGTCCGAGACCGGGGGAGGCGTTCCGTCCGGGACAAGGGGTTCTTAGCGGGAGGCCTGGCAGGAAAAATCCTCCGGGAACCGGAAAAATTTTCCCGGTCGCCAGGGGAAACGGGTCCGGCGGGACGGCAGGATAACGTCCAAGAATCGAGGGTCCGCTAAGCTGCCTTCCACGATCGAGGCGATCTGAGCCCCGAAGGGCTCCCAGGGTGTGCCGGTAGAGGGGCTGGAAAGACCCGTTCAAAACCGGATTTCGGTCCTGAAGACGATCACGGCCTGACCGCCGACCCTCACCGTCCGGGGCTTTCCTGCCTCGATCTCGACCGAGACCTCCACCGTCCCGGGTCGGCCGATCGCCTCCCCCTGACGGCCCCTGAAAGAAAGCCGATTCCCCTCCGTGGGCACCAGCTTGTGCTGGACCAGATAGGCCCCGAGGGGACCGTTGGCGTTTCCCGTCACCGGATCCTCGGCGATACCGATGGCAGGCGCGAACATCCGACCGTAGGAGAGGAATCCCCTGTATTCGGAGGCCAGGGTGAAGATGAAATAGCCGTTGCAGCCGATCCGGCGGCTGAGTTCGGTCAGACGGGCCAAGTCGGGCTTCAGGGCGTCGAGGGTGGCCCGGTCGCGGATCCCGACAAGGACCTTGGCGTGGCCCGTGGAGACGATCTGGACGGGACAGCGCTCGTCGAGATCCGTCCGGGAAAGCCCCAGCGCCGCCGTGATCTGATCGCGGCCTCTCCCGAAGAAGGTCTTGCCGAACTCGATGGCCCCCTGGGTCATCACGATCCGAAACCCCTGCCCCTCCCGGATCACTTCCACGGGCAGAATCCCCAGGCGGGTCTTCTGGCGGACGGTGCAGGAGGGCAGATCGTTCTCCAGCGCCCGGACGGTGTGGGCAGCGACTGTCGCATGGCCGCAGGAGGGCACCTCCGTGGTCGGGGTGAAAAAGCGGACCTGCAGATCGCAATCGGATGAGGGAGGTGAAAGGATGAAGGCCGTCTCCGACGCGTTCACCTCCCGGGCAATGGCCTGCATCTGCACATCGCTCAAGCCGTCCGCATCGGGAACCACCCCGGCGGGATTCCCCCGGAAGGGCTCGGTGGTAAAGGCGTCCACCTGGTAGAGTCTACAGGATTTCATCTTCGGAGGAATCCCCCGCAGGGCAACCGGCCCCAGCCGGCCTACTTCAAGCCCTTCCCGTTGAAGAAGGGGGCGTACTTTTTGTCGGTCCCGCTGATGTGTCTTTTAAGCCAGTCGCTCAGGAAATCCATTACCTGGATGGACAGCCCCAGCTTGCCCGATTCGAAGCCGCCCTTGAACTCGGAGACCTTCTGGATGAAGTTCCGGTGTTCCGCCTTGTGGCCGTCGGCCTCGGGATAGGCGAACTGATCGAAGTACTTCTCCTCTGTGGCAAAGTGCGTCCCCGTGTAGCCGATCAGGCCGTTGACGATCTTTCCCATGAGGTCTTTGCCTTTCCCCTCCCGCATCGCCGTATCCAGTTCGCCAATCATCGCGATGAGCCGCTGGTGCTGCCGATCGATCTCCCCCACCCCGACACTCAGGTTTTCGCTCCACTGAATCAGTGCCATCCCGAAATCTCCCTTCATGTTGAAATAACCACGGCTGCGGAATCAACCGCGGATCCACGTCACAACTCTGGCCGGCCCCCATCTGGCCCCCCGTCCGATCCGGCACGGGGCCAGGGCCGGTCATCCGGAGGTGATGAGCGCGACCCCGGAGGCCACCATCACGGCCGCCGCGATGCGCTGCAGGCCGTGACGCTCTCTAAGGACCAAGGTCCCGATCAGCGCAGCGATGATCACGCTCGATTCGCGGAGGGCCGAAACCGCCGCCATCGGGGCGAAGGCGACGGCATAGATGACCAGGCCGTAGGCGACAAGCGAACTCAGGCCTGTCCCGAGCGCCTGCCTCCAGCCGTAGCGGAAGAAGGCGGCAAACCGACCCCGGCGCCGGGCCATCGCGAAAAGGACCACGGGGAATTCGAAGAGGAAGAGCCAGGCGATGTACCCCGGCGGGCTTCCCGACAAGCGCACCCCCACCCCGTCGGAGACAGTGTAGGCCGCGATGACGGCCCCGGTCCCCAGGGCGAAAAAGAGTGTTGCGGGGTTCTTGCCGAGGGCCGAATCCTGGAAAAAGGCGATGCTGCAGATCCCCAGGGAGGTGATGGCCAGACCTGCGATCGCCCAGGAAGACAGCGTCTCGCCGCTGACGACGACCGCCCCGATCGCCACCAGAACCGGCGCGACCCCCCTGGCGAGGGGATAGATCTGGCTCAGATCGCCGAAGCGGTATGTTTGGAAGAGGAACCAGTAGTAGAGGTAGTGCAGAAGCGTCGAGACCCCGATGGCCCACCAGCTCGCGGGCCGGGGGACGGCCACGTGGGGAATCATCAACGCCCCCGCGACAGAGGTGATCAGGGCGATGGACGCCAGGACCATCAGCCGGTCCTCGGCGGTCTTGACCAGGGCATTCCACCCGGCGTGGAGAAAGGCGGCCACTAGGACCAGGATGGCAATCTCGATTCCCAAATGATCCGTCCTCGCTCCCCTCTGCAGGGATTACTTCTTCTCGGCGGGCACCTCGTTGGTTTTGGTCACCGGGTCGGCCGTCGTCGGCTTGGCGGACCGGGTCTGTTTTCCCATCCGCTCCCACATCTTCAGGACCCTTTCGAGGTCAGAGCCGTTCTGCGCGGCACAATCAACCATTTTATATCTGGCTTGTCAACCCCTTTAGGGGACCCTCGGGACCGCTGCTTTTCATTTGACTCGGACCATTGTTTCCGCTATACCCTAGGCGGACTTGAAGGCGCGGCCACATCGCGCAAAGAGATATGTTCTTTCAGTCAGTTAGACTCTTCTTCGTGCACACCTTGGAGGCAAAACGTCATGAGAAAAACCTGCGACAATTGGAAACGCCATTTCCCTGCCGGAAAATTCGGACCGCACCTCTTTGCCGAATTCGAAATGCGGACCAAGGCGGTCTCCAGCGAGGTATTCCGGGTTTCCAGGGCAGCGGATGCGGCGGCGGTCCTCGTGGGGCTCGTGGAGGCCGCCCAGGTCAAGAAGGCCGTTCTCGTCGAGAGCCCCCTTCAGGAGGCGGCCGGCATCACGGCGGCGCTGCGCAGCCGGGGGATTGCCGTCTATACCGAAGCGGACCAGATCGCGGCCCACGCCGATACCGCCGACATCGGCATCTCGGGGGTGGAATTCGGAATCGCCGAGACGGGAAGCGTCTTCCAGGACAGCTACGACATCGAGACCCGCCTGGTGACGATACTCCCGCCCCTTCATGTGGTGTTCCTCCCCAGTTCGCACATCGTCCCCGGTATCGAAGAGGCCTTCGAGATCATCGCCCCGGGATTCGAACGTGGCTACTGCGGCTTCATCACCGGGCCTAGTCGTACCGCCGACATCGAGCGGGTCCTCACCATCGGCGTCCACGGCCCGAGCCGCCTGGCCATCATTGCCGTAGACGAGGAAATCCAAGGAGGTAACGCCTGATGGATAGGGAAACGAGGAATCTCAAGCAGGAGATAGCGGATAAGCTGAAGGACGAAACCCTCCGCGGGGCCCTGGGTCGTTTCTCCGAGGTCTACCCCACCGCCCGGGCCAAGGCCTACGAGAACGCCGGGGACATTGAGACACTCCGCGAGGCTGTCCGGCAGATGAAAAGCGAAACGGTTTCCCGTCTAGAGGAGGTGGCCAGCCGCTTCGAAGCCGAGGCCACCAAGCGCGGCGCGAAGGTCTTCCGGGCCAAGGACGGCGACGACCTCAAGGCCTATCTGGTGGCCCTCTGCAAGGAGAAGAAGGTCAAACGGGTCGTCAAATCCAAATCGATGGCCAGTGAAGAGATCGATCTGAGCAAGCATCTGGAAGCCAACGGAATCAAGGCGACGGAGACGGACCTGGGCGAGTGGATCATCGCCCTGGCCGGACAGAAGCCCTCCCACATGGTGATGCCCGCCATCCACCTGAACCGCTTCCAGGTGGCCGACTACTTCTCGAAGGAGCTCGACAGGGAGATCTCGCCGGAAATCGCCCATCTGGTCCAGGAAGCGCGCACGGAGCTCCGTCAGAAGTTCCTTCAGGCGGACATGGGGATCTCCGGCGCCAACTTCGGGATCGCCGAGAACGGGGCCGTCGGCCTGGTCACCAATGAGGGAAACGGCCGGATGGTGACGACCCTTCCCCGAATCCACGTGGTCATCATCGGCTACGAAAAGCTGATCCCAACGGTGAAAGATGCGGCCAAAATCCTCAAGGTCCTCCCGCGCAACGCCACCGCCCAGCTTATGACCAGCTACATGACGATGATCTCCGGCCCCACCCCGGCCATGGTGAAGCGGGACGGCAAGTGGGTGGAGGAAGAGCGGGAGATGCACATCATCCTGCTGGACAACGGCCGGCTGAAGGCGGCCAAGGACGAGAAGTTCAGAGAGATCTTCCAGTGCGTCCGCTGCGCCTCCTGTCTCAACGTCTGCCCGGTCTACACCCTGGTCGGCGGCCACGTCTACGGCGGCCATACCTATGCCGGCGGGATTGGGGCGATCCTCACGGCCTTTCTCCACGGGATGAATCAGTTCGAGCAGTTCCACGAACTCTGCATCGGCTGCCGCCGCTGCACAACGGTCTGTCCGGGAAAGATCGACATCCCGGGCCTCATCGAGGAGCTCCGGATCCGCAAGGTCCAGGAGAAGGGTCTCCCCTTCCTGCTCAAGCAGACCTTCCAGAACGTCATTTCCAACCGGAAGCTCTTCCATTCTTTGCTGCGTCTTGCAGCGGTCGGCCAGAAACCCTTCCAATCGGGGAACCTGATCCGGCATCTGCCACTCTTCCTCGCGGGGATGGCCAAGGACCGGAGCCTCCCGGCGATCGCCGACAAGCCTCTGCGCGACCGGATCGGGAAGATCAACAAGAAGATCGAAAAACCCGTAAAGAGGATCGCCTTCTTCTCCGGCTGCACCATGGACTTCGTCTTCCCGGAAACCGGGGAATCGGTCTTCAAGGTCCTGCAGGACCTCGGGATGGAGGTGATCTTTCCCGAGGGCCAGAGCTGCTGCGGCAAGCCAGTGGTCGCCCTGGGGGATGTGGAGACGACCCAAAAGCTCGCCCGTGCCAACATCAAGGCCCTGGAGGAGCAGAACCCCGACGTGATCATCAGCGCCTGCCCGACCTGCATGGAATCGCTCCAGCACTATGCCGAGCTCCTCAAGGAAGATCCCGAGTGGGGCCCGAAGGCCGAGGCCATGGCCAAGAAGGTCCGGGAGTTCTGCAGCTTCGTTGCCGAGGAATATGAAAAGCGGGGCAGGCTGAATAAGGGAAAGGGCGGACCAAAGGTGACCTACCACGACTCCTGCCACATGAAGCGGGTCCTGGGCATCGACAAGGCGCCGCGGCAGCTCCTGGAGGCCGCCGGCTACGAGCTCGTGGAGATGAAGGACGCCGACAAGTGCTGCGGGATGTCTGGAATTTTTGGGGTAAAATATACGGAGCTCTCGATGCCGATGCTGGAGCAGAAAATCTCGAACATCCGGGAAACCGGCGCCGAGATCGCCACTTGCGCCTGCTCGGGCTGCATGGTCCAGCTCCAGGGCGGCCTGGACAAACAGCTCCCCGGCGTCCGGATGAAACATGTGGCGGACATCCTGGCCGAGAAGATCAAGGACTGAGGCCGGGATTCCTCCAATCCGATCCGATCGAACCGGGAAGGCCCTCCTTCCCGGTTTTTTTCACGGCCCATCCCTCAGGGATGAACGATCACCTTGATCGCTCCTTCCCGCCTCTGGGCAAAGGTGTCGATCGCCTCTCCGATCGCCTCCAGGGGAAAGGTGTGTGTGACCAAATCCCTCGGGGTCACCTTCCCCTGGCCAGATCGCCGTAATTCAGACAGGCCGTGTACTTCCCGAGCAGGCAGTTCCGACAGCGGCCGCAGCCCTTGTGGACCTCGACCGCCACCCGGTCACCGGCCGCGAATTCATCGATCGCGCCGCCCACCTGGACGACGGTCCCGGCATACTCATGGCCCAAGATGAACTCTCCGAAAGGGGGCTGCTTGAGCATGCCGCGACTGATCATCTTGAGGTCTCCTGCGCAGACCCCGCAGGACTCGACCCGGATGAGGATTTCATCGGGCCCCGGGACGGGGCGGGGCCTTTCCACCACCCGCACGTCGTTGAAACCGAACAGTACGGCCGCTTTCATCGTTTCCGGACAATCCATACCCTTCCCCATCCCCAAAAATCTCTCATGACCGGCGTTACAGCTTCTTCTCCGGCCCAGGGGGGGAATAGACGATGATATAGGTGAAGTCCTCACCCGGATTGGCCCAGACATAGTGCATGGCCCCTGGTGGTATAAAAACGGCCGTATTGGGTTCAATGCCGTACTTTACGCCGTCGACCCAGACGCCCCCGCTCCCGGAAAGGCCGAACATGCAATGCTCTTCTTCATGGCTGTGGCCGGTGCCGGTCACATTGCAGTTCAATCCCGCCGTCATGGTATTGACCAAGAACGAGAAGTTCTTCGCCCCGCAACCGATATCGTCGATCAGAATCCTGATCGTGACGGCACCGCCGTGGCCGATCTTCCCCTTCACTTCGGAGACTTTGCGTATCGTCGGTTTTTCCGCCATAAAAAACTCCTGTCCATTTTCATCATGGGTTTCTGGAAACAAAACAATAAAGGCCCCCTGCAAAAGAACCTATCAGAAGGTAAACACCACCGCGGCCAGGACGGTCGTGTAGCCGTTGTTCTTCACGATGCTGGACTGGGTCACGTTCCGGGTGCCGACGATCTTGCCGCTGATCCGAAAAATCTCCCGCTTCTCGTCCCAACTCTCGTCCACGTTGAAGTCGATCCCGAGCGTCGAGGCCAGCATGGCTGCCGCAAGATCCTCCGCATAGTCCCCGGCCTGGCGTCCGGTCTGGCCGAAGGCATGGTGCTCACTGATATAGCCGTACGCTCGTTTGTCCGCCGGAACAGCGCAACCCACCGATGCGGCCAGGAGCCGCCCAGGCTCATTGGAGCAGCACCGGCTCATGACGCAAAAGGTGATGGCCCCAGGCGGGATTTCCCGGATCGCCGGTGTTTTGGAAATGAAACGGCAACCCGGCGGCAGGATGCTCGACACCTGGACCAGGTTGCACTTCTCAATGCCGGCATCCCGGAGAGCCAACTCAAAAGAGTGCAGCTCTTCCCGGTGCCGGCCTACTCCCTTGGTCATGAACATCCCGCGGGGGACAAACACGCTGGTTGGCCGGACCTCGCCCGGTTCAATGATCGCAGACATTACTCCCCGTCTTCAAGACACCGTTGAGATAATCATTAATCACCTTGGCCGGAACCTCCTGAGACGCCCCCGTGACCACATGGATGCCCTTTCCGAGGAACAGTTCCTGGGCCCGGGAACCCATGCCACCGGCAATGATCACATCGGCCCCCTGTTCCTGAAGCCAGGCTGGAAGGAGACCCGGTTCATGGGGAGGCGGGACCAGCATCGTCGTCTTGAGGATGGCCTTCTTGTCCGGATCCACATCGAACAGGGCAAACTGCTCACAATGGCCGAAGTGCTCACACAACAGCCCTGACGCCGTCGGGACAGCAATCTTCAATGATTTCAAATTATTTTCTTTCGTCGGCGGGACTGCCTTGGTCCCGGAATGGCGGAGCGGGTCCTCTCTGTCCTGCAACGCCAGAACGGGAGGGATCATCCGGAGGAAGGCCTCGGCGGCTTGCGATTCCCTGGCATGATAGACGAACGGCTTCCCCTCGTCGGAGGTCCCCACGATTTGAGGATCCATCGGAATCCGGCCGAGGAAGGGGACGCCCATCTGCCGGGCCATGGCCTCACCGCCACCGCTCTTGAAGACCTCGATCACCTTCTGGCAGTGCGGACAGACCAGACCGCTCATGTTTTCCACCACACCCAGGATGGGGATCCTAAGTTGACGGCAGAAATTGATCGATTTTCTCACATCCTGAAGGGACAGGTCCTGAGGGGTCGTGACGATCACTGCACCGCTGCTGTCCGGGATCAGTTGCGCCACAGAGAGAGGCTCATCGCCCGTTCCTGGGGGAAAATCGATCACCAGATAGTCCAGATCCCCCCATTGAACCTCCGCCAGGAGTTGCTTGATGACGCCCATTTTCATCGGCCCCCTCCAGATCACCGCCTCATCGTTGTCGGCGAGGGCAAATCCCAGGGAAACCACCTTGACCCCGTACAGGCTCTCCAGGGGAAGAATGCCGCCCCCGTTGTCCGCCTTCAGGAGTTCCCCTTTCATGTTCAGGAGCATGGGAACACTGGGACCGTGAAAGTCGACATCGATCAGGCCCGTCTTCCAGCCTTCCATGGCCAGGGCCACAGCCAGATTGACGGCAACAGTGCTTTTCCCCACGCCGCCTTTCCCTGAAAGGACCAGAATCTTGTGTTTGATCTTGGAAAGGCGATGGACAAGGGCCTGATCTTCTGTAAAAGCCTTGAGTTTCTCATCGGCTTCATGTCCACCACCGGATTCGCAACCACCCTTTTTTGCACCACAGTTCATCTCTCTCAAATCCTCCACAGTCTCTCGTGATGGGTGATCTTCACCGATCACCGCTCTCGCCCGCAAAGACCCGGCAGGCGGAATCATTTGACATCAAGCAAAAATAACACAATCCATGCCAGAAATGGCGTTTCATAAAATATAGTGATTACTCAACGACTACCTATGGATAAGTCACACCACCCTGATCAGGCGGAAACAGGATAGGTAGCAGAAATGCTACCCTTGTTCCTATTTTACATTGCAGTTAGGCACTGTAAAATCATCCCCAATAATCCGGCAGAGGCTCCTACAAGCCCGCAGCATCTGCTATGGATCGGACCCCGCACCGTTTGACCCCGAAATCGGCGATGGTCATTTGTCCTTCGTTTCCGACCCGGAAGTCGCAGATACTCTCGGCAAGATCCTGGTTCTATGGCAGATGGGCGTGCTTAACTTCTCTAACGCGGCACATCCCATACTCGTTGGGCGGCCCTTTCACCAAAAGCGGCCTACGCCTCCACGACCGTCCCCACATTGCAGAAAAAGAACCGATCCCCGAATGCCGCGGCCAAGCGGGACGCCGTTTTCAGTCCCGTGCAGTGGGATACGCCGATCCGTTCGATGTCGAACGCCCGAAGGGCATCCAGGCTCTTGTCTCTCTGTTCATCGCTGACCGGACCCAGATGCGTCCCGCCTATCACGGCGTGGAGATGACGCTGACCCATCTTCTCCACGATGTAACTCAGGGTATTGATGATGCCTGAATGGCAACACCCCAGGATCACCAGGAGCCCTTTATCCGTTTCGACGACCACCGATTGGTCGTCCAATAGGCCATCCTTCAAATAGACCCCCTCGGATTTCACCGTCTGGTTCTCGTCTCCCCGCTCGTAATCCGTCCGGCGAGGCACTTCCCCCGTCAGCCACAATCCCGGCACGATCTGTCGGAATTCCCGGCTGAAGCTGAATTCCGCGCCCATGCCTTCGAGAAGCGCCCGCGTGTAAGGCACGCCGATGTATCGCGGCCTTTTCTCTCCGATCTTGTAGCTCTCCTTGAAAAGATCGGGATGGGCATAAATGTCCACCGACCCCGTCACATTGAGGACCGGTGCAATCCCTCCCGTATGATCGAAGTGGTGGTGGCTCATGATCATGCCCCTGACCGTTCTGAGGTCGATTCCCAGAACGAGGGCGTTGTTGATGATGGTTTTGCCTTGACCGGTATCCAGCAGGTAATTCCCATGGTCTGTCTCCATAAAGATGGAAAGACCATGCTCGGCCAACGCACCGGGACGGTGAAAGACGCTGTTCTCACATAAAATGGTGGCTTTGATCTTCATTGACCCTCTCCTCGATGTCTCCCCGTTTGCCTCAGGGAGGGATTAAACGGAATCATTTGTCATGAAACATATCCGGCTTCAGGCCGATGTCCACAATACTGCAGGCTTCGATGGGACGCAGCCCGAGGGCTTCGGCTTCCCGAACCAGATCGGGATCCCCTGAGCCTGGATTGAGAAACAATTCCCGCGGTGACTTGGCCGCAATCGCCCCGAGCATTCTCCGGCCCACGTTCGGTGGCACGTACATGGAGATGCGATCGACAGGGGCCGGAACGTCGTCAATCGAGGCGTAGCATCTGAGTCCTTCCACTTCGCTCAGCTTTGGATTCACGGGGTAAACGGTCCATCCCTGCTGAATGAATGCCCTGACAGCCTTGTTGCCGTACTTGGCACGGTCAACCGATGCGCCCACAATTGCAATGGTCTTTTTTATGATCACCTCAGCCTCATCGCTTTCCAATCAAGCCCCCACCCTCGGGGTCTCCAACTTTTCGGTGGGAAGCGATCTTTTGGATCAGAGTTCCCGCAATCATCAGCTCCTGTCTCGATGGTCTGCATTACGTCCTGAAACGATCGTCCGAACGGGTTTGGAACACATTGTCGGCCCGCCCGGTGAACCAACCGATTCTGACATCCATTGCGGCATCAAAACATGGCACATAGGGCTTGATGTCTAAAAGGGGGGTCCCGTCGACCATGTCCACATCCTCCAGATGGAGGATGGCCCCTTCGATCCGGACGAGCCTCACGAGGGACAGGCCAATCGGGTTCGGGCGCCTTGGAGACCGGCAGGCAAAGATTCCATGTTCCGCATTGTCCAGAAACGGCTGAACCCGAAGGGCGTATCCCTGGCAAAGGTGCAGATGGTAGATCAGAAAGATATGGGAGAATCCTTCCAGATCTTTCAGCCCTTCCCGGTAGGTCTCTTCGACAATCACCCTGCCGGCGGTCCCTCTGGCCCCGGGGGGTTGGATGGGCATGCCCACGATGTCCTTGAAAGGGGTATGGATCACGCCGATCGGATGATAGGGCACAACCATTTTCATTTCCAAACTCCAGGATGCGCTTGGCAGACTCCACTGATGAGACCGAACCAGCCCCCTTTTTTACGCCCCCCCTCGGTTAGCCGACAGTCGATCCGACGCAGCCCGGCGATTTGAATGGCGAGTGCCTTCCGACCATCGGACGTGCGAACGGGGAGGTGGTTCTCTTGTCGTATATCCTTTCCTCTTTCCAATAACAAGCGGCGGACGGATGAGCCCGACGCGGGGAATACCCAGAAAAAGTGCAGGGACGGGTTGTCACTTACAGACCGTCGTCCTGTAGAACAGGCCGTTCTGCCTTCGCACGACGGTCACCAGACCCATGCGGATAAGCGCGTCCAAATGTTTCAGGGCTTCCACCGATGACAGGCCAAGACCCGAAACAATGCCCTCGAGCGTGCAGGGCCGCCTGCTCAGCAGGGAAACGATCTCGTCATAGGACTGTCCGGCCTGTAAGATACGATTCTCGCCGGAAGCCTCCTGGCCGATGATCTCGACGTCCCCTGTAAACCACCCTTTAACATCTTCCATCTGATCGGCAGAAACGGCCAGAGCAAACGCCTCTGCCGGTGGACGGGTCACCGTATTCAACTGGACCCTTTTCGGCCGAATCCTTTGTAGGAGTCGGTCAATCTTCCCGATCTCCGAAGGCATCGCCGTCACATCGGCAAGCAGGAAGACCTCCAGCCACACCTCCCCGGGATAAGAAAGGACAAAATCGTTCAGGCCGGCAATCATCCTTTCAAAGAAGATATCCCTATGGGGGCGATTGATGCGTTGGAACATCGCCTCGTCGCCTGCATCCAGAGAGGGAAGAACGAGGTCCGCGGCCGCAAGCGCGGCCCGGACTTCGTCCCGCCACAAAAGGGACCCGTTCGTCAAAACGGCCAGAGGGATGTCGGTCATTCCCTTGATCTTCTCAATCACCTCGCCGAGGCCAGCGTTCAGCGTCGGTTCCCCGGAGCCCGCCAGGCTGATGTAATCGGGCGGCGCTCCGGAAGAGAGCTTCCGTGCCAATTCATCACAAATCGCCTCCGCGCCAGCATAAGTCCTCGGTTCAACGCTCTTTTCGGTTGTCCTCCCCAACTGGCAGTAGATGCAGTCATAGGTACAAACCTTGAAGGGGACCAAATCCACACCAAGGGAACGTCCCAGACGCTTGGATGGTACGGGACCGTATACATGATGATATACGGGAGGTTTCCTTGATTGCATCTTCCTATCCCAGCGGCATGAGCGCGCTTACTTTTCACGAGGGAACGGCCAGGCCATGACGCCGCCCTCCATGACCTTCACGTTCTTCCATCCATTCGCTTCCAGGACGAGGGCGGCCTCGTAGCCCCGCAGGGAGATCTTGCAGTAGCAGATGATCTCCTTTTCCTTGTCCGGTGGCATCTCGTGGAGCCGCTTGCGCAAGGCCCCGAGGGGCATGAGCGTCTCGCCGAGTCCCAGGCGCATCTGTTCGAACTCATCGGGCTGCCGCACGTCCAAGAGGAAGGGTTTGTCGCCGCCCTTCACCTTCTCCATCACTTCCCGGCAGGAGATCCCCTTCATCCGTCCCTTCATCTTGTTCTGCAGGATGTGCGCCGCGGCGAGGCCGTGGTCGATGGCCAGTGAAAAGGGCGGCGCGTACGGGAGGTCGGCGTTGACGAAATCCTCGACGGTCAGACGGCCCTGGATCGCCACGGCCCACTGGGCGATCTGCCGGTTCACGTTGCCCGGACCAACGCACTGCGCCCCGAGAATGGCCCCCGTCTTCCGGTCCGCCACGAGTTTCGTGACCAAAAGCTTCCCCTCCATGAAGCCGGGTTTGTCGGGGCTGGCGTTGATGACGGTGATGATGTCCCCGTACCCGAGTCGCCTGGCATTGGACTCGGAGAGGCCGGTCGAACCGGCCGCGTAGTCGAAGACCTTGCAGATCCCCGTCTGGATCGTCCCGGGAAAAGTGACGCAGTTCCCGGAGGCGGCATTTTCCCCCGCCACACGCCCCTGCAGGTTGGCCAGGTCGCCCAGGGGGGCCAGCACCTTCTTTCCGGTGATCCGGTTCGTGATCTCCACGCAGTCCCCCACGGCATAGATGTCGGGGTCGGAGGTCTGCATGTAGCTATCGACGAGGATGCCGCCTGTCTCGCCGGTCTTGAGCCCCGCCTCCCGGGCCAGCTTCGTGTTGGGAACGACCCCGATGGCCACGACCGCCAACTCGCAGGGGAGTTCCGTCCCGTTCTGGAGCTTGACCCCCGTGAGTTTCCCCTTCTCGCCGAGGAATTCCGCGATGCCGTTGTCGGTGATGACGTTCGCCCCTTTGGCCCTGACGTGGTTCTCCACGAGCTTCGCCATCTCCCAGTCCAGGAAGGTCAAGAGCTGGGGCAGGAGTTCGATGACCGTGATTTCGATCCCGGCCAACTGGAGGGCCTCGCAGGTCTCGATGCCGATCAGCCCTCCCCCGATGACCACGGCCTTTTTGATCTTTCCCTCGTCCGCCACCTTGCGGAGAAAGTCGGCGTCCCCCATGGACTGCAGCGTGGTGATTCCCTCGAGGCCAGCGCCGGGGACTGGGGGCATCCGGGGGACCGAACCGGTGGCGATGATCAGTTTGTCATAGGTGATCTCACCGGTCTCCCCCGTGACCGTCTTCCTGAAGGACAACATGCGGCGCTCCCGGTCGATGGCGGTCACCTCCGTGTGGACCTGGGCATCGATGTCCTTGGCGTTGAGATAGAACTGCGGGCTCCGGACCACGCCCGCGGGCGTGCCCAGGAGCATGTTCCGGTCGTCGAAGCAACCTCCCACGTAGTAAGGATATCCGCAGGAAGCCATGGACAAGTCCCCGTCCTTCTGGAGGATGATGACCTCCGCGTCGTTGTCGATCCTCCTGGCCTTGGCGGCCGCCTTGGGACCGGCCGCAGAACCGCCGATCACCACGATTCGCTTCCTCTTTTCCATAAGTATCTCTCCTTTTTTAAATTGGTCTCCGCCGCCGAAGGGATCAGTCATAGGCGCGGCGGATCTCCTCGTTGCCCATGACGTCTCGGGTGACTTCCCTCCAGAACGGAGAATCCCAGGTATGAAGCCCTTCATGCGTCAGATAGTACTTCTGGGGAATCGGATGGGTGCCGAAGACGACCTCCATCCCGAACCGCGACTGGATGAAATCCCTGAAGAAGCCGATCCTCGGGCAGGGCGGGTAACCGACGATCAGACCCGTGGCCAAGTGGATCACCTCAGCTCCATTGCGGAGCATCTCCTCCGGGGCATATTCGACGTTGCCGCCGGGGCAGCCGTCACAGGTTGCATATCCCACCAGACTTACGTCCCTGTCCCGATAACGGCTGAAGGCCCCTGCCCGCTCCCGGATGGCCCGAAAACACTTACCGCCCGCACAACGGTGATAGCGGTTGCAGATGACGATCCCGATCTTGATCGGATCCTTCCGTTCCATGTCCCTCTCCTTTCACTTGGAATCCACTTCCCGCCTCCCCGGCCGGCAGCAGTTCACCCGCTCGCTGCAGGTCAGGGGATGCCGCAGCGCTCTTCGCGTCCGCGGCCAATCTTTCCTCCCCACCCCCCATGATGCCGTCGATCCTCCGAGATCGAGGTCCTTCGGACGGCCCGCAGCGACCCGCCGCTCGACCGTTACAGGCCCGTTCCCCGTACCACATAGGACCGAATCGCCTTGTGAAGGGTATTGGCCGCCAGAAGCGCACAGTGCCTGTGATCGTCGGGCAAGCCCCCCAGGTATTCGATAACCGCCTCCTGGGTGATGCGCATGGCTTCGCGGACCGTCCTTCCCTCGGCCAGAACCGCTACGGCGTCACAGGCGGCAATCGTGAAGAAGCAGCCGGTGGTCCGGAAACGGACTTCCCGGATGCGGCTGCTGAAAATTCGCACAAAGAATTCGTCGGTGTCGCCACAGGGTCCGGTGATGACGGCATGACCGTCCGGTTTGTCCATCGGGCCCATGTGGGTCGGTTCCATGACGTGATGGATGACCTTTGCTGAAACCGCCTCTTCTCCAGCCACTGTTCCACTTGATTTTTCCTTCCCGTTTAAATCATCCTCAACCACAGTTTACTCTCCTCCATGATTACTCCCCGCTTATCCGAGGGCATACACCACGTTTCTCCACAGGGCCCGGATGTCGGCGGAGATCGCACCGCCGGTGTACTCGATGATTGTGGTTTTCATGATCTGCGCCTTGGTGACCGCCGGATCGTAACGGATCCTCCCCGCCATTCGGACACCCCGCTGACCGGTCTCCTGCTCGATCCGATCGGCTATTTCGGGGTTGATGTCCCATTTGTTGATGCAGAGAAGCAGGGGGATCCGGAAATGGCCGGCCAGATCCACGACACGCCGGACATCGTGGAGCCCCGAGCAGGTGGGTTCCGTCACCGCGACCACGAGATCGGCCCCGGTGATCGAGGCAATGACGGGACATCCGATGCCTGGAGAGCCGTCGGCGATCAGCAGCTTAAACCCTTCCTTTTCCGCCAGTTCCCGTGCCTCGCGGCGCAACAGGCTGACCAGCTTTCCACTGTTGGACTGGGCAATACCGAGTCTCGCATGGACCATGGGCCCGTAGGGCGTCGACGACAGGAACCATTGTCCGCTGACGGCTGGCTCGAAACGGATCGCTTCGGCCGGGCACAGGCGCGCACAGAGGCCGCATCCCTCGCAGGCGATCGGATTCACAACGAACCGCCGGCCATCGGGGTCGGCAAGGGACGAAACGGCGTCGAAGCGGCACACCTCATGGCATCTCCCGCAGCCCGTGCACCGTTCCTCCATGATGGAGGCCTTCTTCCCGCCGGAGAAGTCCTCCCGGCTCCCGATCCGTGGATTGAGGACCAGATGGAGGTCCGCCGCATCGACATCGCAGTCGACCAGGATCTTCCGCTCGGCCAATGCGGCAAAGGCCGCGACGAGACTGGTCTTCCCCGTACCGCCTTTGCCGCTGATCACCACGACCTCTTTCATGGGGTTTGCCCCTTTTTCCCTGGATCCTCCCCGCCTTGCCCCTCACCGAGAAGGTCCTCAATGCGCCGGTAGCAGCGTTCGAACCGTTCCCGGTACTCTGGCATTCTCTCCGTCACGATGTCCCCCCGGGCGTAGGCCTCAGCGATCCGTCGATCATCGGGAATGGACAGCGGGATTTCGATCCCTTCGCCTTCGCAGTAGGAGCGGACCTTGTCGTCCCCCGCATCGCACCGGTTGAGCACCACAGCAAAGGGCGTTGCGAGCGCCCTGACCATCTCGACCGCCAGTTTAAGGTCATTCAGGCCGAAGGGTGTCGGTTCCGTGACCAGCAGGACAAAATCCGTCCCCCTGACCGACTCCACGACGGGGCAGGATGTCCCCGGCGGGGCGTCGATGATGCATACCTCCCCGTCTTTTGACAGCCCGCGGACCCGTCGGATGACCGCAGGAGTCATCACCTCGCCCACATTCAACCAACCCTGAACCAAACGGATGCCTCGGCTACCGCCCTCCTCAACCGATCCGACGAGATGTCCCTCCTCGACGATCGCCTCTTTAGGACATAACAGAAAACAGGCCCCGCATCCATGGCAGAGTTCACGAAAGACCAGGACCCGCCCCCCTATCACGGTCAGGGCATGGTACTGACAGACATCGGCGCAGACTCGGCAACCATTGCACCGCTCTTCAGACACCTTCGGCTGGAGGATCGTCACTGGACTGAATCCGGAGATCTCCGGCTTGAGAAAGAGGTGATCGTTGGGTTCCTCCACATCACAATCCAAAAGGGCGACCGGTCGGCCCAAATCGGCTACGGCCAGGGCGAGATTGACGGCAATCGTCGTCTTCCCCGTTCCGCCTTTCCCGCTGGCAACGGCGATTTTCAATCCCTGTTCCTCATTCACAAACAGGAGCGCCGGCCAAGGGGGAAAATGGAGGGTTGACGATCCGCCCTTTGCCGACGCTCCGAAGGCTATTCGGTCCTGCTTCTCGAAGCCAAATGCTCCATGCGCGCCTGAACTTCCTTGAGGCCTTGTTCAAGATATCGTGCCTGCTCCTTCAGGGCGTTCCATTCATCCTGAGGGGTCTCAGGCTGAGCGGAGGTAGGAGCACCTGGCATCGGGTTTTCCCGGAAATACCGCCATCCCGGCACGCCGCTCGCAAAAAAGCGGTTGCGCCGACCCCGACCGCCGCGCCCCCCGAAGAAAGCGCCGCCCACTCCATAACCCGGATTTTCATATCCCGGAACCCCGTAGCCGGCGCAGAACCCTGCGCCGCGTCCCGTCGTCATGGGTCCCCGACCTACGGGGCCCGTTCTATCTCCACCTGGCATGATTCTGACCTCCTTTACGATCTGTTCCTGAGGCCGGTACCGTTCACGGCCAGCCTCGTCATTTCCTGGAAATGCGTTCAAACCACGAAAACAGCACATCCCATCCTGTCGCGCCTCTCCTGATGGGGGCCGACATCCGGGCTTCCGAACCAGACCGGAAACCCCTTCGAAGAGATCCATCGCCGCGATCCATCGATGCCCCCCCTCCTCTCGCCGGGCAGGCTCCCAGACCGCGTCCCGTCCCCGCCCCCATTCCGCGGGGGCCCGTTCCGTCTCCTCTGGGCATGCGATCACCTCCCCACCTTGTCACCCATTCAGAGCATCCGACAACCGCCGATTTAAAACAGCTTTTGGAATGCCGCCTCCCATTCAAAACCCATGTCCCTCGGCCGTCGGGGACTTCACTTCCTGTAGGCGACCTTCCTTCCATGCCCTGAGCGCGTCCCGGCCGGTCGCGATGTCGCTTTCGAACTGGTAGACCTTGATACCGGCCGCTTCCAGCGCGCGAAAGGCATTCGGGCCCACATTGCCGGTCAGCAGGACATCGACCTTTTGATCGGCGACCTGGCGGGCCGCCTGAATGCCGGCTCCCTGGGCCGCATTTACGCTCTGGACGTTTTTGATGACCTCGACCGTCCCCCCTTCGGAATCGCTAATCAAAAAGCACTTTGCCCGACCAAAGACGCGATCGACCGAACCGTCGAGATCCTCAGCCATGGCTGTAACCGCAACCTTCATCGTCCTTGTCCCTTTCATTCGGTTCTTCTATGTCAACGGAAACCTATTTGATCCCGGTCCTTCGCGACTTTCCCCTTTCGCCGGTCATACCCATCAGAACCGGCCGCGGCGGCGCCTCCCCCCGGGCACACATCCCTCCCCGGAGGCAAAGCCGGGGAGCGTGAAACGATTATCGGAGAGGCCGCCGTCCAGATAGGCCGTGATAATCTCTTCGATGGAGCCGCGCAGACAGGGAACGACCTTCACCCCGGAGGCGCGGATCATCCTTTCCAGGGGGCGGGAAACGGCACCGCACAACAGGACCTCGACCCCGAGTGCCACAAGTTGGCTCACCCTCTCCGGAAGGGCCCTGGTCTCAAAGGGCACGAACGACCTGTTTTTCACCTCTCCCCCCGTCACATCGAAGACCAGCAGACGGCTGGAGAAATCACAGACCGTTGAAACCGTATCTTGCCAGACTGTCACGGCAACCTTCATGTTTCCCCCTCTGACACCTTTGTATCAACATTGGTGCCAAACCGGCAGAGATCAATAATTAAAGATAATCTATTTTTATTACAAATACTTATATAGATGGTTGTCCAAGGGATCGATGATCATCGGTAGCAAATGACAACAGCATAGCCCATCAAAAGGATGCAATTATGCAACCAAAGACACCTTTCGATATCTTGAGCGTATTAACCTGTCGGCGCATACCATCTAGAAGAGGGAGAGACATCCAAAGGCCATGAACCAACGGACACGTCCTGATCGGTCCGTACCTTCGACGATGTCACGGGCCTCACCGAGTTGCAACAGGCGGAAACGCAGGGCCCGGCAGAACTTGGGAATTCCGTGGTTCCGTAGTGCAGTGATGGTGGTGGAGGCGCTAGCGTCCGTTCATCCGGAGAAAAGACGGCGAGAATAAAGGATTTTCAAGATTTGAGCAATGTATCGCTTGGCCAGCATCCATAGCTGGCAATATTCGGCCCGGCTTCACGACTGTCAGGAGCGGCTCGCTTCAGAATCCAGAAGCATGGCCCGTCTCCATAATCAGGCATGAGTATTTTTTACAATGGCACTCAGGTCTTCTACATAGCCTTTCATCTGTTCCGCCTGGCCGTTCAGTTCTTCCGCGGCGTTGGCCGATTCCTCTGCGTTGGCCGCCGTCGACTGGGTCACGTTATTCATCTCCAGGACAGCGGTATTCACCCGGGCGATGCCGCGCGACTGGCCATCCGATACTGTGGCGATATCATCGACCAATTGACTGATCTTGCCAGAAATGGAGATGTTTTCTTTGAAAGCTTCCTGAGTCATCCTGGTCAACTCATTGCCATTCTTTACCGCACTGACGATATTCTCAATCAGTTTGTTCGTATTTTTCGCCGCCCCTGCCGCCCGCAGGGCCAGATTCCTCACCTCATCGGCCACCACAGCGAAACCTGCCCCTGCTTCACCCGCCCGCGCCGCTTCCACCGCGGCGTTGAGTGCCAGCAGATTGGTCTGGAAGGCAATCTCGTCAATGGTCTTGATGATCTTGCCAGTCTCCTCGCTTGTCTTCGTAATTTCCACAATAGCGCTGTTCATTTCGTCCATATGACCGCGGACCTTCTCGACAATGTGACCGGCATCGCCCATCATCGCCTTGGCCCGCCCGGCATTATCGGCATTCTGTTTGGTCATGGAAGACATCTCTTCCAGAAATGTAGAGGTCTCTTCCAAGGATGACGCCAGCCTTGACGATCCCTCTTCCAGGGTCTGACTCGCCGAGAACATCATGCCCGTGGCTGCAACGACCCGGTCGGCAGTTTCCGTCAGCCCGGAAATGACCCCGGACAGAGGACGCGTGATGCTGCGGGTAATGACAAATGCCAAACCGCATACTCCAAGGATACCGATCAAGGCTATGCCGAACATCAGCATTGTTTTCATATTGATGGCCGATGCGGCATCACGCTCGATGTTGGCGTTTTGTTCGGTTGCCAATCTTACAACTTCATCGATGGCCTTTCGATGTAATTCGTATTGATCACGCATGGCGCCAAAGGCAAGTTCGGTCGCTTTTGCTTTATCGCCTTTCTGGATTGCAGGAATAAACTGATTGTCCCGGAGATCGAAAAAAGCCATCGCGGGAGCATAGGACTGCTGGACCATAATATCCTTCATTTGTCCGGCGGGAAGAGTGTTGACCCAGACTTCATGCCGCGCGAGATAATCGTCCTTCAACGCTTTTCCCCTCTTAAGAAACGCCTCAATATTTTCATTCTTTGTTTCGCCGAGAAGCTGAAGTGTTACAAGATATGACTCAATGATATATTCAGGTGGCGGCAGGATGTCTGCGATAAGATCTTTGCCTTGAACGATCTCCAGGTACATTGTCCCGTTGACGCGGAGACGGTTCAATGTATCATAGGACACATATGCAAATAGTATAAATATGACAAGAAACGTAACCACTAGAGAAATCAGTTTTGCAGATAATGTGCATTGAACGTTTTTCATGGCGATTCCTTTCCTGTTCCATATTGATACTATCATTAATCATCCGGACTTCAGAGCACCTGTCAGGCCTGGTAGGCAGCCCTCGATGTGGCCGCTTAACAGGCTGAAGAAACCACATAAAGCCATCGAAGGACTTACCGCGGAGAAAAACATACCCAGCACATTAATCACAACTAACTGAAATAACTGAAAAAAGACTAGATGTTCTTACAACGGTCTGTCTGCTTGCCTCATTTCCATCTCCAACAGAAGGATGCTCTTACTGCGGAGAGAAACAAACGCTCGCATTAAGATCAATGCTAACGCCTGAAGATCCCGGATGGAGATTTTCCAGCAACCCTTGCAGGTCTCTTACTGATTGTCTCTCCTCTTTGCTCTCAGGATAGATCAGCCTTACCACTTATGAGTCTGCGCGGTTTGCCCAGACGCACTCATGGGGATTCCCCGAAAACTGGCCCCCTTATGATAATAGCAAATATCATGCCAACAATCGGAGCCATTCCGAAAACCGACCGGGATTCGTCAGCACAATGGCATCCCGATCTTCTTCACTAAGAACACGGCTCAATCCTTGGAAGAAGCGGGAATCTGGATGTTCAGGGCTTTAATTTTACGGAAGAGGGTGGTTTTGTGGATGCCGAGGGCCTTGGCTGTCTTGACGCGGTTCCACTGATGCCGGCGCAGCATGTTCGTGATGAAGACGGCCTCCAAGTCCCTCATGCTCGTGGTCTCTTTTCCGCCGGAGGGCTCCAGCCCCTTGGAGAGGCAAATGTTCTCCGGCAGGTGGTGCAGCTCGATCAGTCCGGATTTGCAGAGGATGAAGGCATGCTCGATGATGTTCTGGAGTTCCCGGACATTTCCGGGATAACTGTAGGAAACCAGGCATGCCAGGGCCTCGCCGGACAATCCGGCGATCTCCTTCTTCTGCAGTACGTTGAAATGCTGGATGAAGTGATCGGCCAAGAGCGGAATGTCTTCCATCCGGTCGCGCAAAGGAGGCAGTTCAAGCCGGATCACGTTGATGCGGTAGTAGAGGTCCTCGCGGAATTTTCCTTCCCGCACCAGGTCCTGCAAACGCCGGTTGGTCGCGGCGATGACCCGGACGTCGGAGGAGACGCTCTCCACCGAACCCAAGGGTTCGTAGGTCTTTTCCTGTAGCACCCGGAGCAGCCGGACCTGGAGGGCCGACGAGATGTCCCCCACTTCGTCGAGAAAGAGGGTCCCTCTCTCGGCGAGCCGGAAACGTCCCGGCTTGTCCTTCCGGGCATCCGTAAAGGCCCCTGCCTTGTAACCGAAAAGTTCCGATTCCAGCAAGGTGTCTGGAAGGGCACCGCAATTCACCGCGATGAAAGGCTGCTTCCTTCGGGGACTCAGGTGGTGGATGGCCCGGGCAAAAAGCTCCTTGCCGGTGCCGCTCTCTCCTTCCAGGAGGACCGTGCTGGAGCTCTCGGCTACGTCAGGCAAGATGTCGAACAGTTGATGCATCCGGTGGTTTTTAGAGATGATGTCTTCGAAAGAGTACCGTTCGGCAATCGCCTTGCGGAGCTTCTCTTCGACGCTGATGTCGCGGAACGTCTCCACAGCCCCGACGATCCGTCCCTGTTCATCCTTGAGAAGGGCCGTGGAAATGCTGATCGGAATCCTCCGCCCCGAGGCATCGACGATATGGACCGTACGGTTCACAATGGATTTTCCCGATTGGATGGTTTTTCGGAGGACACAGCCCTGCTCGCAGACATCGGCCTTGAGGACATCCTTGCAGTGTTGGCCTATGGCTTCCCCGCGACGGACTCCGGTAATCTGCTCCGCCGCCCGGTTGAAGGACGTGACGCGCCAGTCATGATTGACCGTAAAGACCCCGTCAGCGATCGAGTCTAGAATGATGTCCTTTTCCATATGCCAATCAGACCATCACAATTTTGTTCGAAAAACATCACGCCTGCGACAAATCAGAACCGGCCCGCATAAGGACAACATCCTCCAGGATAAAAATCCTCACGGGAGCAGCCCCGTTCTGCCGCCCCTAAGCGTCGATGGGGACCTTGAGGGAACGGTAGAAGGTGTCGATGTTGTAGACCGCGGCCAGGGGATTGTTCCCCAAAAGGCGGTCCTTAACGGCGAAGATCGTGCAGGGGGCCTCGGCATACTTCAGAAACAGCGAGTCGTGGCCCACGCAGAGACCCATCACCACGTTGAATTCGGTCCTGGCGTCGTTGAACAGAAGTGCCTGGGCGATGGGGTTGCACATCGGCTCGAAGCAGCCGATCCTGATCTTCTCATCGTCCCGGATCCCGATCGTCTCCTTTGGCACCCGGCCGACCTTGCAGACTCCCGAGACGACCGTAAAGCCGTTTACGTCCAGGATCTTCTCCACGACCTTGGCCTCCTGGCGAAGGCCCAGGCAGAAGGCCAGGCCGATCTTCCTGTACTTCATCTTCCTGGCGAACTCGACGATCTCGACGATCCGCGGCTTGAGGGGCCTGGTCCGGGCATAGCCGAGCTCCCTGTCGGCATACCCCTCTCCCTCCTGGATCGACGCCTGCCTCGAGAATTCGTAGACCTCGGGCTTCTTCAGTTCCTCCAAGGCCCTTTCGCTCACCCCCGGCTGATTGGCCGTGGGGCAGAAGGGCGGGGCCTTCCCGGCCTCGTCCTGACAGAGGCGCCCCGCCGCTTCAAAGGGGCAGCGCGCACACCCTGGCATGTGTTCGTCCATTCCTTGCATCCTTTCCGGTTTGTGGTTTTACCCCGCCAAAGCGGGAATCCGGCGCCTTGCAAAAAGCCGCGGTGCGCCCTCGTGTCTCTATGGGATCCGTCTCATGCCACGAAGGTGAGCCGCGTCCCGGGCGACATCAGAAAATCGTTTCATCCGGCCGCTTCCAGAATGCGCCGTCCAAGGTCATCTCCATCGTCCTTTCCTTTTCGCCCGGATTGGCCAGACGGATGAAGATTTCCGGCGGGGCCTCTTTCGAAAGCGAAACCACCCAGCTCGCCAGTGTCCTTTCCCCGTTTGGCCTGTTCCCCGTCCGCCAGAGGCTGTCCACCGGTCCGTCGCGGCGGTCCTGGCTGAAGGCCTTGAAATCGGCAAAGCTCAAGGGGGCCGTGCGGCCCTCCATCAGTTCCCCGATTCTCACCAGACGCCTGCGGCTGCTCCGGCCGACCTTCGCGTTCAGACTGGTCAGCGACTCGTCCAGGTAGTGGTTCGTATGGGTCAGAACGCCGTTCTCGGTCGCGCAGATGGCGAACCTCCCCCCGGGCGCCACCTCGACCCAGGCGATCCGGAAACGGTCCGCTAAAAGATAGATCGCCGGGTGGGTCCGCCGGAACCCCTTCTGGTCGGCCAGGACAGCTTCCACCGTGGTGAAGCCGGAGAGCAGTCTTTCCGTCAGACCGCTTCCTCCCCTTTTTCGCTCGTCGCGGGGGATGCTCCCCGCCGAAGCAGTCACGACGACGAGGCCTGCCTCGTTGATTCCGGCCACCGCGCCTCGTCTCTTTCCTTTCCGGAGGGGGAAGAGCCCCAGGAACCGGAATCCCTCACGGGGACGGACCAGCCGGACCTCATCCGGCTCGGGGGTCCAGTCCCGGTTCTTGGCGATGAGGCTTCCCCCGTGGGCCGCCCGCTTTCCCACCGCCGACCAGAGGGTGC
>JAJFUM010000220.1 GCA_021372415.1 Deltaproteobacteria bacterium
ATGAAGAAGGTATTGATGGGGATTGCGTTGGTTACAGGTGTGGCCCTGGCAACGGTTTTCATGGCGCAGGCGGCAACGCTGGAAGAGGCGAAGGCGATGTGCGAGAAGGCGGTGGCCTTTGTGAAGGCCAATGGGAAAGACAAAGCCCTTGCCGAGTTCAACAACCCCAAGGGGCAGTTCGTCAAAGGCGACGTGTATGTCATTGCACAGGGCTTTGACGGGATCATGCTGGCCAACGGGGGCAACCCGAAACTCGTGGGGCAGAATCACTTTCAGGTGAAAGACCCTAACGGCAAGCTCTTCGTCCAGGAGATGGTCAACGTGGCCAAGACCAAGGGGAGCGGCTGGGTCGAGTACAGCTGGACCAACCCCCTGACCAAGAAGGTACAGATGAAAAAGACCTGGCTCCAGAGGGTCGAGGGTGCTGAATTCTACGTAGGCGTCGGGATCTTCCAGTAAGCACCGGCAAGACGGTGGAGATGACGGCTGGGGAGGCGGATGCCTTCCCAGCCTTTTTTGTTCTCAGGGCTTGGCCGCCTGCTCCACACCCGCCAAATGTTCTCCCGATTCCGGCATGGAAATCGGCCCTCTCTGAGGTGGCCTAAAATATCCTTGACAGGCAATAAACCCCCCACTATCTTCTCCCGATATTGGAATGCATTCTGATCCGATCAACACTCCGGCCGCCCCGTTCAATAGACATCCGGCAGTGAGATCCCCTCGGGGCAGGCATTACGGGATAGTCCAACGATCAACCATCGGAGACGTGACCATGAATTCTTGCGGTTGTCCGAAGCAGATTGAGGGATTGGAAATCAATCAGGTCGAGGATGGCTTTGTCATCTATCATCCGGGCAGAGACACGGTCCATTTCCTGAACCCCTCGGCCCTCTTGGTCCTGGAGCTCTGCGACGGGAAGCATGAGGCAGGGGGGATCCCGGCCATCGTCCAGAAGGCTTACGGACTGGAAGAGGCCCCGGAAAAGGAGATTCGGGAACTCCTGGTTAGGCTCCTGAGCGAAGGGCTCATCGATCCATGATGGAATGCTCCTTTTCCGTCCTCCACGTCCGGGTCCGCATCACGACGGACTGTGTGGAACTGAGGGACCATCTGGAGGCCATACGGGTCAAGATGGAACCCGACCGACCGTCTCTCCGGCTTCTCCACCTGCGGGTCCAGAAGGAGGGCGGCCGGTTCGTGGTCCGGGAGGGAACGGAGACCCGCATGACCTGTCCCGACCCTGAATGGACGACGGTCTTTCTCCACCAATGGATCAACCGCTGCATCTGCGACGATATGGAAGGCCTCATGGTCCATGGCGGCAGCGGGACTTTCCGGGGCAAGCGCTTCATCCTCTGCGGCCCGAAAGGGGCGGGGAAGACCACCCTCCTGTGCCGTCTCATCTTCGATGGCGTCCAGGTCCATTCCGATGAAACGGTCTTCCTGGACGACGGGGAGGCGGTGCCTTTTCCCGGGAAATTCCATCTCAAGGAAGGATCGATTCCCCTGGTGCCCGAGCTGGGGCCGGTTGGTCTCCGGCTGAAGCCCTATCCCGTCCTGTCCGGAGATGGAAGGTTCTTTTTCTTCGATCCTTCCGATGCGGGATTTGAGTGGACGGCTCCGAGGGCGAAGGTGGATGCCTTCTTCTACCTGGAGCCGCGGCACTCCGGAGAGGCAGGGACCGGCCTCTGTCCCAAATTTATAATGGTCGGAAAGATCCTCGGGCAAACGCTCAACCTGGCCAGGGATCCCCGTCATCAAATCCGTCAACTCTGCAGGATCGTTGACGGCGGCCTCTGCCTGGACCTCACGATCAACGATCCGGCGCAGGGGGCAAGGATGATCCGGGACGTCCTGCGCAGTTTATCGTGAGTTTTCCATTCGTTTGTGATAATAAGCGGTCAGTCTTATGAGAGCGAGGGGGATTATGAGCCATAGGGAAATGCCGGACGAATTACTGGCCGAGGTGTCCGAGGAGAAGCGGAATTTTCTGAAGAGACTGATTGCGGGGACCGCCTTTGCCGTTCCCGTCATCCTGTCCTTTTCCATGGACGGCCTGAAGCTCAAGGCCGCTTACGGTGCAAGTCCCAGCGGACCCGTCAGTCCCGTGTTCCATCCCAAACCATGACCCTTTCCGCCTGTCTGATCGTCCGGAACGGGGAGAGGACCCTTGACGCCTGTCTCTGCTCCATCGAGCAGCACGCGGATGAAATGGTGGTCCTGGACACCGGGTCTACCGATGAGAGCCTGGCGATTGCCGGAAGGCACGGCGCCAGGCTCTTTCCCTTTCCTTGGACAGGGGATTTTGCCGCGGCCCGCAACGAGGCCCTGGAAAGGGCAACAGGGGATTGGATCCTTGTCATAGACGCCGATGAGACCCTCCGCCCCATCCCGCAGGAGGAGGTCCGGGCGCTGCTGTCGAACCCGGGCATCATCGCCTACCACACCTGGCTCTGTCCGAAGGCCGGATGGACGGCAATGAGGCTCATGCGCCTCTTTCGCAAACACCCGTGGGTCCGGTACCGGGGCGCTATCCACGAGGATATATGGGAGGGCGTTCAGAAACGGCTCGCCGCGGGGGACGGTGAAATCGGACAGAGCGGGATCGTCTTCGACCATCAGGGGTTCGATGGCGACCAGCAGTCCAAGCACCTCCGCAACATCCCGCTGCTCCTCCAGGAGTTGCAGCGGGATCCGGATCAGGTCTGGCACCGCCAGCATCTGGCCCACTGTTACTACGAATCGGGAAGGAAGTCGGAGGCGCAGACCCTCTGGGACGAGAACGTCCGGCGCCTAAGGGGGAAGGGGAGCCTCAGCCTTCTTGACAGTCTCTCACACGTGGCGCTTATCCAACGGATGCTCGACGAGGGTCGGGATGCGGGGCCCCTGCTGAAGGAGGCGCTGTCCATGTTCCCGGGGAGTCCGGACCTCGCATGGCTTCAAGGTAGGGAGCGGATGACCCGCGGCCGGTTTGAGGAGGCCATCCCCTGTTTCGAACGGCTGATCCGCTGGGGGCAGGCGAAGGACTACGACCGGTCGATTGCTTACGAGGAACGGATTTTTGACGCCTACGCCTACGAAGCCCTAGCCGTCTGCCACTTCAGACTCTCGATGTTCCAGGAGGCCGGGAGGTATTTTGAGATCGTCCGAACCTACATCCCGGG
>JAJFUM010000224.1 GCA_021372415.1 Deltaproteobacteria bacterium
CCGGATGATCGAGGCCCCGAACGCCGAGAAGGGCGTTGAGTTGGCCCGCCTGCGCCAGCCGGACCTGATCCTGATGGACCTCCAACAGCCGGGCATGGACGGCCTGACCGCCGCGCGGTTGATCAGGCAGGAACCGGGGATTGAGGGGATCCCCATCCTGGCGCTTTCCTCCCAGTTCGTGGCGGACGACGAGGCGAAGGCCCTGGAGGCCGGCTGCAACGGCTATCTCACCAAACCGGTGAACATGCGCGTTTTCCTGGAGACCGTCGCCCGCCTTCTCTGGCCCGCCGAGGTCGATTGATCTCCCCCTCCCCTGTCAGAAAGTTGTTGACATCCCTTGACATCCCCCGTATGTTTAAAAATCATCCAAAAATTGGGGCTTCTTGAACCCGAGGATGGGCGGGTCCGCCGGGAGGGGGACCCAAGTAACGGCAGGGCGGCGCCCCTCGGGCGCATGTCTTGCCGCGGACGTTGGAATCCGGAAAATTCGCGGCCGATCACGGCAAAGAAGGAGCAATCGTTATGACGAAGTATGTGTACACTTTCGGCGGCGGCGCCGCCGAGGGCAAGGCAAGCGACAAGAACCTGCTGGGGGGAAAGGGGGCCAATCTCGCCGAGATGTGCGCCCTGGGAATCCCCGTGCCGGCCGGTTTCACCATCAGCACGGAGTGCTGTACCGCCTACTACGCCGGAGGGTGCCAACTCCCCTCCGGGCTGTCCGATGAGGTTCTGGCTGCCCTCAGGAAGACCGAAGCAATCATGGGCATGAAATACGGGGACCCGGCCAATCCGCTCCTGATCTCCTGCCGGTCCGGGGCCCGCTCCTCCATGCCCGGGATGATGGACACGGTCCTCAACATCGGGCTTTCCACCGCCACCATCCCCGGCATGATCACCAAGACGGGAAACCCCCGTTTCGTCTGGGATTCCTACCGCCGTCTGATCATGATGTACGCCGACGTGGTCATGGAAAAGGCCGAGGGACTCGAAGCGGCACAGGGAAAGGGGATCCGAAAGATCCTTGACGAGAAGCTCGACGAGGTGAAGCACGCCAAGGGGTGCAAGTCCGATACGGACCTCGGCGCCGACGACCTCAAGGCCCTGGCCGAGGCGTTCAAGGCCCTCATCGTCCAGCATCTCGGAAAACCCTTCCCCGATGACCCCATGGCCCAGCTCTGGGGCGGCATCGCCGCCGTCTTCAAGAGCTGGAACGGCAAGAAGGCCGTCTCCTACCGCCGGATCGAGGGGATCCCCGACGACTGGGGGACCGCCGTCAACGTCCAGGCGATGGTCTTCGGCAACATGGGCGAAACCTCCGCCACGGGCGTCGCCTTCACCCGCGACCCGGCCACCGGCGACAACAAGTTCTACGGCGAATGGCTGGTGAACGCCCAGGGCGAGGACGTGGTGGCCGGAATCCGGACCCCGAGCCCGATCAACGACGACACGAAGAACGAGCAGAACAAGCACCTGGTGAGCATGGAGCACGCCATGCCCGGGACCTACCGGGAGCTCGACGCGATCCGCACCAAGCTGGAGAAGCACTTCACCGACATGCTCGACATCGAATTCACCATCCAGGAGGGAAAGCTCTGGATGCTCCAGTGCCGGGTCGGGAAGCGGACCGGCACCGCCGCCCTGAACATGGCCATCGACATGCTCGACGAGAAGCTCATCGACGAGCGGACCGCCGTCCTGCGCGTCGAGCCCAAGCAGCTTGACGAGCTCCTCCACCCGATCGTCGATCCGAAGGCCGAGAAGACGGCCGAGCCGATCGTCAAGGGACTTCCCGCCGGTCCCGGCGCCGCCAGCGGGACCCTCGTCTTCACCGCCGAGGACGCCGTGGCCGCCGCCCGCGCCGGCAGGAAGAGCATCCTCATCCGCGAGGAGACCAACCCCGAGGATGTGGAGGGGATGCGGGCCGCCATCGGGATTCTCACCGCCCGCGGCGGGATGACCTCCCATGCGGCCCTCGTCGCCCGCGGCTGGGGGAAGTGCTGCATCGTCGGCGCCGGCGCCCTGCACGTGGACGTCAAGGCCAAGACGGCCCGGATCGCGGGGTCAGACGTGGTCCTCAAGGAGGGCGACATCGTCACGCTGAACGGGACCCGGGGGCACGTCTATACCGGCACGCTGCCCATGATGGACGCCAGCGAGAACCCCCGTTTCCAGCGCTTCATGGCCATGGCCGATAAGTTCCGCACCATGGGCGTGCGGACCAACGCCGACACCCCGGAGGATGCCCGCACCGCCCGCGGCTTCGGCGCTGAGGGGATCGGCCTTTTCCGTACCGAGCACATGTTCTACGGGGCGGGTTCCGACCAGCCCCTGTTCTTCCTGCGCAAGATGATCCTCAGCAAGACCGCCGAGGAGCGCAGGGTCGCCCTCACCGAACTTTACCCCTTCGTCAAGGCTTCCCTGAAGGGGACGATGGAGGCCATGGAGGGGCTCCCGGTGACGATCCGCCTCCTCGACCCGCCGCTCCACGAGTTCGTGCCGCAGGGCGCCGAGAAACAGGCCGAGCTGGCCCGGGCGCTGGGTATCCAGCCGGCGGAGATCGCCAAGCGCGGCGAGGACCTGCACGAGACCAACCCGATGATGGGGCACCGGGGCATCCGCCTCGGGATCACCTATCCGGAGGTGAGCGAGATGACGATCCGCGCCATCTTCGAATGCGCCGCCGAGATGATCCAGGCCGGCAAGAAGTGCATCCCGGAGATCATGGTCCCGGTGACCTGCGACGTCTCCGAACTCGAAATCACCAAGAGGATCACCGACACGGTTCACGCCGAGGTCCTCCAGCGGTTCGGCCTGGCGGCATTGGAGTACAAGTACGGGACCATGATCGAGATCCCGCGCGCCGCCCTCCTCGCCGACCGGATGGCCAGGAGCGCCGAGTTCTTCTCCTTCGGGACCAATGACCTGACCCAACTCACCTTCGCCTTCAGCCGCGACGACATCGGGGCCTTCATGAACGACTATCTGGACGGGAAGCTGCTCGCAGCCGACCCCTTCCAGACCATCGACCAGGACGGCGTCGGCCAGCTCATCACCATGTCCGTCAAGAAGGGACGGACCACAAGGCCGGAACTGAAGGTGGGCATTTGCGGCGAGCAGGGGGGCGATCCGGCCTCCGTCGAGTTCTGCTTCAAGAACAAGCTCAACTACGTGAGCTGCTCGCCCTTCCGCGTGCCGATCGCACGGCTCGCGGCGGCTCAGGCGGCGATCAAGGCCGGCAAGAAGGGCAAGAAGAAGTAGCCATTCCACGACGAAGGCGTGGGGCAGGCGGAATGCTCCGACTGCCCCACGCTGGAACACGAAGACAAGAGCGGTTTGGCCCCCGGGCCTTCGCCGCTCTTTTTTTATTCCAGCCGATCCCGATGTCAGGAGGCAGGATCGGCCCTTCGCCGGGCGGGTCCGGCAGAGGCCGGCCTAAAAGGGTCCACGTTGCTTTTAAGCCGCCCATGGCGAAATCCCGTTGACATGCAGGGCGGCTTCCATTACCCTTCCAACAGGCCATGGCGATTCCGGCCCGCGGTTCAACAACGACGAGGAGGGGGTTCGTGCAAAACAGAACGGTCCTGTTCATCAACCCCGATGTCCCAGGGGCGTCCAGTTCCAGCCCTCCGATGGGTGCCCTCTTCCTGGCGGCCTATGTCCGGAAACGGTTTCCCCAGTACCGGTTCCAGCTCCTGGACTGGACGGCCGATCGGCCGTCCCTCCAGGCCCAGGCCGACATCCTCAGGGAAATCAAGCCAGCCATCGTTGGGGTCACCACGTTCACCGATTATCTGCGGCCCGCTCTGGATCTGGCCAGGCTCGTCAAGGAAACGCTGCCCGATTGCACGGTGATCTTCGGAGGGCCCCATGTCAGCGCCCGCCCCAACGATGCCTACCCCAACGTGGATTGCGTCGTCGCCGGGGAGGGCGAATTGGCCTTCGCCGAACTGCTGACCCTCCATGACGGAGGCGGCGAGCTGCCCCCCGTCTACTTCAACGAGCACTACCTGGAAGACATCAATTTCCACCCCGCCTGGGACCTGGTCGGGGATTGGGAGAAATACAAGCCCACGGGCTTCTTTTTCGGCATCCGCCAGCAGGGCTGGGTCATGGCCAGCCGGGGATGTCCCTACAACTGCGTCTTCTGCGCCGGAGGCGTCTTCCGCCGGTCGCGCCCGCGGCAGCGGTTCCGCGATCCGGCGAACGTCATGCAGGAGATCCGCTTCCACCAATCCCTGCACCCCACCCGGGCGATCTTCTTCGTCGATGACGAGTTCAACACCAACATCGACTGGGCCAAGGAGGTCTGCGGCCGACTCGCCAGCGAAAGGATCGGTCTCCCTTGGGCAACCTCCATGCGGACGACGGAGAAGCTTTTTGACGAGGGCCTGCTGGAGGTCGCCAAGAAGGTGAACTGCCGGGCCGTGGCCATGGGCCTGGAGAGCGGAAACGACGAGGTGCTCAAGGCCATCAAGAAGGGAACCACGGTGGAATTCAACCTCAGGGCCTTGCGGCTCCTGAAGCAGCATAGGATCATGGCCCACGGCAATTTCATCCTCGGGCTCGCCTGGTACGGTCCCGACGGGAAGCCGGACGGCGAACGACTCGAGCAGGTGATGGATACCCTGAATTTCATCCGGGAGGTCACCCGCAAGGGGCTCCTGTCGTCGGTCAGCATCTCGATCGCAACGCCCTATCCCGGCTCCGAGCTGGGAAAGCTCGTTGACGACTTCAACCTGAATTACCTGGACGACACCTCCCATCTGGGGGTCGATGCGGTCAACAGACAACTGATCGTCTTCAGGCATCCCCATCTGAGTCCCGAGCAGATCCAGGAGTGTTACCAGAACGCCTGGCAATCGGTGATCTACAACGTCCCCATGCTGGTCAAGCGGTTCCTGAACATCTCCCGGCCCGAAGAACTGATCGACAACCTCAAGCTGGGTTATTTCCTCGGGAAGAAACTCCTGAAGGGCAAGAGGAATCTGCGCAACATCGACAATCTGCTGAAATAGGACGACCAGGCTTGCCTGGACCGGAAAGCCCCGTCATCAGCCGGAAGACGTCCTCCAGATCCCATCCTCCATCACGACCCTCGTCGTCTCGCCTGGGCGGGCCGGCCGCTTCAGGGCCTCAATGGAGTAAGCCGGATCGCTGGGCAGAAGGACGCCGTAGCCCTTTTCCGACCGGAAGGCCTCGGTGAGGGTCGTTTCAATCTTCCGCGACCGGGCGGCCTCCAGGAGGGCCTCGATGCCGGAGAAGTCCCGCAGTTCCTCGACAGTCTTGAGCGTGGGGGGCATCAGGACGATCCGTCCTGCCGCTTGCTCCGCCAGGGCTTCGCCCGGCGTCATCCAGCGGGATTCCGTCAGTTCCATCGGGTCGTGGGTGGGGCGCTGACCTTCGGGGACCCGGGCCAGGAAGAAACGGGTGTCGAACCGGCGGGGCTCGGCCTCGGGGGTGATCCAGTGGGAATAGGGCACCAGCCGATCGGGGGCGTAACGGATCCCTTCCTGCCGTGCGAGCTCCGCGAGGGTCAGCCGGCCGTCGTGGAGCGCCACGCGGTGGACGGCGAAGCGGGCGGCCTGCTCAGGATCGGTCAGATCGACCGTCCCTCCGGAGGCCCCGCATGCCAGAAGGACGCCGGCCTCCTCGAAGGTCTCGCGGATCGCCGCCATGAAGAGTCCCAGGGCCTTCGCCCCGGAAAGGCCCGGTTCCTGGAGGAGCTGCCGGGCGTCGTCTCCGCCGAACCCCCCGCAGCACTCCCGAAGATCCGGGGCCGAGTCGGCCTCCTCCAGGCTGCCGCCGGGGAAGACGAAGGCCCCTCCCATGAAGGACTGGTCGCGGCGGCGGCGCATGAGGAGGAACTCGAAGGGGCCGCCGGTCCCCTCGCGCAGGAGGACCACGGTCGCCGAATCCTGCGGCGCCCTGCCGGTGCGCCCCCCCTCCCTGCTGTAGAATTTCCCGATCTCCAAGATTCCCCTCTCCTATTTCCTATTTCGCGATCAGCCCCCCGTCGTTGACCACCACATGGCCCGTCATGTAGGCCGAGGCGTCGGAGGCGAGAAAGACGGCCAGGGCCTTGATGTCGTCGATGCCGCCGATCCTCCCCAGGGGGATCGCCGCGGTGACCATGTCGCGGGCCGCCTTGAATTCCGGTTTTTCGAGGTATCCCATCATGTCGGTCATGAAGAAGCCCGGGGCGATGGCGTTGACCCGGATCCGGTGGGGGGCCAGCTTGACCGCCAGGTTCATCGTGAGCAGGTTGACCGCCGCCTTGGTCGAGTTGTAGGGAACCGCCGGGTGGAGCGCCTCGTCCGAACCCCGGAACCCCATGACCGACGAGAGATTGATGATGTTGCCGCCCCCCTGGGCCTTCATGATGTTGGCGACCTTCTGGGTAAGGATCCAGACCCCCCGGACATTGACGTTGAAGAGCTGATCCCACTTCTCCAAGGGAAACCTCAGGGTGGGCGCACCCCAGGTTGCCCCGGCATTGTTCACCAGGATGTCGATCCGGCCGAAGCGGGCCATCACCTCCCGGACCATCCGGTCGATCTCCTCCTCTTTGGCCATGTCACAGGCAAAGGGAAAGACCCGGACGCCGAAGGCGCTCCCCAGTTCGCCTGCCGCCGCATCGAGGTTCTTCATCTTTCTCGACGTCAGGGCCAGATCGGCCCCTGCCTCGGCCAGTCCCGTGGCGATGAACTTGCCGATCCCCCTGCCGCCGCCCGTGACGAGGGCAACCTTGCCGCTGAGCTTGAACAGATCGAACAGTTTCATGGGCACCTCCTCAATGGGTTATGGAACCCGAGACGTTTGCGCCGGCCCGCCTCAGGAGAGCATCAGGACGAACTTCTCGTAGAGGTCCCGCTGGAAATGGTGGATCATCTCTTTCTTCATGAGGATCAGGGCGCTGAAGGGGTCCATCTTGCTGCGATAGGGCCTGTCCGACGTGAGCGCGTCGAATACGTCGGCCAGGGAGCAGATCTTCCCGTAGAGATGGATCTCCTCTCCCCGAAGCTCCTTGGGATACCCCGTCCCATCATACCGTTCGTGATGCTGCAGGACGATGGTCTTGCATTCTTCGGTCATCTGCTGGGCCTCATAGAGGAGTTGGTAGCCCAGGACCGGATGTCTGCGCATCACGGCCATCTCCTTCGAGGTCAAGTGCCCGGGCTTGTTGATGATGGTCTGGTCGATCTGGACCTTGCCCAGGTCGTGAAGGAAAAAGCCGATCCCCAGCTCGTGCATGTTATGGCCGTTGGACCCCCGGAAGAGGATCTTGGCCATCGCGATGCCCAGGAGTCCGACGTTCACCGAATGGGTATACGTGTAAAAGTCGTGGCGTGTGATCTTGGTCAGATAGGTGGTCGTCGCATCGTCGGTCAGGATCAGTTCGACGATCTCCGTGATCACCTCTCTGGCGGCCCGGATGTTCTTCGCCGTCGGTTTGCTTAGGAGGCCGTTCATCATCGTCATGGCGTTGTCCCGAACGATCCGCGATTTGTCCTCGGCCGGCAGCTTGCGGTCCCGGATCGCCTCCCGGAGCGTGTCCGTCACGAGATCCGGTTTCTCATCTCCAGACTCCTTGGGTTTCCGGGGGGGCTTGGCGGGCTTTTCCCCTGCAGCATTCTGCGGGCCGGGCGGAGGGTCGGGGGGCTTAGACGCCGGCGCGGCTCCCCGGTCCGTGTCGATCAGGACCTCTTCGAGGCCGGCCTCGATGATCCGGTCGATCTGGGACCGGGAGGTCAGGCGGAACTTGTTCTTCAAGAAGGGATGGGCCTGCCAGGAGGTGGGCATGACCACGTACATGCCCACCTGAAGCTCATCCGCACGGATTTTCTTCAGGCTCATGGCTTCACTCTGTCAATTCTGCTCCGCTTGGTGCATTCCACCCCCATGCCGACTGCAGCAGGAGATGCCGATCATGGTCCTGATCGTTCTGACCGCGTGTTCCAATGGCTTCATGACGACTGAAGAGGGAATCCCGGGATCCAGGCCGGAGTTCGAACTGGGGGCCCGCGATCCATTTCCGGCGCCATTCTATAGCCTCTGCCGCCTTTGTCAATACAAAAGGATCGAATCCCCCTTGATCTCTATGTCCGCTTCCTTTATTCTTCGACGGACAGGAAAGGAGGGCAGCCATGAGCGAACCGACGAACGTCAACGCCCTGTTTCTGGGCCCCAAGGCGGAAAACTATCCCTTCTTCAGGGAGATGCTCAATTACCTCATGGACGATCACGCGCAGTGGCGGCGCCATTTCCATCCCGACGACGCCCCGGTCGTGACTGGCGAGGAACAGGCCCGGCCGGACTTCCTGGCCACCCTCCAGCAGACCCGGGAGGCCCTGATTGAATTGGCGGGCAACCTCCAGATCCACTCCACCCCCTGGTTTTCGCCGCGCTACCTCGGGCACATGAACGCAGACACCCTCCTGGCCGCCAACCTGGGCTACATGCTGACCCTCCTGTACAATCCCAACAACTGCGCCTACGAAGGTTCCCCGGCGACCACGGCGCTGGAGATCGAGGTGGGCAGACATCTCGCGGCCCTGATGGGGTACGATCCCCAGAAGGCCTGGGGGCACATCACCTCCGGCGGGACCGTGGCCAACTACGAGGCGATATGGATGGCCCGCAATCTGAAGTCCTTCCCCTTCGCCATCCGGGCGATCCTGCCGGACCTCGTGGCCGGCCTGGACGACTGGCAACTGCTCAACCTTCCGACGGCCAGGATCCTCGACCTGGCCGACCGGGCCAAGGAGGCGGGCCTGTTCGAGGAGGCGCGCCGGCATTCCGTGCGGGGCACGGGCATGACGGGCCGGAATCTCGGGAAGATCCTCGTCCCCCAGTCGAAGCACTACTCCTGGACCAAGGCGGCGGACATCTTCGGCATCGGCCAGGAGAATCTCATTTCTGTGCCGGTCCAGGACGATTACCGCATGGACGTCGCGGCGCTGAAGCGGACCATCGACCGTCTGGCCGCCGACAGGAGCCCCATCCTCGCCGTCGTCGCCGTCTGCGGCACCACCGAAGAGGGAGCGGTCGACAAGATCCACGAAATCGTCCGATTGCGGGACCGGTACGAAGACCGGGGCGTCTCTTTCTATCTTCACATCGACGCCGCCTACGGCGGGTACGCGCGTTCCCTCTTTCTCGATGAAGACGGCGGTTTCATGGGCTACAACGAGGTGGGAAGGCGCCACAGCCGTCAGGGGGTTCTGGACCCCGATACGGACTGGTTGAGTACGGACGTCTACGAATCCTTCAAGGCGATGCCGGAGGTGGACTCGATCACCGTGGATCCGCACAAGCTGGGCTATGTCCCCTACGCCGCTGGGGCCGTCGTCGCCCGGGACCGCCGCATCATCGACCTGATCTCCTTCTTTGCCGCCTATGTCTTCGAGAAGACCGACGACAACCCCATGCTGCTTGGAAGCTACATCATGGAAGGGTCCAAGGCGGGGGCGGCGGTCGCCGCGGTCTGGATGGCCCACCGGGTCGTTCCGCTCAACGTCACAGGGTACGGTCGGATCATCGGCTACAGCATCGAGGGGGCCTACCGCTTCTACCACTCCCTGCTTGCCGCCGGTCCCATCGAGGTCGGCGGCCGGACCTTCGAAGTCATCCCCCTGGCCCGTCCGGACATCAACATCGTCGACTATGCCTTCCACGAGAGGGGAAACCCCAGCCTTGAGGAAATGAACCGCCTGAACCAGGCGATCTACGCCGAGTGCTCCTACAAATCCGGCCCCATCTATACCAACGACTTCATCACCTCCAAGACGGCCCTCACGCGGGAGGAATACGGCGAGACGCCCGGGGCCTTCGTCGCGAAATTCGGCCTCCGGTCAGGAGAGTGGGAGGCCCTGGGAAGCATCTATGTGCTCCGCTCCTGCATCCTCACGCCCTACCTTATGGGCCATACCACCTATGAGGCCTACTGGGCAAACTTCATGGGGGCGATGGGAAGGGCAATCAGCCGGATCTGTGAGGGAGCCTGAGCCCGTTGCTTTCCATCATCACCGTCATGTCGGAGCCCTTCATGCATGGCAAAGGGCCTCGGGACGCCTCATGGTCGGAGCGATGCGCCCTTAAGCCCACCATAACGGCAACGGCCGAGGCCCCATGGAGACGGCGATGTAACTTAGAAGACTCCCTGTAAAAATGATCCCTTATGGGTTCTTCGATCAGGGGGAGAGAGTCACCCCTTGACACAGAGGACGTCTCCCCCCTATACTTAAATTATCCAAACGCAAGTTCCTCCAGATCATTCACTTCAATCGACCATTAAGCGCTGAAACTCTTTCCGCCGCAGGAACCGATCGCCCAGCAGCCCTGTAAAGCCGTTAAACCGGCCATGTCAGAGGTGCACCATGAAAAGAACAGCGACGTTGTTTGCGGCGATGCTTCTGGCGGCCATGTTCTGTCATCCTGGCACGCTTGCGGCCAAGGACGATGAACTGGCCGCCGTGGTCCGTATCCGGGCCCTCTTCCCTGAGGATGCCGAATCCACCGCCAAGTACGGCCGCGAGCGCGCCGGGACCGGCGTCGTCATCGATGCCGAGGGAACGATCCTGACCCTCTCGTTCCTCACGAGGGATGCCGAGCACATCGAAGTGACCGGTCCCGACAACGCACCCGCGACCGCCACGCTGATCGGGCATGATTTCGGCAGCGGGTTGAGCCTCCTGAAGCCGAGCAGGCCCCTGGGCGTGGCGCCGATCACGATGGGCAAGTCCGCCGCGGTCGGGGTCGGCGACATCGTCATTGTCGCCAGCGCCGGCAACGAAGGGGGCGTGCAGATGACCAGGGTCGTCAGCCGCAAGGAGTTCGCCGGCACCTGGGAATACTACCTCGACAACGCGATCTTCACCACGCCGGCCTTTGCGGATTTCAGCGGGGCGGCCCTGCTGAACCGGCAGGGGCAGCTCATTGGGATCGGCTATCTCCTGACACCGGTCGCGCTGGCGGGTTTCGGCTTGCTGCCCTGCAACCTGTTCATCCCCATCGATACGCTCGGTCCGGTCCTGACCGACCTCAAGAGCGCGGGAAGGCCCTTGCAGGTCAGGAAACCGTGGCTGGGTATCAACGCCGACGAGGCCCACGGCCGGGTCTTCATCACACGGGTCACGGCAGGCGGGCCGGCGGAAAAGGCGGGGCTGAAGGTCGAGGACATGATCATCTCGGTGGGCGGCCAGCAGGTCCAGGGACTCGCCGATTTCTACCGCAAGATCTACGGGCTCGGCGAGCCCGGCGTGCCGGTCCCCATGAAGGTCCTCAAGGGCGACCAGATCCAAGAGATCGAGGTGAACTCGGCGGACCGCTACAAGGAGCAGCCTCAACGAAATGCGGGCGGGATCAGGATCTGATCCTGAAAGGCCCCCAAGCCACCTCTGGGATGCGCGCAGCGACTTTTCGACGGAAAAAAGCGGGACGCCGCCACTGGTCCTTAAGGAGGATTCAATGCCCGAGAAAAAAGGTCACAATACTTTATTTCTGTTATCCATGAGCATCGGAATTCTTTTCATTCATGCCTGCGCAACGATCGAGCAGCCCGTGCAACCTTGGAACAAGATTTTGGAAGTTGCCAGGATTTCGCCGCATGATGCGCATAGAGAAGTCGAATCAGGCGGGGCGTTGCTGGTCTGCGCCTACAAAGACGAGGCGACATGTTGCAAGATGCTCCTCCAAGGGGCTATATCCCTTAAGGTATTCGAATCAAGATTGCCGGAATTCACAAAGGATCAGTCGATCATCTTTTATTGCGGTTGACTCAATGAATATACGTCTGCCGGTCAGGCAGAGAAATATCGGCAATTGGGGTATACCAACGTCTATGCACTACGTGGTGGCGTAGAGGCTTGGAGAAAATCAGGATATAAGATCGTTGAGATATCAAAGGATGCCAAATGTCGAGAAAAATAACATATGGGGCTGTGCTTATATTGTTGTTGATTTCCTGTTTGACTTCAACACTTCCTTTAATCGAAAAACACATGCAAAGTGTACACGGAGGGCCGTTAATTCCCAAAAAGTGTTTTGATGAATATCAGAATTGGTTCAGTACGTATTATCCCGCCAATCAGAAATTCGATATCACCCTCACCGTGCGAGTCAGAGCATTCGGTAATCACGCTGACAAGCAAACTGCGTGGGCCGATGAATGGCTTGTGAAGTGTCCCGAATGGGGCCCGATACCTTTGGGGGCTACGGTGCCTGGCGACCCAATTGAGGTTTGGATGGACCTCCGGGAAGATGGATTGGGGAACCTGATGCTTCCACCTCATGTCATAGGCCATGAAATGGAACAAGTGCTACTTGCATATTCTAAGGGAGAGGTGAACCCGAATAGTGTCAAATATGTGCTTCAATCGACGTTAATCCCGAAACACTGCTTTAACCTCTACCAGGAGTGGTTTACCAATTTATATCAAACAGATAAGAAGGTTGACATCACAATGACGGTCCGTGTAAGGGCCTTCGGCCAATCAAAGGAAAAACAGACGGTCTGGGATCGAGACTGGCGAACAAAACACCCCGATTGGGGTCCGGTACCGGCCGGCATGACCGTCACCAGCAATCCTATCGAAATTTGGATGGACCTGAGACAGGACAGTTCTGGAAGAGTTGTTGTGCCCCCGCATGTATTGGGACATGAAATGGAGCATGCAATTATTGTCTACGATAACCGAATCCAGGATCCTCACCAGCGAGTGGAATTCTACATTTATGAAAGAGGTTGATAGGTATCACATTCCGAGCGTGGGATCTGTCAATTCTGGGGTATGGATAAAGCCAGGCTTCTGGTGCAGGGGTGAGTGCAATCCGAGCAAACCAAAGGGATCTCTATTTAGAAATGAATCTCAGGACTTCGTCTTCAAGTTCCTGTTTATGCCCTTGCTGGACCAAGAGCATTTGCGGGCGGCCTGCTGACTGACCTGCCTAAAAAATATGTACTACGTAGCCACCATGATAAAGCGATACCACTTCTTCGGCGAACGGCCACAAAAAACCTGCTACTTCTGACGGGTTCAGAACGTCCCGGGACTGTCTTGGATTGTATTTGGTGCCGGAGGTCGGAATCGAACCGACATGCCTGCAAGAGGCGGGGGATTTTGAGTCCCCTTTTTGGCATTTCCTTTAATTTCCTTTAACTGCATAAACATCTTGACATCATACGATTTTTCAATTATCTTCTTTCACAAGACATCATTCAACAAAAGACGATTCCCGGCAAAAAGTGGGGAGAGAGTGGGGAGAGAATAGCCGGGGGATTTTCTGAAAGGGGGTCAGCATGGCAGGGAATAAATGGATTAGCTCGAAGTTTAAAGGCGTCCGGTTTTACGAACACCCGGACCGGAAACATGGCGTCAAGTTTGATCGATACCTTGCTATTCGATACCAGAAAGACGGAAAGCGCATTGAAGAGGGCATAGGCTGGACCAGCGAGCGCGACCCAGAGGACGGCCAACACTGGACAGAAGCAAAAGCGGCGCTTGTTTTGGAGCGTCTA
>JAJFUM010000286.1 GCA_021372415.1 Deltaproteobacteria bacterium
TCCTCAACGTGGCGGTAGATGTTCTCGATGACGATGATCGCATCGTCGATGAGCAGTCCCACCGAAAGCGTCAGGGCCAGCATCGTCATGTTGTTGAAGGTGAATCCAAAGGCCCGGATCAGGGCAAAGGTCGCGATGATCGAGATCGGCAGGGCCAGCGCGCTGATCAGCGTCGTCCGGACGTTCCCGAGGAAGATGAAGACCGCCAGGACCGCGAAGAAGCTCCCCAGGATCAGGTGCTTCTGCACCTCGTCGATGGAACGGCGGATGAAGGTGGACTGGTCGATGGCGATGTTCAGGGTCATCCCCGGCGGGAGGGTCTTGTTGATCCTGGCGATCTCCGCCTTGACCGCATTGACGACAGCCACCGTGTTCGTCCCGGACTGTTTCTGGATCCCCAGTGCGACAGCGGGAATGCCGTTGAAGCGGGCGATGGAGCGCCGCTCCTCCATCCCGTCCTCCACCTTGCCGATGTCCCGGATGCGAACGGGGATGCCCTTGTCGTAGGCCACGATCACGTCGTTGAATTCAGTGGCGGTGGGAAATTCCCCCTTGACCTTGATCGTGTACTCCTTGGTCTGGCTCTCGATCCGGCCGCCGGGAAGTTCGATGTTCTCCCGCTTGAGGGCGGCCATGACATCGTTTGCAGTGATCCCGTAGGCACGGAGCTTCTTGGCGTCCAGCCAAACCCTGACCTGTCTGAGCTGGAGACCGCCCAGTTGGATGTCTCCGACGCCGTCGATCCTCTGGAGCTGTTCCTTGAGGACCTCATCGACATAGGTGGAAAGCTCGCGGATCGTCTTCTGACCCGAGAGGTTCAGCCACATGACCGCCGTGGCATCGGGATCGACCTTGGCGATCCTTGGCTCTTCGATCTCATCGGGCAGCTTGTTCCGGATCAAGGCCACCTTTTCCCGGACATCCTGGACGGCCAGGTCGATGTTCCTCTCTAGAACGAATTCGATGGTGATTCGGGACTCCCCTTCGATGCTGCTGGAGGTGATGGACTTCACGCCGTTGATCGTGTTGACCGCCCCTTCGATCTTGTCCGTGACGTCCAGGTCGATCACCTCGGGGCTCGCCCCCTTGAGCGTGGTTTGAACGGTGACGATCGGGAAATCGACCTTGGGTAAGAGATCCACGCCGATTTCCGGGTAGCTCACCGCCCCGAGGACCACCAGGGCCATGATGACCATGGTGGCGAAGACCGGCCTTTTGACCGAAGTATCAGCGAGCCACATGGACCAGCACCCCTTCCATCAGATTGTTCTGCCCGACAACCACCACGGTCTCCTGGTCCTTCACCCCTTCGAGGATCTCCATGGACTCGCCGTATTTGCGGCCGACCTTGACCTTGCGCTCTTTGGCCCGGTTCCCTTCGACCACGAAGAGCTTGGTCGTGGCGTTGTCGTACTGCAGGGCGTTGACCGGGACGACCACGGTATCGCGCGGGGGACCTGTGAAAAGCGTCACCCGGCAGAAGAGTCCTGGTTTGAGACTCCGATCGGGGTTGGCCACGAGAGCCTCGGCCTGGAGCGAACGGGTCTTTTCCTCGAGGCTTGGATAGATCGTCCTGACCCGGCCGCGGAATTCGCGCCCCGGAAAGGCGTCCACCGTAAAGGCGACATCCTGATCCGCCCTAAGGCCCCCCACGTCCTTCTCTGGAACGGAAAAGAGGAGCTTCAACAGGTCGGTCCGGATAATGGAAACCAGGAAAGTGCCGTTGCGGACATAGTCGCCCACAGCCACCTTCTTCTCCTTGATGCTGCCCGTCATGGGTGCGAAAATGCGGGTCTTGCCCAGCCTCTCCTTCGCCAGATCGAGGCCTGCCTTGGCCTTGTCCACATCCCCCGCGGCCACGGCGAGTCGGGCGACGATGTCGTCGAACTGCTGCTTGGTGACCAGTTCCTCCCGGTAGAGGGCCTCCTTGCGTCGATGTTCCTGCTGGGCGTTGGCGAGGGCCGCTTCCGCCTGTTTCAGTACCGCCGAGGCCTGCTCGGCGGCCAACTGGTAATCGGTATCCTTGATCTCGGCGATGGGTTGGCCCTGAGATACGGGCGAGCCTTCATCGACGCGGATGGACTTGAGGATCCCGTCCAATTCGGAGCTGACAGTGACCGAATCATAGGGGTTGAGGGTCCCGATCGTCTCGACAAAGGGTCTGAGGGCGCGGCTCTCGGCCTTCTGGACCCCGACATTGATGGCCCGCTCCTTCACGACCTTCTGCTCGGTCTTGCTGCATCCGGCAGATCCCGTCAGGACCGCGGCGCACAGGAGGAACACCGCGATCAAAGCACCCGGCTTGATCTTCCTCCCGGCCGGTCCCGTATTTCCAGTTAGAGACGACATTCCTGACCGCATGCACAACTCCTTCCCCACATGATATGGACCCCAGCCGCATCCTTCCCGCCTCCGGCAGGGAAGGCTTCTCTCCTATGGTTTGGATTCCTCCGCCGCCAGCAGCGTCCCCGTTGCCTTTTTCATCTTCAGGTGCGCAAGCCGGTAACTGTAAAGGGCCGAAGCCGCCTTCCTCTCCGCGGATACCAGGAGGGTGTTGGCATCCAGGACATCGAGACTGGTCGAAAGACCGAATTCGAACTGTCTGGCCACGGCGTTGTAGTTGTCCCGCGCAAAGGCAAGCTGATCGCTGAGAAACTGGAGGATTCCCTTCTGGGTCGCCAGGTCCAGATAGGCACTCTGGACTTCAATGTCGATCCCTTTCTTATAATCCTCGTACTGGAGCGCAGCCTGTCGTTCGCGGGCCTTCGCCTCGGACAGCTCGGCCTTCCGGAGCCCCCCCTCGAAGAAAGGGAAGTTCAGGGCCACCCCTCCATAGAGGCTCTCGCGGTTCAGGCTCGACGTCCCCGGCGATTGATCGGATCCCGAATAGACCCCGGAAAGGGATAGGGTAGGCCAGAACGCCCCCTCCGCGTATTTGATCTGCCCGGCGGCGATCTGCTTCAGGACTTCCAGGCTCTTGAGGTCCGCCCGCGCAGCGAAGGCCTGTTCCTTGAAGCGGTCCACTGCCTGGAGCTCCGTTTCCGCCATTGGGGTCTCCCTGAGGCTGAAGGTCCCCTTGATCCCGACATTGCTTGCCAGGACGGCCGTCGCCAGATCCAGGGCGTTGAGGGCCTGAAGACGGTCCGATTTCGCCCCGGAGAGTTCCCCCTCCGCACGCAGGAGGACCGTCCGGGTCACCTCGCCGATCCGGAGCCGCTTCTCCGTGGCCTCGCGGTACTTCTGGAGACGATCCAGGTTGGAATCGGCGATATCCAGATTCTTGCGCGCCATCAGGACGTTGTAGTAGGCCGCCGCCACATAACGCAGGAGGTAGTCCTCGCGGACAGCCCTCAGATCGTATTGGCTCTTGGTGATCCCCTGGCGGGAAATCTCCAGGGCCGTCAGTTCGCGGCCGTTCGTGGAGAGGGTCTCGTCGAGACGGACCCCCCAGGATGAGGCCGATTCCGGCTGGATGAGGCTTCCCGCCGAGTTATACCTTTTCTCCGAATACTGGGTGAGGCTGCTGGTGGCCGTCATTCGGGGCAGAAGATAGGAGAGGGCCTTCTCCTGCCCGATCTCGGAGATCGAGAGGTTCTCCTCGGCCACTTTGAGCTTTTCCGAACGGGCCAGCGCGATCCGGTAGAGATCCTCCAGAGAATACTCCTCGGTGGACCCATTGACCGGCACCGACAGCAGAAGAACCGCGACAACCGCCAGGACAGAGATACTTTTTTTCATCACTGCTCCTTAATTGAATCGAACCCTATCTTTTCCCCATCGAGCCCGTTTCCCCGTTCAGGGGACTTGGACAACGCCGTGAGATGTGACTCCCAGGACGTCTATCACAACAGGGGGTCAAGACCCTAGGGGCGATCATGCTTCCTTACCCCTTCGAGAAAGATGTGGGCGACAAAGGGAACCAGACTGGTGAGGGAGGTCCCGTCCCGAACGGACAGCCATCTGACGACACAGGACCGGATGATCCCCTTCAGGGCGACGGCCATCATCTGAGGGTCCATCTCCATGAGAATCCCGCGTCCGACTTCTTCGCGCATCACCCCCTCGACGAAGGCGATGTGGTTCATGTAATCGGCCATCATCCGTTTGCGGAGTTCCAAAGCCCGCTCGGAGGGCGGAAGATGGTCCTCCCTGACGAAGAGGCCATAGAAGTCAACGTTGTTCTCGATGAAGGCGAACTGCGACTCGATCATGACCTCGATTTTTCGGATACCGTCCGACTCCATGGCCACCGCCTCCTGGACCCTGCCGTACATCAGGACCAGTTTTTCGGTGAGCATCTCGATATAGAGCTGATCCTTGCTCTCGAAGAACTGATAGAGGGTCCCGATGGCGAATCCGGACGCGGCAGCGATCTCGGCCACGGTGGTGCGATGAAATCCCTTGGCGGCAAAGATCTTCACGGCCTGATCCAGGATCTCTGCCCGTCTCAGACTGAACTCCCTTGCCTTGCGCTCCGCCTTTTTCATTTCCATGTTATGATTCGACTGATTGAAGGACCATTCATTTTCTGAATGGCTGCTCACATTGCTTACAAACGGGAATTTTGTCAAGGGAAAAAAGACGGTCCGCAGACGGTGGATCGGCATGCTACGCCCGGTCACGGATAGCGTGAAACCGGCGATGGATGGCGAAGGGACCCTATCATGTCAAAGCCAGTGACGGCACCCGTCGGCGAGAAAAACGTTGTCCCCTTCGGCCGGGTGCGGTATAGCATCGGCCTGGCGGTGCCATAACCCGCCCCAATCCCGATGGAGGTCGATCCATGAAGGTCATCTTTCTGGGCACCAACGGCTGGTACGACACGGAGGCGGGAAACACCGTCTGCACCCTGATCCGTACGGAGGCCTATGACATCGTTCTGGACGCGGGCAACGGCATCCACCGACTGGAGGGTCTCCTGGACGGCACCAAGCCGGCCTACTTGCTGCTCAGCAATTTCCACGTGGACCACAGCGAGGGCTTTCATATCCTGATGAAACTCCCCTTCTCCCGGGGGCTTCTCATCTGCGGTCCCGAGGGGAGCCGGCAGGTCCTGGGGACTTTCATCAATACCCCCTTCACGGCGCCACTGTCCGCCCTCCCTTATCCGGCCCGGATCATCGAGATGCCCGCCGAGGCCGCCGCGCTGCCCTTCCCGGTGGAGTCCTTCCCCCTCAGACATACCTCGCTCACCCTGGGCTACCGGATCCGGATCGACGGAAGGACGGTTGCCTACTGCCCGGACACGGGCTACTGCGAAAATGCCGTGGCCCTCAGCCGTTCGGCCGATCTGCTGATCACCGAATGTGCCTACAGGCCGGGACAGTCCTCGGAAGCCTGGCCCCACCTCAATCCGGAGACCGCGGCCAGGATCGCCACCGAGGCCGGGGCCAAAAGGCTCGTCCTGACCCACTACGACGCAGGGCTCTACCGGGGTATCGCCGAACGACGGGAGGCCGGGGCCGTTGCCGCGGGGATCTTTCCCGCCGCAACGGCAGCCATGGACGGCCTGGAGATCTCCCTCTAGTCGAGCAGGTCCTTGAGCACGGGGATCATCAGGTCCATCGCCCGCTTCCCCTCTTCGATCGACTCCTCGGCCTGGTTGAAATCCATCAGGCCGATGTGGGCAAGCTTCGGCTTGACCAGGATTTCGGGCGGCTCGACCGTAAGGCGCTGCTGAGTGATCCGGTCCTGCATGATCTTCACGGAAGTCGCCATCACATCGAAGATCGAAGGCCCCCTTCCCGACTGCTCCTGGAAGAGGTTCTTGAAAGAGGTGAGGTTCCTTTGCTGAGCCACCTGATTCAGGAAGGCCTGCCAGCGGCTCTGAACCCGCTGGTTCTCCCCGTTGCGGCCGTTTTTGGGCGGATCGGCCATCCGGCGGAGACGGGGTTTTCCCATGATGTCCGAATTCAGATTGACCGCCACGACGATGTCCGCTCCCATCGCCCGCGAAAGCGACACCGGGACGGGATTGACCAAACCGCCGTCCACAAGCCACTGACCGTTGCGCTGACAGGGGGTGAAGATCCCGGGCAGGGAGATGCTCGCCCGGATCGCCTCCATGAGCGATCCCTCGCGGATCCAGACTTCCTTGCCGGTCTTCAGGTCTGTCGCGACGGCGGCAAAGGGGACCGCCAGGTCTTCGATCATTGAATCGGGGATGTTCTGCCGGAAGTAGTTGGCCATCCTCTCCCCCTCGATGAGCCCTGAGCGGGGGATCATGACGTCCATGAAGCCGATGATATGGGACCAGTTCAGCCGCCTGGCCCATCGGTCCAGGGGTTCAAGAAAACCGGCAGCATAGCAGCCGGCCACCAGCGCGCCGATTGAGACCCCGCAGATTCCGTCGATGTGGATGTTCGCCTTCAAAAGACTCTGGATCACGCCGATGTGGGACCACCCCCGGGCGGATCCGCTGCCCAGGGCAAGGCCGACCTTCTTGGCCATATTCCTCCCTTTCCAATCATGGGCCAGTCTACCACAAAGGCACCCTTTCTGGAAACACCCTCCAATACGGGAAAATCTCTCCCCTTTCACCCGACGTTCCCGGTGGCGCCGCGGGAAAAATTTGCATATCTGTTGCATTCATGCTAGGCTTCCCCAAAACGAAGGGAGGTTCAGCGATGGCCGGGATCGAACGTTGCGATCCATCCCGGACCCTCAAGAAGGCAGGGCTGGCCAAGACGGCTCAGAGGATGGCGGTTCTCGAAAAGCTGATCGGTGCGGAGGCCCCCTTGAGCGTCCGGCACATCTTGGAGGAAGCGGGCAAGGCGGTCAAGATCAACCGGGTCACCGTCTATCGTATCCTCACCTCCTTCAAGAAAGAGGGGATTGTCCGAGAAGTCGAGGCGGGGCAGGGAAGCGTTTATTACGAAATGGCCTGCCTTCACAATCCGATCCACCCCCACTTCAACTGCAGACGCTGCGGCTGCCTGCTCTGCATGCCCCCCTTGACCCTCTCGCAGGCCTGGGACTGGTTCGCCCGGCCCAACGACTTCACCATCGAGGCTGTCAACGTCCACATCACCGGGATTTGCAACCACTGCCGGGATACCGATAAACGCAATCCTGTTGCATCAAAAAGGAAGGAGAAGACCCCGTGAAGAAGCCCCTGTTCGGAATCCTCGTTGGCCTCCTTTTCCTGTCCGTTCCTGTCGGCGTCGGCTGGACGGCCGAACCCATCCAGGTCTCCGTCAGCATTCTTCCCCAGGCCTATTTTGTCGAGCGCCTGGCCGGAAATCAGGCGACGGTCCAGGTCATGATCCCGAAAGGGTCGAGCCCTGAGACCTACGAGCCGACGCCGCAGCAGCTGGTGCGACTCGCCGATTCGCAGCTCTATGTCAAGATTGGTTCCCCGGACTTCCCCGTCGAGCAGCAATACCTCCGGGCCGCCCTGGAGCGGAACCCGAAGCTCGCCGTCGTCGACCTCTCGGTAGGTGTGGACCTCCTGGAGGAGGACCCCCATATCTGGACTTCGCCCGCCGCCGTTCGGATCGGGGTGCGGAATATCGCCCGGACACTGGAGGGACTCGACCCGTCCCATCGGGAGCTCTACCGCCGGAATCTTGAGGCGTTCCTCGGGGAGATCGATGCCCTGGACCGCGAGATCCGCCATGCCCTGGAAGGCAGGAAGGGCCAGTCCTTTATGATCTACCACCCTTCATGGGGCTATTTCGCCCGCGCCTACGGCCTGACCCAGTTGGCCATCGAGGAGGAGGGGAAACCCCTCAGCGCCTCCCACATCCGCAAAATGGTCGATCTGGCCAAGGCCAAGGGCATTCGCGCCATCGTCATCCAGAAAGGGTTCGATGCGAAGGGGGCCCGGGCGATCGCCCGGGATATCGGCGGGAGGCTCGTGGAAGCCGACCCGCTTGAGAGAGACTGGCCCTCGGGCCTCCGGCAGTTCACCAAGACTCTGACCCAGATCCTGAGGCCTTAGCATGGAACCCCTGATCCAAATTGCCCATCTCACCTTCGGATACACCGAACGGACCGTTCTGGAGGATGTGTCTCTGGATATCGAGGAACGGGATTTCATCCTCGTCATCGGTCCGAACGGCGGGGGAAAGACCACCCTCCTCAAACTGATCCTGGGGATCGAAACCCCTTGGAGTGGAACGATCCTCATGAACGGGGACACCGGCGGGCATCTGGGTTATGTCCCCCAGTTCGCGAGATTCAATCGGAATTTTCCCATCTCGGTCCTCGACATGGTCCTCACGGGCCTGATCGGTGCCGGAAATCACCTGAGAGGGGTTCCGCCCGAAGGCCGGCAGAAGGCCGGGGCGATCCTCGAGAAACTCGGCCTCTACCCCAAGAGGCATGAGAACATCAACCATCTTTCCGGCGGCCAGCTCCAACGGGTCCTGATCGCCCGCGCCCTGGTCTCCGATCCGGTCGCCCTTTTCCTAGACGAACCGACGACTTCCATGGACGTCACGTCCCAGACGGATCTGCTGGACCTGCTCGCCGAACTCCAGAGGCGGATGGCCATCCTGGTGGTGACCCACGACCCGACCCCCTATGCCCAGGCCTACCGTCACATCGCCTGCATCAACGGGCGGCTCTACCACCACGGCCGTGGACAGCTCGACTCCCGGACCTTGGAGCAGGTCTACGGCTGTCCCGTGGAGATCCTCGGCCATGGGATCCCGCATACCTTGCTTCCCGAACACAGACGGAGGGAACAGCATCCATGACCGGCATCCTGGATTACGAATTCATGCAGAACGCAATCGCCGTCGGGATCATGGCGAGCATCGTCTGCGGCCTGATCGGCCCCTTTATCGTCACGCGGCGGATGGTTTTCATCAGCGGTGGACTGAGCCATGCCGCCTTCGGCGGTCTCGGGATCGCCTACTGGCTGGGGATCCGTCCCCTCTTCGGGGCGACGGCCTTCGTGCTGGCCACCGCGGTCCTGATCGGTCGCCGGGAGGAAAAGCGGGTGGACCACAACGACCTGGTCATCGGCATCCTCTGGGCCCTCGGCGTGGCGGTTGGCATCGTCTTCATCCACCTGACCCCGGGCTATGCCCCCGATCTGATGAGCTTCCTGTTCGGGAACATCCTCACAGTCCCCCGTTCGGACGTGTGGATCACCCTGTCCCTCGTCCTTCTCGTCAGCGTTTCGATCCTCATCTTCTACCGGGGTTTCATAGCGATCGCCCTCGACGAGGAGTACGCCAGGGCCAGACGTCTTCCCGTCAATTCGCTGAAGATGGGTCTGATGATCCTCACCGCCCTGTCCATTGTCACGCTTATCCAGGTGGTGGGGATCCTCCTGGTCATCGCGCTACTCACCCTCCCGGTCGCCATCGCCTCGGAACTCTCGTTCAATTTCCGCAGGATCATGGTCCTCTCGGTTCTCTTCGGCATCGCCATCTGTCTGGCGGGGTTGAGTGTTTCGTATTTCGCCGAGCTCCCCTCCGGGGCTTCGATCATCCTCATCGCGGGGGGACTCCTGGGCGCCGTCAAGGGAACCAGATGGATCCTGGAGCGTCGCCGCCTCTGACGCCGGGAGCCCCCTCTGTCTATCCCTACCGCAAACCCGATGGTAGAGCCTCCGTCCACCTGACGGCAGTGAATCCGTTTGGGCCAAACAGCCGCACCACCCACCTGACAAGTCCCTTGACTTCGCGCCCGTTTTTTGTTCAGATGCGACGTTCGTTTCTCTCAAGGCCAGGGCCATGGCTGGAAGGCCGATCCGAGTCCCCCGCAGGAGCCGTGTTCCCCAATGCTGAAACTCAACACCCTGCTTAGCAACCGCAATGTCATTTTCCTGCTCGCTCTTGCCCTGGGCCTGCTCGTTCCCGCAGCAGTCCCCTTCAGCCGTCACCTCATCCTGCCCGTCCTCGCCGTGGCCATGGCCATCGCCACGATGGAGGTGGACAACGGCGTGTTCCTGCGGCCCAGAGCCCTGATCTTTCCCGCTTTCATGGGAATCGTGATGAGCTACATTGTCCTGGGAAACATCATCATCGCCCTGTCGGCACTGCTGATCAACGACGAGGCCCTCTGGACCGGCTCCGTCCTTTTGGCAGCCGTGCCGCCGGCGGTGGCCGTGATCCCCTTCTCGGGATTCCTCCGCGGCAACAGTCCCCTGTCCCTGTTCGGGACGGTCGGGGCCTACCTGGGGGCGCTGGTCATCATGCCCCTCATCGCCATGGGACTGCTCAGCGGCATGGCCTTCGACCCTTGCAAACTGGTCATGATCACCCTGGAGCTGATCGTCCTGCCCTTGGCCGTTTCGCGGCTCCTGATCCGCGAAGGGCTGAAGGCGAAGATCGATCCGTACCGATCCGCTGTGACCAACTGGTGCTTTTTCATCGCCCTGTACACCATGATCGGCCTGAACCGAGACATCATCCTCGGACAGACCAGGATCCTCGTCCCCCTCATCGGCATCGCCATTGTCACCATGTTCCTCCTCGGTTTTGTGATCGACTGGGTCACGGATCTCTTCCATATCGAGAAGGAGACCCGGACCAGCCTGGTTCTTCTGGGCACCCTCAAGAACCAGGGGTTGGCGGGCGGCCTCGCCCTGACCCTCTTCAGCCAGGAGGCGGCCCTCCCAGCCGCGGTTTCCACCATCGTCATGATCGTCTACATCATCTGGCTCGACTTCAAGAAACGCTGGGATTGACCCCAAGGCCCCTCAATGCGGTGATCACCGGCATGGAGGAGCGACGGGTCTGTTCCGAAGGCCCCTTGTCAGATCCAGGCGTCCCCGATAACCCTGCAAGCAAGGCAAGGAAGGAATGGCCGATGATGGATTATCCTCTGCTGCCTGGGGCGGCCCTCTGGGTTGCGTGGTCCTGAAACCGGACCACAAGGTGACGGAGGACGCGCTCAAGGAATTTCTGAGGGACAAGGT
>JAJFUM010000313.1 GCA_021372415.1 Deltaproteobacteria bacterium
TGAAACTTCATTCAAACATTCCATCCTCTGCCATTCCGCCTTTTTCCCTGGCTGTGGAGGACCGTTCCTACTGGCGCGCGGAGGTTATCATGACTTGGCCCCTATTAGACGGCGGCCGTATCAGCGCTGTGAACGGGGCGGCAAAGGCCGGTCTGATCGAGGCCCAGGCCGCCGGAGAGCGGCTGTCCCAGAATCTGACGAGCGAACTGGTGAGGCGTTACTTCGGGCTTGAAGTGGCGATAAAGGTTCGGGAGGTCCGACGGGAAACCTTCGGGAATCTCTCGGAACACCTGCGGCAGGCCCGCCTTCTTGAGGAGGGGGGGCTCATCGCCAGGGCGGAACGGCTCCATGCGGAGGTTGCCCTGGCGGATGCGGACCGGGAGCTGAAACGGTCGGAAAAGGATGTTGAGATCTCCCGGATCGCCCTGGCCCACATCCTGTCGGAGGGGGAGGATGTGGAGACGGTTTCCCCCCTTTTCATCACCGATCAGATGGAGCCCCTCTCTTTCTTCCTCGAGGAGGCCGGGGGGCATCCCATCCAGAGGGAGATCGCCGCGAAGAGGCAACAGGCCGTCGAAGGGGTCAGAGCGGAACGTGCCCGATGGTTTCCGGAGGTTTACCTCTTCGGCGTGCGCGAGCTCTACCGGGCGGACCTGACCGTTCTGGATCCGACCTGGGCCGTCGGCGTCGGCGCCAATTTCACCCTCTTCGACGGGGGGGCAAGAACCCATCGGATCCTGGCTGCCGAGGGGGCGGAAAGGGAAGCGGCCCTTCTGGAACAGAAGGTGACGCGGGATATTGCCATGCTGACGGAGAAACGGTATCGGGAGCTCTTGAAGGCCCAGGAACAATTTGCTGCGCTCAAGGCAGCCCTCCGGCTGGGAGAGGAGAATCTGCGCACCCGGCGGCTGGCCTTCCGGGAAGGGCTGGCGACCTCGCTGGATGTGGTCGATGCCGAACTTTCCCTTTCCATGATCCGCATCGAAAGGCTGCGCTCCGCCTATGCCTTTGATGTATCGCTGGCCGAATTTTTAGAGGCCTGCGGCAAGTCGGACCGTTTCGAGTCCTACCGGTTGGCCGCGACGCAGGAGGTCCGATAATGAGATTGCTGAGAAAAGAGATCATCCCGGCGTTTCTCGTTCTGATTCTCCTGGCGGGTCTTGCCTCTGCCCTGTGGTTCTACAGCAAGCCCGCGCCTCGATACCTACAAGGGGAAATTGAGGCGGAGGAATCGGATGTTTCGGCAAAGATAGCCGGACGGGTGGCGTCGCTGAACGTGAAGGAGGGGCAGCAGGTCCGAAGGGGGCAGATCCTGGCGACGCTGGCCAGCCCGGAGATCGAGGCGAAGTTGAGGCAGGCGAAGGCGGCCGAGCAGGCTGCCGAAGCCCGGAAGGAAATGGCAGACAGGGGAGCGCGGGAAGAGGAGATCCGCCAAGCCTATCACTCCCTGGAGCGGGCGGAGGCCGGGGCCTCGTTTGCGGAAAAGACTTTCCGGCGCATCGATCGGCTTTTTGCCGATGGCGTTGTTCCGGCCCAGAGGCGCGACGAGGCCGAGACCCAGTGGCTCTCGGCCAAGTCACAGGCCGATGCGGCCAGGGCCGCCTACGACATGGCCAGGACAGGTGCCCGGACGGAAGACAAACAGGCTGCCGGAGCCCTTGCACGCCAGGCCGCCGGCCTTGTCTCCGAGGTAGGGGCCTTTCTCGATGAGACGAGGCTTCGGGCCCCCCTGGACGCAGAGGTCCGGGAGGTGATCGTGCATCGCGGGGAAATGGTCTCACCGGGCTATCCGATCGTCCGTCTGGTGGACCTCCGGGATGTCTGGGCCACATTCAATATCAGAGAGGATCAACTGGAGAAGATCCGGATGGGGGCCACCCTGGTGGCCACCGTGCCGGCCCTCGGCAACCGCCGCGTCTCCTTTCGGGTCACCTTCATCTCCCCATTCGGGGACTTTGCCACCTGGCGCGCCACATCGGCTTCCGGGGATTTCGATGTGAAGACCTTCCAGGTCAAGGCGCGTCCGGTGGAGGAGACCCCCGGGCTGCGTCCCGGGATGAGCGTCCTTTTGTCGTGGGACCGTTGAGGTTGTCGGGCGACGGGAGGATCCCATGAATCGGCGACGGGGCGTGGCGGCGGTCCTTGCGCGGGAGTGGCAAAGACTCCTTGCCGACCGCTTCTATTGGCTTTTCATGATCCTGCTTCCCCTGCTCTCCTTTGCCGTTCTCTGGGCGATCTTCCAGCAGCAGGTTCCCAGGGAACTGCCGATCGTGGTCTGCGACGAGGACCATTCTTCCTTGTCCCGGCAGATGAGGCGGATGATCGATGCGAGCCCCTCCGTGAGGATCATCCCGGGGAATGCCGATTTTGCCGAGGGGCAACGCCTCGTCATGGAGCGTCGGGCCTATGCCCTGATCCGGATCCCGTCCGGGACGCAGCGGGACGTGGAGCGGGGGATGACCGCCCGGATCGACTGTTCCTACAATGCCCAATTCATACTCCCGGGAAGCCTGATCACCCGCGACCTCTCCCAGGTGCTGGCCTCCCTCGCGACGGGGATCGACGTGAGGCGGAGGCAGGGCCAGGGGGAGCCGGCCGCCGCTTCCCTGGCCCATGCCGAACCGATCCGGATTGATCGGCACATCCTGTTCAACCCGCATCTGAACTATATCACCTTCCTGCTCACGACCCTCCTGCCGACCATGCTCCAGATTTTCATCCTGCTTACGACCGTCCAGGCTCTGGGCAGCGAGTTGAAGGAGAGGACCGTGGAGGCATGGCTGGAGACCGCCGGTTTGAGTCCCTGGCGGGCCGTTCTGGGAAAGCTTATCCCCCAGATGGTGGTTTATCTCCTCGTGGGACTGTTCATGGTCCTCTTTCTGTTCCGCTGTCTGGATGTTCCGGTGAGGGGCAGCATCGGAATGATCGTGGCGGGGACCTTTCTCTTCGTTCTGGCTGTTCAGGCGGTGGGGATCTTTCTCGTCGCCGCTTTCGCCAATCTCCGGATGGCGACCAGCGCGGCGTCCTTCTATTCCGGCCCGGCCTTCGCCTTCACCGGTGTGACCTTTCCCTCCATGGCCATGCCGCTTCTGGGGCGTCTGTGGGGGGAGATCCTGCCCTTGACCCACTATCTGCGCCTCCTGGTCGGACAGGCGATCCGGGGGGCGTCCGTGCAGGTGTCGATCCCGGATTGCCTTGCTCTGCTCCTGTTCGCCGCGGTGCTGCCCCTGGTTTCCATGCGGCGCATGGGTCGTGTGATGCGTGACAGTCGATTCTGGGGGCGGTCATGAGAGCTTTCTATCAGGTCTTCAAGAGCGAACTCCGGACGATCTTCGCGGATCGGGGGGTCCTCCTCGTCTTTCTGGGGGCCGTCGTCATCTACTCCTTTTTCTACCCCATTCCATATCTTCCCCAGGTCCTCAGGGATGTCCCCATTGCCGTGGTGGATCAGGACCAAAGCGCTCTGAGCCGGAAGCTGATCCGGATGAGCGATGCGAGCGAACTGCTCCGTGTCGAATGCCTGGCGTCGACGGTCCTGGAGGCGGAGGACCTGGTCAAGGCGGGCAGGATCGGCGGTCTGATGGTCATCCCGAAAGGTTTTGAACGGGATGTCGCCAGGGGCATGCAGGCCAAAGTCGGCGTCTATGCCGATGCAGGCTATTTCCTCGTCTATCGCCAGGCGATGACGGGGATGGTGACGGTGGTCCGGACCCTGTCGGCAGGGGTGGAGGTCCGGCGACTCCAGGCAGGGGGCCGGATGGCACATCAGGCCATGGCAGCCCAGCGCCCTCTCCAGTTGATCACGACGCCGCTTTTCAATCCAGCCGAGGGGTATGCCAGCTACATCGTCCCGGCCATTCTTGTCTTGATCCTTCAACAGACGCTCCTGATCGGTATCGGGATGCTCGGGGGAACGGCCTATGAAACCCGGACGACGATAGAGGGGGCCGATAGCGGCCTTTTAGCCGCCATCCTCGGTAAGACAGCCGCCTACCTGGGACTCTATGCGGTGAACGCCCTCTATTATCTTTTCGTGGTCTTCGGCATCTACGGCTTTTCGAGGCGCGGAGAGGCCCTTGCGGTTCTGGCCTTTCTCCTGCCCTTCCTGCTGTCGATCATCCTGCTCGGTCTGACGCTGGCGGGCCTCTTTCGCCGCCGTGAAGACGCCATCCATGGCCTCTTGATCGTCTCTTTGCCCGCCGTGTTTCTGGCCGGCTTCTCCTGGCCCGTCGAGGGAATTCCCCAATGGCTTCGATGGATATCCTTCCTCCTTCCCAGCACGGCGGGGATTGAAGGGTTTCTCATGATCCAAGAGATGGGAGCGACACTCCGGGCGGTTCGAGTGGAGTGGCTCATCCTCTGGGGGCTTTGCTTCCTCTATTTTCTGACGGCCTGCATCTCCATGCGCCGGCAGGTCTCTGCCTGGAAGGCTGGCTGCCCAGCCGAAAACCGCCTCGGGGGGTCTGCAACGGGGGAATCGCAGGGGATCCCTGGCGCCGATCAGCCGTAGAGGGTTTCAAAGGGAGTTCCTCCCCGGTGACGGGCGTGGTTTCCAATATGAAAAGGCAATGTCCAATATGAAAAGCCGTCCGCCGGCAATGAAGAAGTATGTAACAAATAATGGTTTGTTATTATTGATAAAAATGTGATTCGTCTCTCGTGGCATAGGGCTTGCTCTAATAAGAGACAAAACGAATGACTTCCCCAAAGGGAAGAATAGAAAACAGGGAGGCAGATATGAAAAAGAGAGGCTGGACGAGAAAGGCGATGGCGGTTGCGACGGGAGTTTCCCTGATCGTGACGCTGGGTGCGGGGACGGTCCTTGCAGCGACCCTGCAGGAGACCGAGGCAGTGTGGGGAAGCCCG
>JAJFUM010000314.1 GCA_021372415.1 Deltaproteobacteria bacterium
AGTCCAGCGTTTTCATGAACATCTCGTGCGAGGGACGGGCAAGCTGGAAGAAACGGATCAGCATGTCGCAGGTCAGGCGGTGGAGAATGATGATCATCTTGTTGTCCGTGAGGGAGGAAAGCATCAGGTGGAACTCGAAGCTGGCCCGTAACCGCTCGAGGTTTTTTCCCTCCTTGAAATATTGCTCAGCCGCTGCAATATTATCTTTCAGCTTGGAGAGCATCGTGTCGGGAATATTTTTGTGCGGAAGGAGATCCCGCAGGATGTAGGTCTCGAGGGCAACCCGGGTCTCCGTCAGCTCCGATACGGTGATGTGGGGGATGCGCAAAATGCTCTCGAGCTGCTTGACGGTGGAGGCAAGATCGGCTTCCCGGATGAACAACCCGCCGGTTCCGCCTTTGCGGACCTCCACAATCCCCATTTGTTCCAAGGAGCGGACGGCCTCGCGGACGGTGAGTTTGCTCACCCCGAAGGTTTCCGCAAGCTCGCTTTCTGAAGACAGGCGCTGCTCGGGCTTCAGGTCTCCCCGGAGAATGGCCTCGTAAATCTGCTCGACGATGTAGTCGGACTTACGGCTCAGGACGACTTTCTTGAATCCTCTTGCAGGCATTTCCGCGAGATCCCCTTTCGTCGCAACTTGCAATCGCGTCATGAGGCCACCAAGAACTCGTACATCACGTTTCCGTCAGGCAATTGGCGGACCGTAAGCTTCAGCGGCATTCCGATCAAGATGTCCTCTGCCGGAATGGACCGATGGAGACGGCCGAACATCCTGACGGAACCGAAATCCGCCACGGCAATCGTGTACGGCAGATCCTGGCCGAAGCCTGTGGGCGCATACGACAAGGTGCTGTACGTGAGCAAGGTTCCTGCGCCCGTCACTTCGACCCATTCCATATCGCTGTCCAGGGACTTGCAGCAGTCGGCGCGCGGCGGAAAGAAACCTTTTCCACAGGTCTTGCACCGGGTCCCCATGACCTTTCCCTGCTGCAGGTGATCAATGAAAGCATTCACCCGGGTGAGTCCCGTAAAGCTGACCGTCCCGAATTTGTTGAACCTGTTGTCGATCTCTTTTTCGGCCATGGCTATTCTCTCCCCAAGATCGTGACATTGGCGTAGATCCCGACGCCGCCGATATTGTGAACCAGGCCGATGGAGGCGTCCTTCACCTGCATGGGTCCCGCTTCGCCGCGCAGTTGCAGGACGACCGTTCTCACCTGGGAGCCTCCCGTGGCCCCGATGGGGTGCCCCTTGGAAAGAAGCCCGCCGTCCACGTTCACGGGGATTTTCCCTTCCTTGTACGTCTCCTTTGCGCGGATCAGTTCGACGCCCTCGCCGGATCTGGCGAACCCCAGGTTCTCGTAAGCCATCAGTTCGGCGATGGTGAAACAGTCGTGGACTTCGGCCACGTCGATATCCTGTGGTCCGACGCCCGCCATCCGGTAAGCCTGTTTTCCCGCATCAACCGCCGCCGCCAGGCCGGAAAAGGTATCGCGCCCTGCCATGTTGACCGATGCGGTTGCGGAGCCGAGCCCGAGAATCCACACCGGATTTTTGGAGAACGCCCTTGCCCTCTCCTCGCTCGTCACGATGACGCAGGAGGCGCCGTCGGCGTTGGCGCAGCAATCTCTCATCCGCAGGGGGCTCGAAATCGGGTTGTTGAGCTGATTGGCGGGATCCTCGAATACCTCCGGGCTCAGCGGCTTGCGGATCATGGCCTTTTCGTTCTGCGCGCCGTAGATGGATGATTTCAGACGGATCAGGGCCAGATCCTCCGATGTCGTCCCGAATTTGGCCATATGGCCTTGGGCGTACATGGCATAGTAGGCGGGCATCATCGTGCCAAACGGCGCCTCCCACTGGATGTCGGCGCCGCGGCCCATCCGTTCTTGCGATTCCGCCGAGGTGATCTCCGACATCTTCTGGAACCCCGCAACCAGGACCACGTCGTGCAGGCCCGATTTTACGAGGGAATAGGCCAGCCTCAGCCCCGTCGTGCTCGAGGAGCAGAGGGACTCCACGTAGCATGTCGGCTGGGGGTTCAGCCCGAAGTATTCAGCAAGAACTCCCGATGGAGAACGCTGTTTGTCGTACTCCGGAGCGGAACAGACAATCGTGGCGTCGATATCCCCGGTGGTTATGTTTGCATCCCTCATGGCCTCCCGGAAGGCCTCGAAGGCCAATTCCCTTATTGAACCGTTGAAGGCGCGCACAAATTTACTCTGACCTACTCCGATAATCCCGACCTTGCCCATATCATCCTTCCTTGAATCGTCGCCTGGAGATCCTGATATCCCTCCGGGCCCATGCAGGGACCCACGATTCAGAATTGCACATCCGCCCTCGGCAATTTCTGCCCCGATGTATAATCGTACCATCCCTTACCCGATTTCCGTCCCAGATCTCCACTCAAGACTAATTTTTCCAACAGGAGGCTGGGCCGCCACTTCGGATCCTTGTACCCTTCGTACAACGTCTTCAGAACGTTGAGGCCCACATCAAGACCGACAAAATCCGCCAGCTCGAAAGGCCCCATGGGGTGACCGAGCGCAAGCTTCAAGGCCTTGTCGATGTCTTCCAAGCTTGCGACCCCTTCCATGAGACACGTGTAGGCCTCCAGTCGCAGTGCCGCATTGATTCGGTTGACAAGGAACCCCGGCACGTCTTTGACTAGAACGCTTTCTTTCTTAACTTTCTCGACAAATCGACGGGCCTCCCGGACCGTTTCCCGGGACGTCTTGAGTCCCGGAATAATCTCGACGAGGCGCATGACCTGGGGGGGGTTGAAGAAATGAATGCCGATGAATCGATCCGCCCGCTTCACGGATGCTGCAAGACGGGTAATCGGGATGGAGGATGTGTTCGTCGCAAAGAGGGTTTCGGGCAGGCAGATTTCGTCGAGCGCCGAGAAGATTTTTGCCTTCACGTCGTAATCTTCAAACACGGCCTCGATGATCCAGTGCGCATTCCGAGCATCGCCGTATGTGACGGACCCTTTGATGCGGGATTGTACCCTTCGTTTCCCCTCGTCGTCGATCTTTCCCTTTTGAACCTGGGAGGACAGGGCCTTGTCGATGCGAGCCATGCCATTTTCAACGAAATCCATTTGGACGTCATGCAGGATCACTCCATAGCCTGCCTCGGCGGCCACCTGGGCAATTCCTGAACCCATCTGCCCGGCACCGATCACCATGATGACTTCGCTTTCCATGTTGGCCACCCTCCTTGGGTTCAAATTCAAAGAAGCCCGGCAAAATCCGGAAATCATCAAATAGCTATTATTCATATATATGAATAATAGCTATTGTCAAGTTTTTTTTCGGTCCAAAAAGTCGAAAGCACGGGGCCTGCTTGAGCGGCCTGAAGGGAGGACGTCATTCCACCTTTCAGAATCATGTTGCAGAACAAAGCCGCTTTTTCATCCCTGCTCGTATAGATCATCCTCAGACCGGTTGCGGGTCGAGCAGTCCTCACCGACTTCAGATACGTGTTGCGCCCACTGTAACGGGCTGATGCGTTTACATTGCGCGGGTTGTGTGAT
>JAJFUM010000348.1 GCA_021372415.1 Deltaproteobacteria bacterium
GAAAAACTGCAAGCCTACGAACACGAACAGAATAGCGAAGAGCGTGAAGACGCCCTGCGCGGCCCAATGGACTCCGTAAACAAGACGGGCGACGGCGAGGAAGATGCCGAAGAACACGCCGAGGAGCGCCATGCCGATGCCGCCGTACAGAAGGAGCTTCATGGGGAGGTCGGAAAAGGAAGAGACGAGGTCGAACTGGAGGTTGATCAGCTTGCGGAGCGGGTAGTTCGATTTGCCGCCGTGGCGCTCCTCGTGGGCGACCTCGATCTCGGTCACCCTTTTGCCGAAGTGGGTGGCCAGGGCCGGGATGAAGGTCGAGTGTTCGTGGCAGGCGCTCATCCGCTCCACGACCGGACGCCTGTAGGCCCTGAGCATGCACCCCCAGTCGCTCATCTGGACGCCGGTGATCTTTCTGGCCACCATGTTGACGATCTTGGAGGGGATGATCCTGAAGAGGGAATCCTTTCGCCCCTTGCGGATCGTCCCGACCACGTCGAAGCCGCCCGCCTCCATGGTTTCGATCAGCCGCGGGATCTCCTCGGGCGGATTCTGGAGATCCGCATCGAGGGTGACCACCATCCGGCCCCTGACCATGGAGAAACCGGCCAGGATCGCCGCGTGCTGGCCGTAGTTCCTGGTGAGCTCGATGACCCGCACCTCGGGTTCCTTCCGGGCGAATTCCATGAGGATCTCCAGGGAGCGGTCCCGGCTTCCGTCGTCGATCAGGATGACCTCGAAGGCCCTTTTCATGGCCCTCATGACCGGGAGGGTCCGCGCCATCAGGGCCGGGAGATTCTTCTCCTCGTTGAAAACGGGAATCACCAGCGAGATCTGAATGTCGGAATCCCTGCGGTCCATGGTCATTGTCCCTTTTCCCCGGCTGCCGCGAGGATCTCCCGGATCGCCCGGCACACGTAGTCCACGTCGCCGTCCTGCATGTCGGGGTAGAGGGGCAGCGAGAGGATCCTCTCCGACGCGCGTTCCGTCTCCGGAAGGGCCGCGGTTCCATAGCGCCGCTTCACGTACCGCAGCAGATGGCAGGCCGGGTAATGGTAACCGTAGCCGATGTTGTATTCCGCGAGCTTCTCCATGAACCGGCCGCGGTCCATGGCCCTGACCTTGACCGCAAACAGGTGGTTGGCGTGCTCGTGGGGATAGGCCGGGACACCGGGAAGGTCGATGCCGCCGACCCCGGCGAGCCCCTGCCTGTAGCGGCTCGCCAGAGATGCGCGGCGCTCGTTGAACGCCGCCAGGCGGTCGAGCTGGGCGATCCCCAGGGCGGCCTGCATGTCCGTCAGGTTGTATTTGTACCCCGGCTCGTCGATGTCGTACTCGGGAACGCCCCCCTTGCCGTACCGCTTCCAGGCGTCCCGTTCGATCCCGTGGAATCTCAGGACCCGCATCTTCTTTTCCAGAAGGGGATCGTTGTGGGTGATCATCCCCCCTTCCCCGGTCGTGATGTTCTTGATGGGGTGGAAGGAGAAGATCGCCATGTTCCCGAAGCCTCCGGCATGGACCCCCTGTTTGCTCGTGCCGATCGCATGGGCGGCATCCTCGATGACCGTCAACCGGTGGTCCGAGGCGATCTTCATGATCCGGTCCATGTCGGCCGGCGCCCCTCCGAAATGGACCGGGATGATCAGCTTCGTCTTCGGCGTGATCTTCGCCTCGATGTCCTCCGCCTTGATGTTGAGGGTGTCGTAATCCACGTCCACGAAGACGGGCCTCGCCCCCAAAAGGGCGATCATGTTGACCGTGGAGGCGAAGGTCATCGAAGGGGTGATGACCTCGTCCCCGGGTCCGATGCCCAGGGCCAGGAGGGCCAGATGCATCCCGGCCGTGGCGGACGAGACGGACATCGCCTGGGTCGCCCCGGTGAGGGCTTTGAACCGCTCCTCGAATTCCAGGCAGCGGGGGCCGGTCGTGATCCACCCGGATTTCATGCATTCCGTGACGGCACGGATATCGGACTCCCCGATGGAAGGTCTGTTCAAGGGCAGGAAATCAGGTCGGATCTTGATCATGGGCATGGGCCTCTTCAAGTCTCACTTCAACTTCAGCAGATAATAGGCGGTATTATGCCACATTACCGTGAGATCGGGTATCTCTTTTTTCAAGTCTTCCAGTCTCTCGCCGGCTTCGGTGGCGCAGTAAACCGCCCCTTTCTCCTCCTTGAGAAGCTTGAAAAAGGATGGAGAGTTGAGGAAATACCGTTCCCTTTCCTCCTTCGGCAGTTGCTCGCTCCCGTATCTCACCTCCCCGATGTCGTCCACGATCGGGGTTCTCATGCCGGTGTAGAAGTCGATCCCGTACAGGGACATCCCGTACTGATAGACTTTGGCCCCTTCAGGAACAAAGGTCTGTATCGCCTGGGAAATCGGATAGGCCGACTTGTAGGGGGTCATATAGACGGATACCGGAAAGGTGACCGAGAAAATGAACGCCGAAAAGATCAGGTAAGCGGCCAGGAACCATCCCCGGCCCCATTTGCGCCGGACCCGGTTGGGAATCACGTTGATCAGGACCAGCATCAACGCTGGAAAGACGATCCAGGGCCACCAGCCCGACCATTCAAGCCGGTACTTCTCCAGGAACAGGGGGGCCACCAGGACGGCGGCGAAGAGGACCGACTGCAGCACGACGGGAATGCGGCGCGCAAAGGGCGGGCCTTTCCGATCCCCCCGGCTCTGCAGGTCGTCCTCGTAAATCCGGAACATCCTGCCGCAGAACAGGGCCAGGGGCGGGAAAACCGGGGCGATGTAGGGGATGAGCTTGGACGAGGAGATGGAGAAGAACAGGAAGATCAGCCCCGCCCAGGTCCACAGCAGGCGCTTCTCGACGATTCCGAATCCGGCCTTCTCCCCCTTCTTCAGGAAACCCATGGCCTCGGGCAGGAAGGCACACCAGGGGAGCGTTCCGGCAAGGACAACGGGAATAAAGAAGTAGAAAGGCTGGTAACGGTCGTGCATCCGCGTGGCGTACCGGAGGAAATGCTCCTGGATGAAGAAGAAGCGGAAGAAATCGGGGTTCTCCCGCTGGACCAGGATCAGCCAGGGCATGCTGACCGCCAGGAAGATCACGATGCCGACCGGCGAGAAAAGCCGCAGGCTGTCGCGCCAGCGGCCCGAGAACCAAAGCCAGACCGCCACCACCCCGAAGGGGAAGGCGATCCCGATCAACCCCTTGGTCAGGAAGGCCAGGGCGCTGAAAAGATAGCAGAGGTAGATCCATTTTCTGGAACGGCGGTCCGCGGCGAAATACCGGAATCCGCACCAGATCGACAGGCAGACGAAGAGGGCCAGGGGCATGTCCAGGATGTTGATCCTGCCGATGGCCGCATGGAACAGGAAGGTGGAAAGGACGGCCGCTCCATAGAGCCCCTCCCTGGCGTCATGGAAGAAGAGCCCCGCCCGGTAGGTCAAGAGGATGCATCCCCAGGCGCAGAGGGCCACGAAGAGGCGGGAAGCGAACTCGTTTTTCCCGAAAACCTTGAAGCTCAGCGCCGTGGCCCAGTAGCTCAGGGGGGGCTTCTCAAAATAGACGGCCCCCTTGAGGCGGGGCGTCACGTAATCCCCGGTCGTATTCATCTCGTTGGGGATGGCGCTGTAGCGTCCCTCGTCCGGTTCCATCAGGGGCGTGAACGGCAGGGGGAGCAGGTAAAGGACCATCGGGATGATCAGTAAGATGATGATCTTGAGCGTTCGGTCCTGCATGCCTTTTATTTCCCCCCCCAAGGGCCGTCGAAGCGGCCTTTTTGGGACGATCTTATTCCACAGATTACGGGGAATTGTCAAATCATTCATGTCCGTTCCGGACAACTCCCGGCGTGCGGGCCTGTGGGCCTGCGGATGGCCCCGCCCCAGGCGCAGGATTGAGGGGGTCAATAAAATAATCGGAAGCAAGCGGGACTTGTCCGGTCTATTCATCCTTTTTCAATCCGACCGCCGACCATTCACCCAATCCGGTTCCCTGATCCGAGAATTTCACGAAAAAATCAGCCGGAAGGAGGTCGCTTGAAAAATCCAGCAGGACCCAGCCCTGGGCGCCGGGCACGGTCATTATCGGAAAATCAGATCCCTGGATCTCTATGAATTGCCTTTTCACGGTCGGACCGGTGCGATAACGCAACCTGTCGCCGCGCTTCAGCTTCAGAGTCAGAGATCCGGTGTTTGCCTTGGAATCCATATAACTCCCCAAGACGACCATGCCCTCACAGCGCGACTTGTCGACATCGGTTCCCAGCCATCCGTTGCCCTGTTGAACCCTCTCAAATTGGACGGTCACATCCGAGGCCTCCAGCGGCTGATCGATTCGGCTTCCCTGGAGAACCCTCAAGGGGAAACCCGGCAGGGTCATCACCGAACGGGCAAAGGGATCCTTGGCAAGCGCGGAGGCACATTGACCTTTTGTCATGGGCAGGCCCCAGGCAC
>JAJFUM010000385.1 GCA_021372415.1 Deltaproteobacteria bacterium
AAAGGTCCCAGGGTTTCTGGCCGTTGATCCGTTCGTTATTGAACCGTATTTCTCCGGTTGTGGGTGGATAAACGCCCGCGACGCAATTGAAAAGAGTGGATTTTCCCGCCCCGTTCGGGCCGATGAGGCCGAGGATCTGTCCATCCCTCAAACTGAGGTCGAAAGATTGAACGGCGGTGAGACCACCGAAATTCTTCGTAAGGCTGCTAATTTCAAGAAGGTTCATGTTCAGGCTCCCTCCACAATCTGTTTCCTTCCCAGCCTGCCGACCATCTTGAGGTAGAACCTGCTGAGAGGCTCTTGAATGCCTCGCGGTTGGTAGATCATGACAAGGATGAGTGCCAGGCCGAAGATAATGAGGTGCATGCCGGGCAGTTTGTCGCCGAAGTATATACGCGTAAAATCGCTGAGAGGCCTCAGGAGAAGCGCTCCCAGCACTGGTCCCGCAATGGATCCCCTTCCGCCTATGAGGGCGATGAAGGCGATTTCGAAGGACAAATCGAGGCCGATGACGCTCTTGGGATAGATGAAGAGCGTCAATTGTGCGTAAAAGGTACCAGCCAAAGCGGTCAGGAAGGAACTCATGGCCATTGCGATGAGCTTGCATCTGGCGACATTGACTCCCAGCGCTTCGGCCGCCTCGGGTTCTTCCCCCCCGGCATTGAGAGAATAGCCGAGTTTGGACCGGGCTATAAGGTGCGTGAGAATCAACACCAGCACCAGCATGATCAGGATGATGTAATAGTATGGGACCTTCGACGTGAACTGGAAGGATGTGAAGCCGACGTCGAGAGGAGGAATCTGCAACCCCCTCGGGCCGTTCAGTTTGAATGGGCCGAGTTTGTCGATGTTTTCGACCATGACGCGCAGACCTTCGGCAAAGGCGATCGTGCAGAGAGCGAAGTAGGCGCCCCGCATCTTGAGCGTCGGATAGCCGATGATCAAGCCTGCGATGACCGCGAGGATGCCGCCTGCGATCATGCCCAGCCAAGGGCTGATGCCGTACTGCAGGTACAAAACGGTGGAAGTGTAGGCCCCGATGCCCACGAAGGCTGAATGGCCGAGAGGCAGCACGCCTGCAAAACCTCCCACCAGGTTCCAGCTTGTGGTCAAATAGGCATAGAGGAACAAAAGAATCAAGATGTGCAGATACGTTGCGCTATGTAGGAAGATGGGCAGCCCGAAAGCCACCACCGCAACAAGCGCGAGAGAAATCATGGAAGAACGGTCACGTTTCATTGCTGCTCCCCGAGCGTTCCAGCCTGGTTACCAGTCGTATTTCAAACCAAACATCCCCGAGGGTTTGATGAAAAGGACTGCCAGGAAAAGGCCGTAGATAATGGCCTCGGTCCAGGTGGACGCCATGTAATTAGGGCCTATGGATTCGATCAGCCCGACGATAATCCCGCCAAGAATCGCTCCGAGGATGCTTCCGAGGCCCCCGAGAACGACAATGATGAATGCCTTGATGTCGAACAGCACCCCTACTGACGGAAATACGTTGTAAAAGGGGACGAAGACGACACCGGCAACCCCGGCAATGGCCACGCCGATCCCAAACGCCACATTGAAAATCTTGTAGGGGTTTATCCCCTGGAGGCTGGCGGCGTCGCGATCGAGGCTGGTGGCCCTGATGGCCCGGCCCATGCGAGTTTTCTGGAGAAACAAGTAGAGGGCTATGGCGGTCAGGATCGTGATGATGAAGCCGTAGAGCTTCGCGGAGGGAATAAAAATCTCCCCGAGGTGAAATACTTTCCCCGCGAGGGGATTCACCTGGAGCGACCTGTACTGAGGACCGAAAACGAGAAGCGCCAGGTTGTCCAGTATGTACCAGACGCCCGTGGTCACGATGATGACCGTGACGGGTTCGCGAACGTCGCGTTCGGCCTTGAATATCGGTTTGATGACGATATCCTGCAGAAAATAGCCGAAGAGGTACATGAGAGGGACGACCAGGATGAGAGCGAGATAGGGATGGACCCCGCTCACGGTGACCACCCAGTAGGCCGTGTACATACCCACCATCAGGAGGGAGCCGTGGGCAAAATTGATCACCTTGAGGACACCGAAAATGAGTGTCAGGCCGAGGGCCGTGAGTCCGTAAATGGATCCCATGAGGACGCCATTGATTATGTCCTGAAGCAAAAAAATCATAACTCCTCCCAAGGGCACAGAACAACAGCAAATCCCGGAGTTGGAACAACCCCGGGAAAGCTGACGGTGCTTCTATTCCCGGAGGTTCGCAAGGGTGCGCGTGCTCGAACCCCTCTCGGAAAAATTCCGAGAGGCCTCCGGGAATTACTGAAGGAACAAAGGAGGAGGACCGGCGAGCGGTTCCCCCTCATTCTATCTGAATATCAGATGGGAACTATTCCTTCGGCATGGGGAAAACAGGAGTGTATCCAGCCCTCCGCGCCTCCTTCGGCCACACGGTGATGCGCTCCAATCCACTGCCAATGTCGTTGATCTGGGCCACAACCAGAC
>JAJFUM010000242.1 GCA_021372415.1 Deltaproteobacteria bacterium
GCTTTCCGGAATTACCTTGGCCATAAAATGCGGTTCTTCCGACGCAACCTCCGGGATTTCGTCTAACCCGGCCACGGGAAAAGTGGTCGACTTCTTTCTTGAACGGGGCGGCTCCAGAATCATTTTTGGGGAAACGACGGAGTACATCGGGGCGGAAGATGTGCTGGCCAAAAGGGCCATCAACGATGATGTCCGTAAAAAACTTCTGACCATTGTCGCCCGCATGGAAAACCGGATCATCCAAACGGGTGTGGATATGCGGGGCACTCAACCTTCCCCGGGTAACATCGCCGGCGGTTTGACCACCATCGAAGAAAAATCCCTCGGGGCCATCAGCAAATCCGGTTCCGGCCCCATCAGTGGCGTGTACGAATACGGTGAACGAGTGGAAAGGCCGGGATTGTACATTATGGATTCTCCGGGCAAGGAAGACGAGTTTCTTACCGGTATTGCCGCGTCCGGAGCCAACATATGCATCTTCAGCACCGGCGGAGGCGCGCCCCAGGGATTTCCCTTGGTTCCGGTCGTCAAGGTGGCTGGAAATCCTGACAAGGTTACGCGAATGGGCCAACACATCGACGTCAATGCCAGCCCGATCATTTCCGGGGAGAAATCCATCAGGGCCATAGGGGAGGAAATCATCAAAAAGGTCCTGGAAACGGCTTCGGGAGCAAGGAGCCAGGCCGAGATAAACGCCTATGACAAGAGCATCGGCATCTACACCACCGGTCCGACCATCTGAGGAAAATTTGGCGGGTAGGCCGTGGCTTTCATCTTATTGGAGGAGACCATGCAAAAGAAACAGCCAGTATTGATCAAACCGGAAGAGGGCAAGCGTCTGACCGGGGCGTTAGGAGGGTATGGACGCCGGATGCTCAACCATACGCATTCAAATAAACTGTGCATGGGCATCCTTTACGTAGATCCGGGCAAATCCCCTCACCGCTGGCATTCCCATGAGGAACGGGACAGCAATGAAGGTTTCGTCGTTACCTATCCCGAAGGATTTGAGGAAGCCTATTTTATCGTCCAGGGCAAAGGTGTGCTTCAATGGAGGGAAAACGGCGAACTCCGGGAAAAACGAGTCGAAACCGGCGACGTGATCCATTTCCCTCCCGATGTCTATGAGCATCAGCTTTTGAACGACCAGGAAACGCCGATGACGGTGGTCTACGCCACTGCGCCGCCGGTGGTCTAAGGAGCAACAGGAAAGCGGTCTGATAGGGAGAGTCATGAAAATGGACACAACCCCCAGCGTCATCGACCTCAGCATGGCCATTACAGAAGACATGCGGGTTTATCCGGGGATGGCCGTACCTTCGGTCCATCAACTGAAACGGCATGAGATCCAGGGAATTCAAGTCAGCAAACTGGAGATCATCGTTCATGCCGGCACCCATGTGGATGCGCCCAGACACGTTCTGGCCGACGGTCAGACCATCGACCGGCTTGATTTGGACCAATTAACCGGAGAGGCGGTCCTGATCGATCTGTCCAGCCTGGCGCCGGGAAGCGTCATTGAACAGAGGCATCTGGTCGAATATGATTCGCACATCCATCGCGGGGACATCGTGGTTTTATACACCGGTTACCAGCGCTGCCCCGATGTGGAGAAGTATTGCTATCTGGCGGTTGAAGGGGCACGCTGGCTGGCCGAGGACAAGGGTGTCAAATGCCTGGCCGGAGACATTCCGTCCGTGGACCCGATCAACAAACAGGCCAACGTCTCCTCGACCACCCATCCCAGCCATCACATCCTGCTCAACGCCGGGGTACCCATTGTGGAGTGCCTCGCCAATCTGGACCAGTTGCCGCCGGGCCGGTTCTTCTTCTGCTGTTTTCCGCTGAATATCGTCGGTTCGGAAGGCGCTCCGGCCAGGGCTGTGGCCATGAATTGCTTAAGCCGCCTGAACGTTCCGGCTGGCATGGAGGGGTCATCATCATGAGACTGGGGAAAAAAGTGGCCATTGTGACGGGTTCGACCCGCGGTATCGGTGAGGCCGTGGCCAGGGTATTTCACCGTGAAGGCGCCGCGGTTGTGGTCTCCGGCCGGGATGAGGCCGCCGGAAAGGCCATTGTGGAGGACCTTCTGGCAACCGAACAAGGAAACCCGGCTGGAGGCTCCCTAAGGGCGGTCTTTATTAAGGCGGACGTGAGCAACCACGAAGAGGTGGTTCGCCTGAAGGATGAGACACTGGCAGTCTTTGGAACAATCGATATCCTGGTGAATAATGCCGGCGTCAATGCCCCCTATCCTATGGAAACGCTGCCCATGAACGCCTGGAACAAGGTCATGGACATTGATTTGAAAGGCACGCTGTTATGTTCCCAGATCGTGGGGGCGGAGATGATCAAGCGGCGAAGCGGGGCCATCATCAACAACGCTTCCATATCCGGGCGATACGCCTATCCCGATGGAGGCGCATACGGACCGGCCAAGGCGGCGGTGATCATGCTGACCAAGCAATGCGCCATGGAGTGGTCGCAATACGGCATCCGGGTCAATTCGATCAGCCCAGGGTTGATCCACACACCGCTCACTGAAAATATATACCAGGACGAGGATCTGCTGCACCGGCGAGAAGAGATGATTCCGCTCGGCCGTATCGGCCGTCCCGAAGATATCGCCTTTGCGGCTGTTTTTCTGGCCTCTGACGAGGCAGGCTATATCACCGGCCAGGACCTGTTGGTGGACGGCGGTTTGACTGACTCGGTATTTCAACACATTCCCGGCCGGGCGGCTATCAAGGAACCGATGTAGAGAGGCGTTTTTAACCATTCATCTCAAACTAGGGAGGACCATTCATGCAAAAAAGGATTTTGACGACGCTTCTGGCGTTGACGGTGGCGATGGTGATCGGCAGCACGACGGCTTTTGCGGCCGGCCCGATCGTTCTGAAGTACGGGCACATCTGGCCCAGCGAGACCCGGATGAACAAGGCGGTCTTGCTCGCCGCACAGGAGATCGAGAAGAACAGCAACGGCAGGCTGAAGCTCCAAGTGTATCCCGGCTCGCAGCTTGGCGACCAGTTCAGCGAGATGGACAACGTGAAGACCGGGGCCCAGGACATGACCATGGTCTACGGTATCGATCGGTACTGCCCAAGCTTCACCCTGTTCAACACCCCCTTTGTCTTCGCCGACGAAAAGCATCAGTACAAGGTGGCCATGCAAAGCGAGCTCTCCGAAAAGATGGTGAAGAGCTATATGATCGAGAAGCACAACATTCGCCTCATCAACATGCTTTACCATGGACCGAGGATGCTGACGACCAACGCCGCCCGCCCCGTGAAAAAGCCGGGGGACGTGAAGGGATTGAAGTTGCGCACGCCCGACATCACCGCCTGGATCAAGAGCTGGCAGTCTATCGGGGCCAATGTGACCGCCTTCCCATGGGATGAGCTGTATCTGGCCCTCATGCAGGGGATCGTTGAGGCCCAGGAAAACCCGCTGTCGTCCATTCGCGACATGAAATTCTATGAAGTGCAGAAGAACATCGTCCTGACCAGGCATATCATCGACTACCCCTTTGTCATGATCAACGAGAAGAAGTACCAGAGCCTCGGGAAGGAACTTCAAGAGGTTCTCGGCAAGGCATTTGAGGATGCCCGTCAGTTCTCCCTGACGGAAGGCAAGAAGGAGGAGCAGGCAAACTTGGAATTTTTCAAACAGAAGGGTCTGAATATCGTCGAGATCAACAAGGCAGAGTGGTTGCAAGCCTTCTCCAAGACGCCGGAGCTCTTTGAAAACGGCCGAGAGATTTACAACAAGATCCAGTCCGTCAAGTAGGGGGTAAGCCGCTTACGGTTGGTCTTTGCAGGTGAGACGCGCTGCAAAACGGGATAAAGGGAGGCATGCACGCCTCACCTGCACTTACGGTTCGGTGCCGGACAGGTTCACACCCTGCATTTTCTGTAGGGGATGATTGCATCGCATGCTCTGCGGTGTGCATCGGTTTCAGGAGGTCGGTATGCCAAAGAATAAACAGGAGCGGCTGGAGGGTGGCTCCGTTGCGATGGGGTTTCTGTTGAGGACCGATGAGGCCTTGTTCACGCTGGAGAAGTTCCTGTGTGTCGTGCTCGGTGTATCCATGTTTGGCGCCACCTTTATTGAGACTCTCCTGCGATATGGTTTTGGCACGACGCTGTTGGTGGGTATCTCTGATCTCATCAAATGGGGGTTTGTGTGGTTTGCGGTCATGGGGTGTGCGGCATTGGTCAAACGGAACGCCCATATCAACGTTGATGTATTCGTCCAAAGGTTCCCGGAACAATTACGGCGATACCTTCGGATCTTGAGCGACGCGCTGCTCCTGGTTTTCTTTGCCTGTGCCATTAAGAGCGGATATGTGTTTGCCTTCAGTCAATGGACGATCGCCGCAACCGCTGTGGATGTTCCCAAAACCTTTCTCTACCTTTCCATTCCCGTTGGCATGAGTCTCATGTTCTACCATATCACGGTTCAGATGATCCGTGCCGTCCGGACGCCTCAAAAGGATGGAATAAACCTGATGGAGGCCGGACGATGATCGTCATGTTTGCATTGCTGATCCTGTTGCTTGTTGTGGGTGTGCCCATTGGCTTCTCGCTTATGTTGTCTTCCTTCGCTTACTTGCTCCTCAATGGGGACATTGCATTCACCATCATGACGCAGAAGTTCGCGGACGGCGTCAACAACTTTACCTTGCTCGCGGTCCCATTCTTTATTCTGGCCGGGAATTTCATGAACGCCTCCGGCGTTACCGATCGCCTGTTCGGTTTTGCCAAGAGCATGGTTGGCCATATTCCAGGAGGTTTGGCTCACGCCAACGTGGTCGCCAACATCATCATGGCGGGGATGTCTGGGTCCGCCGTGGCCGACGCCGGAGGATTGGGCTCCGTCGAGGTCAAGGCTATGCGGGACGACGGGTATGACGACGAATTCACAGCCGCGGTGATCGGGGCTGCCTCGCTCATTGGGCCGATCATTCCTCCGAGCATTCCCATGGTCATCTATGCGGTCCTTTCGGGTGCGTCTGTAGCGGCACTCTTCGCTGCCGGATTCATCCCCGGACTCCTCATGGCCGGTTCGCTCATGATTATGATTTACTACTTTGCCGTCAAGCGAGGCTACCCTCGCCATCCGCGGTCGACCGCACCGGAACTGGCCAAGTCCTTCCTGGTTTCTTTCCCGGCGTTGCTCATGCCGTGCATCATCCTGGGCGGGATTTTCGGCGGGATCTTCACCCCCACGGAGGCCGGAGCTGTTGCAGTCGCCTATTCCCTTGCCTTGGGCGGCCTCGCCTATCGCATGTTGGGTTGGGGCGGGATCAAAAAGGTCTTTATCGAATCCGCCTATACCACCGCTTCGGTGATGCTGGTCGTGATTGCCTGTGCCTTGTTTGCCTGGATCCTGGCGATCGAGCAGATCCCGATCCTGTTGGGCAATTTCATCATCTCCATCGTTCATACGAACGGCGCGCTCTTTTTGCTGGCGGTCAACATCTTCCTGTTGTTCCTGGGTTGCTTCTTGGAACCCGCGGCGGCGATGTTGATTACCATGCCGATATTCATGCCGATCTGCCAACAGCTGGGCATCCATCCGGTCCATTTCGGCATCGTCGTCGTTTTGAACCTGATGCTCGGATTGCTGACGCCACCGGTAGGCTTGGTGCTTAACGTCATGGCCGATCTGGTGCGTCTTCCGTTGGTCCGGATCGTTCAGGCGGTCTTTCCATTCATGACCGTCCTGATCGTGGTCTTGTTGATCGTGACCTACTTCCCGGCCCTCGTCATGTTTTTGCCCCGGTTATTGGGCTATGCCTGATAACGACGGTATCCTTGCTGATCCGCCTCGGTCAAGGGAGGTATTTGATGTAGTTCACCTTGTAGGTCATATAGAAGTCCTTGTTCGTCGCCCCCTTGGAGAAGGCCCCCAGTCCTGAGCCTTTGACGCCGCCGAAGGGCATGCAACCGTCCGTGACGGTTCCGTGGTTCACATGGGCCATTCCAGTCTCGATCTCCCGCTGGAACCGGTAGATGTATCCCAGGTTGTCCGAGAAGAGCGACGCGGCCAGGCCGTATTCGGTATCGTTGGCGACCGCCATGGCCTCATCAAAGGAATCCACTTTGATGCTGACGAGGACCGGTCCAAAGATCTCCTCGATGGCGACCTTCATCCCGGGGGTGACATCCGTGATGAGCGTGGGTTCGATGTAGAAACCCCTGTCGAAGGCCCCGCCGGTCAGACGGCGGCCGCCCAGCTTGACCACGGCCCCCGCGTCCCTGGCGCTCTGGATGTATGCCATGATGGCCTCCCCGGCCGCGCCGTTGACGACCGGTCCCATGGTGACCTTGGGGTCCATTCCGTTCCCAAGGACATAGCCCTTCATCTTCTCCGCGATCCTCTCTTCCAGCACCTCGGCATGCTCCCTCAGGACGATGAGGCGGCTGATCGACGTGCAGCGCTGCCCGGTGACGGCAAAGGCCGCAGCCGCGATCTGGGCGGCCGCATGATCCAGGTCACGATAGTCGGCAACGATCGCCGGATTCTTGCCGCCCATTTCGAGCTGTACCTTGGCAAAGTGCCCGGCAGCCATGGTATTGATCCGGCGGCCGACGGAAGTGGATCCGGTGAAGGTGATCCCCCGGACCAGCGGGTGGCCGGAGATCGCATCTCCCATGACCGAGCCCCGGCCGATGACCATGTTGACGACACCGGGGGGCAGGCCGGCCTTCTCAAAGAGCTCCATGAGCAGGACGCCGCAATGGGGCGTGTCGTAGGCCGGTTTGAAGACGACCGTGTTGCCCGTGACCAGTGCCGGGATGATCTTGCGCAGGGGGGTCAGAAAGGGGAAGTTCCAGGGGGCGATGGCGGCGACGACCCCGATCGGGACCCGTGCGGCAATGCTCATCACCCCAGGCCTGTCGCTGGGCATCGTGATCCCCTCGAGCCTCTGTCCTTCGCCCAGGAAGTAGCGGCACTCCACAACGCCTCGGGCGGGCTCCCCCTGGGCCTCCTTGAGGGTCTTGCCCTCCTCGCGGCAGAGGGCCTCGCCGATCCTCTGGCGGTTCTGGTCCAGGAGCACCACGAACCGTTCGATGCACTTCTCCCGTTCGCTAGGAAGCATCTGGCTCCAGGCCGCAAAGGCCCGGTGGGCGGCAGCCACGGCGTCGTCGGCATCCTCCTTGTCGGAGAGGGGAAAGTTTCCAACGATGTCCCTGTCATCGGCAGGGTTGATGTCCGGATAATATCGTCCCGAACGGGGCGCGGTCCACTTTCCGTCGATAAAATTCTGATAGGTCTTAACTTTGTCCATGGTTCTTCTCCCTTCCTTGATATATGTCATAATAAGCATACATCCCGCATATATAAATGTAAAATATTAATTTAATATGTTATGATAAGTAATAACTATCGCTCAGGAGGGAATCCAACCATGGAGCTTCGCCAACTGGAGTATTTCCGGATGGTCTGCCGGGAGAACAACATCACCCGGGCGGCCGCTAAGCTGCATGTCTCCCAGCCTTCTGTGACCATCGGCATCCGGAAACTGGAGGAGGAGTTGGGGGTAAGGCTCCTGGACCGCAGCCAGAAGCAGATTACCCTGACGGCGGAGGGACGGACCTTCCTCCAGGGTGCCGAGGAGATCCTGGCGCGGGTGAGCGACTTGACGGCAGAGATGAACGATCTGCGGCTCCTCCAAAAGGGGACCCTCCGGATCGGGATCACGGCCATCATGGGAGCGTTCCTGTTTCCCTCGGCCTTTGCCCGTTTTCAGAAGGCCTATCCGAACGTCCGGATTACGGTCCTGGAGGAGGGGTCCCTCTCCATTCGGAACCGCCTGGAGAGCGGGGATCTGGACATCGGGATCATGATCACCTCCAATCTGCCGCCTCGGCTGGAGAGTGTTCCAATCACCACGGGCCAGATCCTTGTCTGCCTCCCGGAGGGCCACCCTCTGTGCAAACGTTCATCCGTTCCCTTCGAGGAACTTAAGGATCAGCCCTTTATCCTCTTTCGGGAAGACACCTACAGCCGGCAGATCATCCTGGAGGAATGCGCGAAATTCCAGTTCACACCCAGAATTGTCTTTTCCTCCGGCCAGATCGGGACCATCTTGGAACTGGTCCGGCAGGGGGTGGGGATCTCCTTTTTCATTGAGGATGTCGTCCGCAAGCAGGTCGGCATCGTCGTCCGCCCGCTGGCCGGGCCCCTCCGTCTGGTCGCTGGTCTGGCCTGGTACAAGGATCGGTATCTATCCAAGACGGCCCGGGCCTTCATCGGCTCGTTCGGCAAGTCCCTTGTCCCGCCATGAAGAGCCTTGATAATCCAAACTCCCTTTGGTATGCTGATCCCAGCAGCGAGCCGATCTCCATCCAGTCCCCTTGACCCGCTATCCCGTTGACCTCCTCGCCTTCCCCGCGAATCCGATCGTTGTTCGTCCGGCTCCTCGTGCGACCCGGATGGTTCCGTCTCTTTCGTCATCGGCACCATCAGGGGGATGTCCCGTTTCAACAGACCAGAGGCGCGAATTCAGGCCGAATAGGTCTTATGTCCCTGACTTGAAAGAGATATCGTCCCCTAGAAATTATTTCTTGACAATTCACTTCTCCTGCTCCATGGTAAAATCAACGGCATACGGAACAATATTTCACCGTATGAAACAACTCTCTGCAAGTC
>JAJFUM010000005.1 GCA_021372415.1 Deltaproteobacteria bacterium
AGGGCGTTGAAGGCGTCCATGATGAGCTGGAAGTTGTTCGAGATGTCGGAGGGGTACGTCGTGCTCGACGCCGGGATCGGGGTGACGAGGGACATGGTCATGGCCTAGACCTCCGTTTCCTGTTCGACGACCTTGAGGATGGTGGGCTGGAAGATCGACGTCCCCCAGTCCATGGCCTCCGGATCGCCCTTGGGCCCGAATTTTGCTTGCTGCGACACGACGTGTCGAGTGCGAATCCTGCGCTTGGGATGCACCCTGATCTCGCGCGGCTCGTCTGTAACCTCCGGGCCCAGCACCTGGTGCCCGAATGCGTTCACCGCCCGGACGACCTGGAAGGGCTCCGCCGGGTCCGCCTGGAACTCGGTCAGCGGGGATCCCTGAAGCGGCTCCAGGGTATAATCCAGGTCCGCCACGAACCTCGCCCGCAGGCTCGCGTAGTTGTGCCGGACGAAGCGGTAGGTCGGGTCCGTGATCGGATCCCCGCCGGCGCCGGCGGCCGACACCTTCGCGCGGCCGATGACCGAGTACGACCCTTGCTTGCTCCTCTCGAGGGTGACCGGCTGCCGGACGTCCGTCACCAGGTTCTTGGCGTATGGGGCGATCGGGACGTCGCGCAGGATGGTCTGGTCCGGGTTGTCGGCCGGGGACAGGTACACGTCCACGAGCCACTCCTTGTGGCCCTGGGTATCGACCTCCTTGTAGAGCGGGACCGAGGCGGTGACCCCGGTGACGAACCGGCGTCCCGCAAAGACCTCGCGCCGACCGAACAGGGCCAGGTTCTTCGCCACGCTACACCCCCGCCAGGGCCACGGCCTCGTTGGCGTCCACGACGGCCGACTCGGCATCGAAGACCTTCCAGGCCCGGATGTTGATCAGGGACGGCTCCTCGGACGACAGGGACCGTGCCAGGGAGCAGATGTAGTACCGGTTCCCGGCGTGGTCCTCGATCACGTCGTCCACCTCGAGGACGGGATCCCAGGAGACGACGATCTCGTAGAGCTGGTTCTTCAGGACCTCCCGGCGCAGGAGCCTGGCGGCCGCGGCGTCGAGCTGGGCCATCGTCGTCAGCATGTCGTTGCGGTACTCGACCTCGCGCACCTCGTCCAGCTCGAGCCCGTCCACCTGGTGCCGGCTGACGATCTCCTTGTAGACGTACTCGAACGGCTTTCCCCAGACCTGGTATACGCCGCGGCCGATGAACGTGGTTGCCCATAGGAATCCGACGAGCGAGATGGTGGTGAGCACCTCGAGGGCGAAGATGACGGCCGCCAGGGTCCCCAGGGTCCCCGCGGAGGCGAAGATGCCACCCTCGTTCTGGGCCAGCCTGAGCACGGCGGCCAGGACCATGGAGGCCAGGTAGGTCCCGAAGAGGACGGAGCGGATGTTCGCCAGGAACCGCGTGTCGATCTTCAGGACTCCGTGGAACTCGTTGACCTGAGTCCACCGCGCGTCGGACCACTGGATCTTCTTCTTCTGGATCAGGCGGGTGTCCTGCGCGCGCTGGGTCCGGTCCTGGGAGAAGTAGACGGACTCCTCGAAGGTGCGGTCGAAGTAACCCGTCGTCGTCGTCAGCTCCTGGAGCATCTGGATCTCCTGGAGGCTCTTCTCCAGGACGTCCGAGAGGCCCTTGACGACGACGGAGTTGTTGACCTCCACGTCGTTGGGGGAGGCGACGATGCGCTCGATGTTGAGCCCGTGTCCGAAGACGCGGGCCGGCGTCTTGTCCAGGTCCACGTCGACGGCCACCAGGCGCCCGAGGGCGTCGAACTTCGGCTTCTTCCCGACCGGGAAGAGGCAGTGCCACAGGGCGTTGAGCGCGGGGTCCTCGACGATCTGGGTCACCTTGTGCCGGGTGAGGAACCCCTGGGCCCCCAGGAGGACCTCGTCCTGGGTCAGGCCCATCTTCCGCACGGCGATGTCGATCGCCATGTCCCCCACGTCGGTCCCGGCGTCGTACTTCTCGGTGGTCACCGTCTGGTTCAGGTACCGCTCCTCGCGCCCGTAGGCGTTGGCGGTGAGCCCCTCGGACCCGGAGGACGGGGTCCCCGGGTCGTCCCCGGGGCGGCCCCGGAAGGTTCCCGTGAAGGTGCAGACCCAGGCCGCGGGGTCGATCCGCGCGTCCCCCTCGAAGACGCGGACGATCACGCCGTCGTCGAAGAGCCCGCGCCGGATCTCGACCCCGCTGCCGGGGTGCCTCCGGAACGTGAAGGAGGCCTGCGGCACGGAGGGGTCGTCCCCGCTCTCCAGGCCGATGTTCTCCTGCAGCTCGAGGCGCTCGACGTAGGGGGTGATGTCGAGGGGGAGGTCCTGGGCGACCCCGCGCACCACGTCGGACATGGAGTTCCGGGAGGGGTCCCAGACGCAGACGCGCCACGCCGGCCACCGGACGTCCCCGTGGGCGATCTCGTTGAGGAGGGTCCCGGGCATGATCGGCCTGGTCACGCTCTATCCCCCGCCGAGGAACTGGGCGACGCACCCGTCCGGACCGCAGCAGGCGTCCCCGCCGCCGGCGCCTCCTGGCGGGAAGGCGCACGCGTCGCGCGCGTGGGGGCCCTGGATGAGGATCGCGTTGGACTCCATGTCGTTCTCGACGGCCGAGACGGTGTAGAAGGCGACGCCGGCGGCCGTCTCC
>JAJFUM010000032.1 GCA_021372415.1 Deltaproteobacteria bacterium
GGAAGAGAAGGATGACAAGGAAAGCTGGGCCGGATTCGGATACGGACAGATGAAGAACCTCAAGACGGGCGAGATCGTGAAAGTCCCCACGGTTCCCAGGGAAGGCGGAGGCTCCAAGGCCGATGCCAAGAAGGAGTGGACCAAGGGCGATGTCCGGCAGGAGTACAACAACCTGAACGGCTACCTGAACAAGGTGGAATCAGACCTCGCTAAGCAGATCGAGACCGAAGGGGAATCGGCCGACCTGTCGGAGCAACTCGCCAAGGTCCGCAACATCCGGAAGGGCCTGATGAAGTACCGCTCTGACGACGAGTGGAGCGTGTCGGATGAAAATAGCAGCGAGAGAGGAAAGTACCCCCGGAACCTCCAGAAGATTGCCGACTATCTGGCCGGATTCGGGGAGCAGGAAAAGCCGAAGGACATCACGCAGATGAAGCCGACGGCCAAAGGCAGCGCGACCGGAAAGGTCCGCAAACCCCTCGACGACATCCTCTAGGAGCGCCGAATGTCCCTCTACGACAAGATCAGCGAGGCCCGCGGGGCCGGTTACTCCGACGACGAAATCCTTGAAGGTCTGAGAAAAAAGTATCCCGTGATGGGCGGGAAGATCGATACCGCCATCGCCGAGCAGTACAACCCCACGGAGATCGTCGATTTCCTGTCCAAGCGGGAGGCCCCCGGGACCCCCGAAGCGAAGGCGCCCGCCGGAGCGTCCTACGATGCCTTCACGGGCACCTTCACGCCAGAGACCAAGGAGAACGCCGACCCCCTGAAGGCGGGAACGGCACTTCTCGCCGGGATCAAGCGGCTCCCGCAGGAGATCGGGGCCACCCTCATCCAGACCGCCAAGGGCCAGTCCGGTGCCACCGTGACCGACAAGGGTATCCTGGATCGCTTCCTCGACGAAAACGAGAGGGCCCGGGAGGAGTTCGTAAAGCAGTACGGTTCGGAGGCTCAAATCCTGCCCGGGATGCCGATTTCCGTCAAGGACGTCGCGGAACTGCCCTCGAACCTCGCCTTTTCCGTCACCTCTGCCGGTGCTGGCCTCGGTGCCGGCGGGGCAGCCTTGTTTGCCACCAAGAACCCTACCGTTGCATGGGGGACGGGCATGGCCGCCTCCGGTGCGGCCGCCTACCGCATGGCCTCGAACCAGATCATGCAGCAGTACCTCGACGCCATGAACGAGACCGCCAGGGAGCAATTCGGCCGCGACATCACCCCGGAAGAAGAAGCGAAATTAAAGAATAAATTCAGCAATCTTGCCACGGCCTACGGCCTCTGGGAAGCCATACCGGAAGCCATCGGAAACGTCGCCGAACTCAAGGTCCTGCTCAAGCCTCTCTCCAAGATGGTCGGGCAGAACGTGGCTTCCAAGATCATCAAGAAGATCGCCGGGACCTATGGAACGGAGCTAGGAACGGAGACCATCACGAAGACTGGGCAGCAGCAGGTAGAGTCCCAGATGGGCCTCACCGACGAAGCCCCCCGGTCCTTCGCCTCGCCTTCCGATTGGGCGAAATCGGCCAGCGAAGTGGCCCCCCAGGTCTTCCTGCTCACGACCGTCATGGGCGGGACCATCGGCGGGGCGAACCTCGCCTACCGGAAATATACCTCGAAGAAGCTCTCACAGACCGTGCAGGACATCACCGGGAAGGACATGACCAGCCTGCAGGACGAGGAGGTCGACAACCTTCTCGCCAATGCGAAAGAACTCAAGAAGAAGCGCAGCTTTGACAAGAAACTTGATGATTCCATTGAGAAAATAGAGGCTGAGGCCGAGAGGCGCAAGACAGCCGCCCCGGTCGTCGAGGGCGAGGCGGAGGAAGTCACTCCGGAAGTGTCCACCATGCCGCCCCTGCCGCAGGACTTCTTCGACCAGATGAGGGGCTACGTCGTGGCCGGAAAGGACAGCAAGGGCCGACCCTTC
>JAJFUM010000033.1 GCA_021372415.1 Deltaproteobacteria bacterium
GTCCTTCACGGCGCGCTTCAGCGCCCCTGCCTCGAACTCGGCGTCGGCTGCGATCTCCCGGACAAGCCCCGCCAGGTCGATCCGCCCCGTCTTCCGGACGGCAGTATCGGACTCAACCCGGTTCAGGGTCAGGAGGTGGCCGATCATCTCGTTGAGCCGGCCCGATTCCTGTTCGATCCGATCAAGGGCTCCGGCCGCCTCCCGGCCCGCCTCCTTCCGGCAGAGTTCCAGGGCCACGTTGAGGCGGGCCAGGGGGGAACGCAGTTCATGGGAGATGTCCCGAAGGAGCGTGCGCTGGCCGTTCAGGAGGGAGCCGATCCGTTCGGCCATCCAGTCGAAATCGAGGGCCAATCGGGCGAGTTCGTCGTTCCGTTTGCCCAGGGCCGGGCTGACGCGGGCCGAAAGATCCCCGGCTGCCAGACGCCGGGCCGCCGCCCCGATCTTCAGGACGGGCGCGGTCAGATAGCGCGCCAGCCAGTAACAGATGAAGCCCGAAACGGTCAGGACGACGATCAGCCGGATCAGGGTCATTCCCCAGGACGGAGGCCCGCCGGGCCCCGGGGGCCGGGGGGGCAACTCGGCACGGAGGTTGTACGTCCGGCCCGAGGGCCCTGTCACGGCCAGCGAGACCGGCGCTACGGCGGGGGCGGCCGATGTCCCCCCCGTCAGATCGACGCCGTTCCCGTCCAGGAGCTGCACCCGGATCCCGTCCAGGTCCCGGAGGCGGGCGGCAAAATGGCCGAGGGCCGAGGCGCCCTCCTCTTCGTAGATCCAGGCCATGGCCTGGCCTTGAGAGACCAGGGGTCCCCCGTGCATGGGGGGGCGAGGCGAGCCGAAAGGACCGGATTCGGTCAGCCAGTCCACCGTGATCACCCCCCCGATCATGAAGAGGGTCGTCAGCCAAAACCACAGACAGATCTTGATGAAGAGGTTGTTCCTGTGCATCGTCCACTCCGTGCCTTTGCCCCGTTCATTTCCCGGGCAGGATCGCACCCGGCAGGACATAGACATAGCCGCTGCCGCGGATGGACCGGATCCTCTCCGCGCCGTTTTCATCCCGCCCCAGTTTTTTCCGGAGCCTGCTGACATGGACATCGATGCTCCGGTCATAGGGGGTCAGGGAGCGGCCCAGAATCGTGCGAGTCAGTTCATCTCGGGTCACGATTGTCCCTGCCCTGGCCAGGAGCACCTCCAGCAGGCCGAACTCGACCGCAGTGAGCTCGACAAGCCGGCCGGACCGCAGGACCGTTCGGGTCGGGGTCACCATCTCCACGTCGCCCACCCGGTAGCGGTCGGACGGTGTCCCCGGTGAGGGCCTGGCCGCATCGCTGTTCACCCGGCGGAGGATGGCCCGGAGGCGCGCGACCAGTTCCCTCGGGTTGAAGGGCTTGGGAAGGTAATCATCCGCCCCCATCTCCAGGCCGACGATCCGGTCGACTTCTTCGCCCCGGGCGGTGAGCATCAGAACCGGGGTGCCGATCCGGGAGCGGATCGCCTGGAGGATGTCGAAGCCATTTCGCTTGCCGGGGAGCATGACGTCCAGAATGATGACGCCGTAGGAGCCTGTCAGCGCCCTCTGGACCCCCGCTTCCCCGTCGTGGACCGCCTCGAGACGAAATCCCTCCCGGCCAAGGTATTCCTCCAGCAGCTCGCAGAGATCCCGGTCGTCATCGATTGCCAGGACGACTTCCCTCGGTTGCACCATGCGATCCCTCCATGAGGCAATTTTTGCCGCCTCTTTCTTCCGAAAATGGGAAATTTATTCCTCTCCCGTCGGCCGACGGCGGCCCATCATGCCACGGATCCCGGCCGAGGACCGTTAAGAATTGTAAAGAAGGGCTCTTTCGTCTATACGCCAAAACCCACCCCCGATCCAGAAAAAGGGTGTCTGCCGCTCCCAGGCTGGATTACCGGCCCTTTCCCGGTCCGCAGGTGGAGAATCCGCTGTAAAGATTTGTAAAATGAACTTTTCAACAAAAGAGGGCGGAACAGACGGCATATCGGTTGCTCTGGTTTCCCTCCGAGCAGGCCGATGGAACCCATCCCAAACAGGAAAGGAGAACCATATGATCAGTGGAATCAACAGCATGAGCACAACCTCCCTCACCGAGATAAGGCAGCAGGCGTTCAACCAGATCGACACCAACCAAGACGGGTCGATCGACAAATCCGAGATCGCTTCGCTGATCCAGGAAAGCTCATCCAACCTGGTGAACAGTTTTTTTAGCAATCTGGATACCAACCAGGACGACCTGGTCGGCGCGATCGAGTTCGAGTCAGGAATGGCCAAGCTGGAACAGCAGATGAAACCGGCCGGTAGCGCGGCCGGCGCATCGGGGATGTCCGCCCCGCCGCCCCCGCCCGATAAGGTCTTCGATACGGCCGACACCAACAAGGACGGCATCGTCACCAAGGACGAACTGGCGGCCGTGATCGGCCAGGGCGGGGGAAACATCGACGAGTTGTTCAGCCAGGTGGACACCGATGGCGACGGCTCCATCACCCGTGCCGAGGACGATGCTTTTCTCGCCCAGATGGACGCCCGGAAGGAACAGGTGAATACCACCGATTCCAGCACGAACACCGGGATTGGACAGAACTTTCAGAGTCAGATGTTCGCCGCCCTCCTGGAAGGGCTCTTCTCAAGCACCAGTTCCTCCGGCCTTTCGACCTCCACCTCCCTCTGGGCCTAGCGGCGGGGCTGTCCAAAGCAGAGACGGTAGGGATGCCGTCATTCCCATCGGCCTAAACAGGAAGACCGCCTCCCCTTTAGGGGAGGCGGTCTTGCCCGTGGCCCCCCCCCCCCCCCCCCGCC
>JAJFUM010000052.1 GCA_021372415.1 Deltaproteobacteria bacterium
CGGGCGGTGGCTCGACCCAGCATGGATGAGATGAATAAATCCTCCCGACCTTCGCATGGATGTTTGATGCGGAACACTCCCCCAGCTTGGCGCAGGTCCCGCAGCAGTTGGGTATGGTCATCAGAAGCCCTCCTCGATTTCGTCGCCTCCCACATCGATGGCTTCTCCGATTGGGGTCTCGGCGGCCGGCGTGGGCGCCTGGCGGTGTTTTTCGTACTGGTCTTCGAGACAGGCCGCGTGCCAGGGCCCCGCCGTCCCGGGCGGAACCCAGGTGTCATCGGCCTCGACCTGGTAATAAGCCCGGTCGTAACCGATCGGCTTCTTGCAACCCGGGCAAATGCTGGAGGCCGTGGTCCTCACGGCCTCGCAGTCTCGATGGACGCACGGCGTACTGCATGGGCCGAGCTTGGTGCCTGGCTTCGGAAGGACCCCGGGGGCCATCAGCGTCCCGCCTGACGGGCCCGGATCTCGTCCTCGATGCGCTTGAGGATCTCGCCTACCTCTTCCCGGGTAATCTTGAATCCGCATTGCCCGGGCATCCCAGCGATAAGGTGATCCTTGAGGTCGATGTAGACGCACATGGCCTTGGCATCACTGGCGTCTTTTGGCTCGTTGTCTCCTCGGTAGAAATCGGCCGCGATCGCCAGGGCGAGTTGGGAAGGACCGCTGCCGGCATACCCCCAATTGAATCCGTCGGGACTATGGTTAGCCAGGTCGTTGCGCGGAGGCAATGGTTCCGACACCCCGTTGGCCAGGACTCTCTTCACCGGACGGCTTCCGCCCTCGTCCATCGGCCCGGTCTTTCCGATCCACTCCTCGGTGCGCTGCTTCCTGGCCTGGAGGATCCCACCGCAATGCCCGCAATGCGCGTGCTCGGAATCGCTCCCGCACCCGCCCGGTTTCCTACAGGCGCCCTTCTCGACGACGAATCCAAGGCGGGGCTTGTCGCAGGCGCACCAGGTGATCTGCAGGGCCCCGTTGTCGCAGGCCGGGCCTGGGTCCGGGCAGGGGCCCTCGGGGTGCTCGTGATCGGTGTGCCCGCATCCGAGGAGGCGCGGCGCCGTCCCATCCGCTAGGTCGTCGCTTCCGAACTCGCCCTTCTCGATCCTTTCGGCGAGGTCCCGCACCGCGAAGGCCGCGGCGTCGAAAGGCTTGATCACCTCCAGGATAGTATCGGCGTTGTCGGTCACGCTTTCGATGTCGCCGGCGATGACCGAGATGCGGTAGATCATCGCCCGCATCTCAACTTCGTAACCTCGGAGGATCTGGATGGACTCCTTTTTGGTTTTGGCGTCGCTGAATCTCGGCTTCGTGTTCTCGCTCATCTCGGACTCCTTGGTTTGTTCCGGGGCTTGCGACCCGGCCCGGGTTCGTACCCCCGGGGATCTTAAGCCGGCCGTGAGGCCGGCCCGCTCGATCAGGCCTTGACCCACCTCCCTTCCGATGTTCTGTTGGCAACCCAGGCACGGACGTCCTTCTCGGTGGAGGAAATCATCATCATGGGGTGCCAGGTGAGGGCTTCAATCACGGTCCCCTTCATCGGGCGTTCTTCAAGGACCGCCTCAAAAACCGGACCGCCCGGGGTTCCGGTTTTGGAGATCTTGATGCGCTTGTCGCCGTAGGTGCCATCCGACGCGATGATGTAGAGGATCTCGATGCAGGGGTTCTTGAATGACCCAGGGAGATCCGTGATCGTCTTCTGGGCGATTGTGACCGTCTGGTATCCATCATCATTAGTAACCGGGATCCAGACCGTCCTTCCGAAGGGGCTTTTCATCGGTCCGAGGCAGCGCCCGCGAAATGTTGCGGGGCCCTCTTCGGTGACGTTCGTGATCTTCTTGGCGCCCGTCGCGGCCTTGAGGGCCTGGACGATCGCTGGCTTCCTTGGGTCGGTGCTCTTGATCGGCTTTCTCATGCTCGGACTCCTTGTTCGTGATTCCCGAGGGCAACCCCTGGGGATCCTGCTGGCCGTCGGCAACCCGGCGGCCAGGTCCTACGCGACTTTCACGATCTCAATCCCTGCGTCTTCGAACCGCCCACCGGCTTCGGCGGGCGTCATCTCGGCGACCGGGACCGCGTGGCCCGTCGCGAGCTTGCTTGCGTCGGTCTCGTGGTAGAACCGGATCTTCCCATCTGGAGCATCGGAGACGAGGAAAAACCTGCCGGTCAGGTTGTCGCTGACCCTGATGAAGGTCTTCGTCTTTTCGGTCGTCGCTTCCATCGCCTCCTCCTTCCGGTCCGTCTTCCTTCTTAATAATGATAACACAATAACAAATTGTGACAACAGAATAACAAAACTCCGGTTTTCGATTATATGGCCTATTCTTCGGCCTTTCGGCTCCTGTCTTTTGGGTCCTTCTTGGTGGCCTTCCCGGGGCAACAAAAAGGCCCCTCGGGTCTCCCCGGGGGGCCTTGCCGGCGCCTGGATGGGTCCATCCTCAGAGATAGTAGTTAAGGGCCCCCGTCGCCTCGCCTTCGGTCGTGACGTTCAGGGATCCCCCGAGTCGCCACCAGATCCTCGCCCCGCCCTGGATGCCCCACATCTTCGGGTCAATGGATGACCCTGGCTTCACGCGTAGCGACGGGCCGACGAAAAACCGAAGGTTCGACTTCTCGGTCTTCGTCTCGAGCAGCTTCTCGTAGTCGGCCACCGAGATCGTCGTCGTTGCGGAGGACCAGGACGTGGACGCCGTGGACGAGTTGCCGGTGGCTTCGCGGCCGGCCGTGGCGATCTCCTCGAACGTCTCGTTGAAGACAACGGTCCCGTCGGCGTTGCGGACCACCTCTCCGGCCTTCGTGACAGCCGCGGACTTCCGGATCCGGATCCGCTTCGATGATGTTGCCGCCTTCCTCCAGGTTTCGGCGCTCTGGGTGGCCGCGGCCGCCTGGGTTTCGAGCGCGGTCCGCTCCTTCTTAGTCTTCTCGAGGTCCCTCGTCGTCGACGTCAGTTTGCCCCATCCGGCGAGACCTCCCACCACGTCGAGCAGGAGGACCAGGGCGAGCGCGCCAAGCCAAACGGCCGGCGGGATCTTCTTCAGGCTCTTCAGATTGGTGGGGATCTTCA
>JAJFUM010000056.1 GCA_021372415.1 Deltaproteobacteria bacterium
AGATCAAGCCGGTGGCTTTGAAGAATGACCTGGAAGGCCGGATCCATAAGAACGGAAACAGGAGATTCATCGGGAAGCGGATGGAGGGATCTCAAGATTTCCAGGACCCTTTGACCGGGTCCGATACCGAAGCAGGGAATCGAGTCGATCGGAAAGGTATAGCCCCCTTCACCATGTTCGCAATCCAGTCCGGACTCCCTGACCAGAACGGTCTTCTGACCATTCTTTGATGCCGCCAGCGCAGCGACTGAAGAGCTGATATCACGACCGATGATTATCGTATCATACATAAATCAAGCCCAATACCGATCGAATGGTTGATGGCTTATCAGAATCGTTCCAATGGCGGATTATGCAAGACGCTGTCGGATGGTCCGGGGTTGTCGATGATCAAGACTCTGCGGCCGTCGATCTTGAGCCTGCCTTCCGCGTAGAATTGAATGGCCTGGGGATAGATTCTGTGCTCTTCCCTCAATATTCTCTCGGCGAGCGTATCGTCGCTGTCATCGTCATAAACCGGGACTGCAGATTGAATGATGATGGGACCCGTGTCCACCCCTTCTTCCGCGAAATGGACCGTGCATCCTGAGAACTTCACCCCGTAATCCAGCGCCTTTTTCTGTACATGGGTTCCCGGAAATGCGGGAAGAAGGGCAGGGTGGATGTTCATGATGCGCAAGGGAAAGGCCTTGAAGAATTCGGAGGACAGTATCCTCATGAAACCAGCCATCACCACGAGCTCGGTGCCCACTGAATTCAATGCGTCGATAAGTCTTCGATCGAATTCCTCTCTTGAAGCGTATTGACGATGTTCGATGACCGAAAAGGGGATATGGTGGTTCCGACACCGCTCGAGCGCATAGGCGTCGGGATTGTTGCTGACGACGATTTTGATCTCCGCATCCAGTTTTCCGGATTCAATATGATTGATCAGGGACTGGAGATTCGAACCGCTCCCAGAAACAAGGACCCCAATGTCGACTTTTTTATGCATCGCTGATGCCGTCCAGGAGAATGCCTAAATCAAGCGGTCAAGAAGCGTCGTTCTAAACAATGGAAACCGCGGGTTGGTCGTTTTCCCTTTTTTGGATGACCCCTATCGAGTAGGCCTTTTCACCCAGCATTTCCAATCGTTCCATGATCTCAGTCTGTTCCTTTTCCGCCACAACGATGATCATGCCGATTCCCATGTTGAATACCCGGAACATTTCCTGGTCGTCGATCTTGCCCGCCTTACGAATCAGGTCAAACACAGGCGGAATCGGCCAGTTGTCCTTTTGGATGATTGCGCTGCAGGGACCGGGAACAATCCTGGGGATATTGTCCAGAAACCCGCCCCCGGTTATATGAACGATCCCGCGAATATTGAAATTCTTGATGAGATTCAGGACAGATTTAACGTAGATTCTCGTGGGTTTCAGAAGTTCCATTCCAATGGTCTGATCAAGCCCCTCAACCTGTTCATCGGGTTGAAAGGCCCCGCCATCAAAAAGGACTTTCCTTGCCAGCGAAAATCCGTTGCTGTGCAGTCCGGACGATGCGATGCCGACGATCCGGTCCCCGACCCGTATCTCCGAACCATCGATCAGCTTTTCAGCCTCCACCACGCCGACGCAGAATCCTGCCAGATCGTACTCGTCGTCTTTATAGAATCCAGGCATCTCGGCCGTTTCCCCGCCGATAAGGGCGCAGCCTGCTTCCTGGCATCCCCGGACGACCCCTTTGACGATCTGAACCGTCGTATCGACATGAATCTTGCCGGCTGCGATGTAATCGAGAAAGAAGAGGGGTTCGGCGCCCTGCACAACCACGTCATTGACCGACATGGCAACCAGATCGATGCCCACCGTATCGTGCTTGTTCAACATCTGGGCGATCTTCAGCTTTGTCCCCACGCCATCGGTCGAGGAAACAAGGACGGGATGCTTGTTCTTGCTGATATCCAGATGAAAAAGGCCGCCGAAACCTCCGATCCCGCTCATGACCTCCCGGCGGGATGTCTGCTTTACCAAAGGCTTGATCTTCTCGACAAAGGAATTTGCGCGATCTATGTCGACCCCTGCATCCTTATAGGTTGTTTTTCCTTTCATATCGCACCTTCTTGTTTGCTCGTCTATTCCGAATTTTGATGGATATTACTGCAGATGGAGCGTTATTCAAAGAATTATTCTTTTTTAGCTTAATTCCCTATTCAAGTCAATTATTTCCTTGCAGGAGTTGTGGACATCTGCTAATAATTTTAAGGATTTCTCTACGATATCCCTGGATGATTGCCGATTCCATTATGCCGCCATGAAAACCGATCTTGATCGCCTGGAAGCCATCCTCAAAAGAATCGAAAGCCCCATTTCCTTTTCCATTCAGGATTCTTCGGCGCATCTGTCCAGGATCAAGAAAATGGAGGTGGCGATCACGGGGCTGGTGGGCCTTCTTCGGAATGAGGCCTTCAAACAGTATCCGAAGGATCGGCTCCCTGAAATCGAAAATCCCTTGAATGCTCTGATGGATCTCTTTACCGGCTATGACCCATTGCCGGCACCGGAAAAGTCGGACCGTCTTTCACGGGCTGTCCGGCATATTTCGGAAATAAAATCCAGCTTGAAAGACTTACGGGCCTCACCGGACCCCCCGATCCGCGACAAAGAAGGATCGGGAGAAATTCCGGAAAAGGCCGTATGGTCAAAGCCCGTTCACGTCATCCGGGGGATAGGTCCAAAACTGTCCGATTTACTCGCCAAAAAGAATGTCCATTCCCTGGAGGACCTGCTCCATTTCATCCCCAGGCGGTATGAAGACCGCCGGACAGTCTGCCGGATCGACGAAATGGCCCCGGGAAAACGGCAGACCGTATCGGGCGAGATCGTCTCCGCCCAAATGCGCTTCTATGGAAAACGAAGAATATTCGAAGTGACCCTCGACGACGGCGGGGCGACGCTCAAGGCCAAATGGTTCAGCGGCCGGGAGGCATTCCTCAAGAGGGCGTTCACACCGGGCAAACGCGCCATCCTCACGGGCGACGCGGGCGGATGGCCTTTTGAAAGAGAGATGGTCCACCCTGACTTCGAAATACTCGACGATCAGGAGGATCAACTGCTCCATTTCAAGAGAATCATCCCGATCTATTCGGAAACAGAAGGTTTAAGACAAAAGACCCTCAGGCGGATCCTCTGGCAGGCGGTGCGCGATTATGCACCGTCCATGGAAAACGCCATTCCCGGAAAAATCCTCGGGCGGCATCAACTGATGCCTCTGCCGGCAGCGATCAGAGGGGTCCATTTCCCGGATAACGATCAGGATATCAACCTATTGAATGAAGGCCGCTCTGACGCCCACAGAAGCCTCGTCTTTGATGAATTCTTCTTTTACCAGCTTGGAATCCTGATGAAAAGAAACGAAAGGAACCATGAGCAGGGCATTGCCTTTGAGACCAATGGGACCATGCTGGAACGATTCTGCCAATCCCTGCCCTTCACCATGACCGAGGCCCAAAGCCATGCCGTTGCGGAAATCAAGCAGGACATGGCCTCGGATCGATGCATGAACCGCTTGCTGCAGGGAGACGTGGGATCCGGGAAAACGCTCGTCGCCGTGGTGGCATGCATCATTGCCTGTGAAAACGGCTATCAGGCGGCGATGATGGCCCCGACTGAAATCCTCGCGGAACAGCATTACCGCAACCTATCGGGATTGCTGGATAATACCGGCCTGCGGGTGGCGTTGATGACCGGCAGCCAAAATGCGATGGACAAAAGGGAACTTCAGGCCCGCTTGGCGAGCGGCGAGGTCGATCTGGTCATCGGCACGCACGCGGTCATACAGGAGGCCGTGGCCTTCAAAAGACTAGGGTTGGTCGTTATCGACGAGCAGCATCGGTTCGGCGTTATTCAGAGGAAATTGCTCCAGGAAAAAGGGGTGGTCCCTGACGTGCTGATGTTGTCCGCCACGCCGATTCCAAGGACACTGGCCATGACGGTATATGGCGACCTGGACCTGTCCGTTCTCGACGAAATGCCGCCGGGAAGAAAGCCGGTCCGGACGGAAGTATTGGGCGAGTCCCAGAGGAAACGCGCCTATGGGATCATTCGCCGCGAACTGGAACAGGGCAACCAGGTCTTTGTCGTCTACCCGCTTATCCAGGAGTCGGACCGAGTGGACCTCAGGGACGCGAATCGCATGTGGCAGCATCTGCAAAGGGACGTTTTCCCGGATTTCCCCGTCGGGATCATCCACGGAAACATGAAGAAGCATGAAAAGGATCAAGCCATGTCCGCGTTCAGGGACAAAAAGACAAGGCTTCTGGTGACCACCACGGTGATCGAGGTCGGCATGGATATCCCGGAAGCCTCGTTGATCGTCGTCGAACACGCGGATCGCTTCGGGCTTTCCCAGCTTCATCAACTGCGGGGAAGGGTCGGCCGCGGGGACATTCCATCCTATTGCCTTCTGCTGTCCAATGACGAGTCGGACATGGCGGCCAGGCGCTTGAAGATCATGAAGGAGACGAACGACGGGTTCAGGATCGCGGAAGAGGACCTGGCCCTGCGCGGACCTGGGGAATTCATGGGGATCAGGCAATCCGGAATCCCGGAGTTTCGCGTCGCCAACATCATCCGGGACGCCGGGCTCCTGAACGAGGCCAAACAGGAGGCGTCGGATCTGCTGGCGGAGGACCCCGGCCTGGGGAAAAGGGAGCACAGCCGCCTTCGGGAAGAAGTGATGCAGCGATGGGGGAGCCGGCTGGACCTGATCGCAGCGGGATGATGAAGGGCCAATGACTCCGTTTGCCCTGCGCCGGGGATGGATCATCAGCGGTTCAGCATGCCCTGTGTCCCGGGGATGGATTACAGGAGCGCGAATTGAAGATTTTTCGGGGCCTCCTGCCGGTCGAAGCGAAGCGGCCGCAGCGGCAACTGTCCGAGCGCCGTCAGGCGTGAACTCGCAGAGTCAGCGGAGCTAAGCGCAGCTAATTTTGCCGGTGCAGCCAAGCGAGACACCGCAGGGTCGAAAAAGATTCCTGAGCGCCCGAAATCCATCCGACCCGGGGCAGACCGGATCACGACCGGCGAATGAATTCTTTTGACAAATTGAGGCCTCTTGATATAGAAATCTGCAAACTTAACCTATGAGATGACATCCATGAAAAAGATTTCCCTAGGCCTCATTGGTTTCGGAACGATCGGCACCGGCGTCGTGAAACTATTGAATGAGAATGGAAGCCTCATATCCGAGCGGCTCGGGATCGGGGTCCAGCTCAGCAAGATAGCGGATATCGACATCAAGCGATCGAGAGGAATCCCTGTGGACCAGGGGGTGCTCACGACAGACGCCTACGAAATCCTGAACGATCCCCATATCGATATCGTCATCGAGTTAATGGGCGGTTACGAGCCGGCCAAGACCTTCATCCTGGAAGCGATAAACCGCGGCAAGCATGTGGTCACGGCCAACAAGGCGCTTCTGGCGCTCCACGGGAATGAGATTTTCAATGCCGCTGTCAAGAAGGGTGTCAACATCGGTTTTGAGGCAAGCGTGGGCGGAACCATTCCCATCATCAAGACCATCAAGGAGAGCCTGGTCGCCAACAAGATCCGATCCCTGTCGGGGATTGTGAACGGGACGTCAAACCTCATCCTCAGCAAGATGACCGACGAGGGGAAAGCCTTTGACGTGGTTCTCAAGGAGGCCCAGTCCCTCGGATTTGCCGAAGCGGACCCCACATACGACATTGAGGGGATCGACGCGGCGCACAAGCTCGCGATCCTGCTGTCCCTGTGTTTCGGGAAGAAAGTCAGGCTGGAAGACATTTACAGGGAAGGGATCTCCCATATCAGCGAGCAGGATATCGCCTTTTCGAAAGAGCTTGGATACCGGATCAAGCTTCTGGCCATCGCCATCGAAAGACCGGAGGGGATCGAGGCCAGGCTGCACCCCACCATGATCGCTTTTGACCACCTGCTGGCCAACGTCAACGGGAATTTCAATGCTTTCCACTTGATGTGCGACGCAGCCGATTCCGTCTTCCTGTTCGGCCAGGGCTCGGGCATGATGCCGACGGCCAGCGCGGTGCTCAGCGACATCGCCGACATCGCCCGGGATATCCGGAAGGGCATTGCGGGACGCATCCCCCCGCGCGTCCTGGACGAGGAGGGTATCGGGGACATCAGGCTGATGCCCTTCGATCAGATCAGGACCAGTTACTATTTCCGTTTTTCCGCAGTCGACCGGCCCGGCGTTCTGTCCCGCATTTCCGGCATACTGGGGGCCAACGACATCAGCATCAAGGCGGTCATCCAGAAGGGGAGGGGGGTTGGAGAATCGGTCCCCATCGTCATGACGACATACAAGGCCCGGGAATGCGACGTCCGGAAGGCCCTGGCAGACATCGATCGGATTGATGTCGTGATGGGCAAGACCATGCTGATCCGAATCGAGGACGACAACTGCTGATGAAATACCTGATCTTGCTCGGCGATGGAATGGCCGATTATCCACTGGACGATCTGGACGGGAAAACCCCTCTGGAGTATGCCCGCACCCCCCATATGGACCGGATAGCCCGTGAAGGGACCCTGGGCCTGATCGATACCATTCCGGAGGGCCTTCAGGCAGGCAGCGATGTCGCCAATCTGGCGGTTCTCGGCTATGACCCCCGTTTGTACTACACGGGACGCGGCCCCCTAGAGGCCGCCAGCATGGGGATCGCCCTGGCCCCTTCCGACGTGGCCTGCCGATGCAACCTTGTCACACTGGGTGAGGATTCCAATGAGCGCATGGTGGACTTTACCGCCGGGCATATCTCTCCCGCCGAGGCGAGGCAGATCATCGCCGATCTGCAGAGGGAAATCGGATCAGAGGCCATCCATTTTTATCCCGGCGTCGGTTACCGCAATTTGATGGTCTGGAGCGGCGGAAATTCCGATTTTTCAGCCACACCCCCTCATGACATTACGGGCAAACCGTCGGCGCCCCATCTTCCGACAGGTCCGGGCGCCGGGGAGATTGCCCGCCTTATGCGTTTGTCGAGGCAGTGCCTGGCCGACCATCCGGTAAACAGGGACAGGCGGGCGAGGGGACTCAAACCCGCCAAT
>JAJFUM010000061.1 GCA_021372415.1 Deltaproteobacteria bacterium
CTGAAATCCGGCCACAGGGTATCCGTGAAGTAGAACTCCGTGTAGGCCATCTGCCACAGGAGGAAATTGCTCAAGCGATACTCCCCGCTCGTCCGGATGAGCAGATCCGGGTCCGGGATGCCTCTTGTGGAGAGATAGCCCACGAAGCGCTCCAGTGTGATATCCGATGCGCGGATCTTTCCCTGGCGGGCCTCGTCGATCAGCTTTCTCACCGCCCCCAGGATCTCGTCATGGCTTCCGTAGTTCAAGGCCAGGATCAGCGTCATGGCCGTGTTGCCCGCCGTCTTTTCGATCGCGTCCCGCAGGACTGCGCGCACCTTTTCCGGAAGCGCCTCCGTGTCGCCGATCGCCAGCAGGCGGATATTGTTCTTCAACATGACCTTGACTTCGGACCTGAGGTACCTCTCCAGGAGGGTCATGAGGGCCCGGACTTCTCTCTCCGGCCTGCTCCAGTTTTCCGATGAGAACGCATAAAGGGTCAGATAGGAGATCCCGATCTTTCGGCAGGCCTCTACGATGTTCCGGACCGATTCGGCCCCTTTGCGGTGACCGGCAATCCGTCCCAGGGAGTGGTTCTGTGCCCACCGGCCGTTGCCGTCCATGATGATGGCGATGTGCCGGGGCAGATTGGTTTTGTCGAGACGATCCATTCAGGGTCTACTTATCGATTTTCAATGATGAATTTTCGTTTGACTATCACAGCCCGCCGACATTTTCAAGGGATGTTTCTCCCCTTGGAGCCCGACAAAAAATAAGGAGCCCGACGGGCTCCTTATTCTATCGTCTCAACGTATTGAAAAGGACCATCAGATCTCCATGATTTCCTTTTCTTTGGCCTGCAATACCTTATCGGTCTTCTCGATGTAATCGTCCGTCACCTTCTGGACGTCGGCCTGGTACTTGAACATCTCGTCCTCGTTGATGTCGCTGTCCTTTTTCAGCTTCTTCAGCTCCTCATTGGCATCGCGACGGAGATTTCGGAGCTTGACCTTTCCTTCCTCGGCCATTTTCCTGACGACCTTGACCAGATCCTTGCGTCGCTCCTCGGTGAGCTGCGGGATATTGATCCTGACGATCTTGCCGTCGTTGACCGGGTTGAGTCCCAGCTCGGATTTCTGTATGGCCATTTCGATATTGGGGATGACGGTGGTGTCCCAGGGAGAGATCTGGATCAGTCGGGACTCGGGAACGGAAAGGGATGCCACCTGATTGAGCGGCGTGGGCACCCCGTAGTACTCCACCTTCATTCCGTCGAGCAGGGCCAGCGAGGCCCGGCCTGTCCGGAGCTTGCTGAAGGTCTTTTCGAGGAACTTGATATTCTTCTCCATGTTGTCCTTCAATTCGGAGAAGACCAGATCCGTCATTTCGCTCATGTCAGCCTCCCACGATCGTCCCTACGGTTTTCCCGCATATGACGGACTTGATATTGCCTTTTTTTGCGATGTTGAACACCCGGATGGGAATGTTGTTTTCCCGACAAAGGGATATGGCGGTTGCATCCATCACTTTAAGGTTTTTTGCCAAGGTCTCGGTGTAACTGATCTTTTTGTACATTTTTGCGTCCGCATGCTTCATGGGGTCCTTGTCATAGACCCCGTCGACCTTGGTGGCCTTGAGGATCACCTCGGCCTGGATTTCTGCCGCGCGAAGGGCCGCCGCCGTGTCCGTCGTGAAATAAGGGTTCCCGGTGCCCGCCGCGAAAATAACCACCCTTCCCTTTTCCAGGTGACGGGTGGCCCTTCTGCGGATGAAGGGCTCGGCCACTTCCCGCATCTCGATGGCCGTCTGGACCCTGCATCGCACCCCGAGCCTCTCAAGGACGCTCTGGATGGCCAGACTGTTGATCACCGTTGCAAGCATGCCCATGTTGTCGGCCTGGGTGCGCTCCATGCCCCGGGCGCTGCCCTCGACACCGCGGAAGATATTCCCCCCGCCGATGACGACGCCGATCTGGACGCCAAGCTTGACCACATCACGGATTTCAGCGGCAATGGCCTGGACGATGTCCGGGTCAATGCCGAAGGAGCGGCCTCCCATCAGGGCCTCACCGCTCAGCTTGAGAAGAATCCGCCTGTAGACGGCTTTTTTTGCGCCTGTCATCTCCCCTGCAGCTTTCCGGGAAATCCCGGCGGTTTATTACAGTGCGTTGGCCGCGGCATCGTCGCCGCCGAGCTGGTAGCGGACAAAGCGTTTCACGAGGATGTTCTCGCCCGTCTTTGCGATGGAGGCCTTGATGAGGTCCTCCACCGTCAGGCTCGTGTCCCGGATGAACTTCTGCTTCAAGAGGCAGACTTCTTCGTAATACTTCTTGAGCTTTCCCTCGACGATCTTGTCGGCGATCTTCTCGGGCTTTCCTTCGGCGATGACCTGCTTGCGGTAGATGTCTTTCTCCCTCTGCAGGACCGCCTCGGGAACATCCTCGGGCTTCACGTGGAGGGGGTTCATGGCTGCGACATTCATGGCAAGGTCCCGGGTGAGCGTCTTGAAATCTTCTGTCTTGGCCACGAAATCGGTCTCGCAGTTCACTTCAATCATGACGCCGACCTTGCCACCCATGTGAATGTAGGAGGTGACCAGGCCGTCTTTCGTGGCGCGGGACGACTTTTTCGTTGCCGCAGAAAGTCCCTTTTCCCTCAGGAA
>JAJFUM010000072.1 GCA_021372415.1 Deltaproteobacteria bacterium
CGTCCGGATATAACCTTCGGGTCCGACAGGAATGATCGGGCCCGGAAACCACCTCAAGGAGTATCGACCATGACCACAATGTTTACCATTCCCGGGAACACGCTGCTCGTCTTCGGCGCTGGCATCGTCATTGCCGTCATCGGCTTTGTCATCTATGGCTGCGTCAAGGGATGGAAGAACGTGATGCCGGAGTATGACAAAAAGAATGATGAAGTGACCATCGACGGCTAGTGTCCATAGCCCCGCCCTGCGACAGAGGGATGCAGGGCGGGGTTTTTTCCCATCTTCAGGCGCCCGCCTGCACGGCCCGCTCCTCCGGGCGTCCGTCCGCCGCAGTCCCCCAGGATATCGCCGCCCCTCCGTCCCTGATCCTCTTGCTAACCCCTGAAGCGCCGCCGGTCCGGCAGCGTTCCGGGGATTTCACTTCCCAGGGAAGAACCGGTTCGTCGGGACTGTCCCGTTCGGTGCACGAAAAGGTGCACCGCTCCAGCCGGGTGTCTGCCATAACTTCGGGAGACATTGGAATGATTGGCGATTATAAATATCTGCCGGACCTTCTTTCCGGTATGTCCTTTGCTTGTCCCGGGGCGAAGGAGGCGCGGGACGGACCATGCTGATCATCGCCGACAGGATCGACGCCACGCGGCGCTACATCGCCCAGGCGATCGCCAGCCGGAACCGAGAATTCATCCAGAGCGAGGTGCACGACCAGGCGGCCTCCGGGGCCGACTACCTCAATCTCAGCGCGGCGATATTCGGGCGGAACGAGACCGTACACCTCCGCTGGTTGATCGATGCGGTCCAGGAGGCCACAGATCTTCCGTTGTGTTTGGACAGCCGCGATCCGGCGGTACTCAGAGAAGTCCTTCCCTACGTCAAGCACCGACCGATGATTAACGCCGTGACCCTCGAAAAGGGACGGATGGAGGCGATTCTCTCCCTGGCGATCGATTATCAGGCAAAACTGATCGCCTCCTGTCAGGACGTGAATGGTCCCGCCGAGACGGCAGACGCCAAGGTGGAGATTGCCGCCAGGCTTATTGAAACGATTACCGCAGCGGGCATCCAGCCGGGGGGCCTCTATATCGATCCGCTGGTCTACTCCCTATCTACCAATCAACAGTCCGCCAAGGCCACGCTTGAGGCCATCGGCCGGATCATGGTCAGTTATAAGGGCGTGCATACGATCTGTTGTCTGAGCACGGTTTCCTATGGCCTTCCCGTGCGTTCCCTGATACACCGGACCTTCCTGGCCGCGGCCATGGACCGGGGGCTTGACTCGGCGATCATCGATCCGACGGATCGACAGCTCTTTGCCACACTCAAGGCCGGGGAATTGATTACAGGCCGGGACGAGTCCTGTTTGGGTTACATCGTCGCCTACCGAAAGGGGCGACTGGAATAGGCGGAGTGGGATTTTTGGGTTGCACGAATTGTCCAATCAACGAGAATCGGTTGTAGCAAGGAGGTAACAGGATGTTCAAGAGTACAGATCTGGATCCGAGGAAATTGCAGGATTGGCAGATCGCCGAAGAGGCCGAAAGGCACATGAAGAAGATCTTCCAATTGGCAGATGAGACGGGGATCCAGGGAGACGAATTGATTCCGATGGGGCATCACATCGGCAAGGTGGATTTCCTGAAGGTGCTCGGTCGTCTGGAGAATAGACCGAACGGAAAATACATCGACGTGACGGCGATCACCCCCACCCCCCTCGGGGAGGGGAAGAGCACAACGGTCATGGGGCTGGTGCAGGGCTTGGCCAAACGGAGCAAGAAGGTCAGCGGGGCGATCCGCCAGCCGTCCGGGGGGCCCACATTCAACATCAAGGGGAGCGCCGCGGGCGGGGGGCTCGCCCAGTGCATCCCGCTCACCCCCTTTTCACTGGGGCTCACCGGCGACATCGACTGCGTGTCGAGCGCCCATAACCTGGCCATGGTCGCCCTCACCTCGCGGATGCAGCACGAGGCCAACTACAACGACGCCATGCTGGCCTCCAAGAACCTCAAGCGGCTCGACATCGATCCCCGGAATATCCAGATGAAATGGGTGATCGATTTCTGCGCCCAGGCCCTCCGGGACATCGTGATCGGCCTGGGCGGCAAGATGGACGGCTTCATGATGAGCTCGGGCTTCGCCATCACGGTCAGCTCCGAGATCATGGCTATCCTCTCCATCGCGACGGGGATCAAGGATCTGCGCGAACGGATGGGACGGATCGTCGTGGCCTACAACCGACGGGGCGAGCCGGTGACCACCTCCGACCTGGATGTGGCCGGCGCGATGACCGCCTGGATGGTCAAGGCGATCAACCCCAACCTCCTGCAGACCATCGAAGGCCAGCCGGTCTTCGTCCATGCCGGGCCTTTCGCCAACATCGCCGTTGGTCAAAGTTCGATCATTGCCGACCGCGTGGCCCTCAAGCTGACCGATTACCATGTGACGGAAAGCGGTTTCGGCGCCGATATCGGATTTGAAAAATTCTGGAACATCAAGTGCCGCCTGAGCGGCCTCGTCCCGAGCTGCGCCGTGATCGTCGCCACGATCCGGGCTCTCAAGATGCACGGCGGCGGTCCGAAGGTCGTTCCGGGCAAGAAGCTCGATCCTGCCTACACGACGGAGAACCTTTCGCTCCTGGAGAAGGGCTTCGAGAACCTCCTGGCCCATATCGAGACCGTCAAGAAGGCGGGGATCAGCCCGGTGGTCTGCATCAACAGCTTCCACACGGACACGAAAGAGGAAGTCAAGCTGCTGCGCCGTCTGGGCGAGCAGGCGGGAGCCAGGGTCGCCCTCTCCGAACATTGGCTCAAGGGCGGCGAGGGGGCCCTCGAACTGGCCGACGCCGTGGTCGAGGCCTGCGAGCAGAAGAACAGCTTCCGGTTCCTCTACGATCAGAAACTTCCGCTGCGCGGACGGATCGAAAAGATCGCCCAGGAGATCTACGGGGCGGACTACGTCACCTATTCGCCGGCGGCCCAGGAGAAGGCCGAGCGGTTCGAGGCCGATCCACAGTTTCAGGATTTTACCACCTGCATGGTCAAGACGCACCTGAGCCTCACCCACGACCCGGCCGTCAAGGGGCGGCCGAGGAACTGGACCCTCCCCATCCGGGATATCCTCATCTATGGGGGAGCGAAGTTCCTCGTCCCGGTGGCGGGGGAGATCAAGCTGATGCCGGGGACTGCGTCCGATCCCGCCTACCGCCGGGTCGACGTTGATGTGGAAACGGGCCGGGTCCGGGGACTCTTCTAAGGTCAAGGAGGCAGCATCATGACGGCAAAGCTGATCAGCGGCACCGAGGTGGCCCGGCAGATCCGCGAGGAATTGACCGGGGAAACGGCCCGTCTCAAGGAACGATGCGGCGTGGTCCCCGGACTGGTGACCATCCTGGTGGGAAAGAACCCCGCTTCGATGAGCTACGTGGCGGGCAAACAGAAGACGGCCAAGGAGATCGGTTTTCATTCCGTGCAGGAAAACCTTCCGGAAGAAACCACCGAGGGCGAGCTCCTGGCCCTGATTGAACGGTGCAACCGGGACGAGAAGATCCACGGGATCCTCGTCCAGCTCCCGCTGCCCCGACAGATCGACGAGACCAAGGTCCTCTACGCCATCGATCCGAAAAAGGACGTGGACGGGTTTCATCCCGTCAACGTGGGGAAGATGGTGATCGGCCAGGCCGATTACCTGCCCTGCACCCCGGCGGGGATCCAGCAGCTCCTGGTCCGCTCCGGCGTGAAGATCGATGGGGCCGAGGTCGTGGTCGTGGGCCGGTCGAACATCGTGGGCAAACCGATCGCCAACATCCTTCTCCAGAAGCAGCCCGGGGCGAACGCGACCGTGACCATCTGCCACACCGGGACCCGGGACATGGCCCTGCACACCCGCCGGGCGGACATCCTCATCGTGGCGGCCGGAAGGCCCAATGCGGTGACGGCGGACATGGTCAAGCCCGGGGCGGTCGTCATCGACGTGGGGGTCAACCGGATCGGCACGACCCCCGAAGGAAAGGCAAAACTTGTGGGCGACGTGGACTTCGAGGCCGTACGCCAGAAGGCCTCTTTCATCACGCCGGTCCCCGGCGGCGTGGGGCCGATGACGATCACGATGTTGATGGCCAATACCCTCAAAGCGGCTCAGATCGCAGCCGGCGTCAGATAGATTGGATCCCCCCCGCGCGGCCTTCGGGACGGGCGGGGGGGGGAGGGAAGGGGAGAAATTCGTGGAGAACCGTTTCAAAACCTCGCTCATGGACCCGGCGACCCTGTCGGTGACCTGGGAGTTGATCCCGGGAAGGGGAGCCCGGGAAAAGGAGCAGGAAAAGGCCATCGAGAATGCCCGGGAGGCCGTCCGCGGGGGTAAGGTGCACGCCCTGACGATCACGGACAATCCCGGGGGCAATCCCGCGATTCTGGCCGACTGTCTCGGCGCCGAGATCCTTCAGCTCGGCATCGAGCCTCTCGTCCACTTCACCTGCAAGGACAAGAACCGCAACCAGATCGAATCCGAACTCTATGCCCTCGACCGGGCAGGGGTGAGGAACCTCCTGGTCATGAGCGGCGATTATCCCGTGACCGGTTTTCAGGGGAGGGCCAAACCGGTCTTCGACCTCGATCCCGTTCAGACCCTCGATCTGATCGGGTCGATGAACCGGGGCCATGAGTATCCGGGACCCAAGGGGCCGATCCGGCTCGGTCCAAGCGACTTTTTCGCCGGCGCGGCCGTCTCCCCTTTCAAGGCGACAGAGGCGGAGACGCTGGTTCAGTACTTCAAGCTTAAAAAGAAGATCGCCGCCGGGGCGGCCTTCGTCGTCACCCAGCTTGGCTACGACGCCCGGAAATACCATGAGTTGGTCCAGTTCATGGGGCAAAACGGGCTGGATGTCCCCCTGGTGGGGAACATCTTCGTCCTCTCCTTCGGCGTCGCCAAGCTGATGAATCAAAACCGCTTTCCCGGCTGCGTCGTCACCGACAAGCTCCTGGCCGACCTGGACCGGGAGAGGACCTCTGCCGACAAGGGAGAGGGGAGCCGGCTTCTCAGGGCCGCGTGGATGTATGCGGTCCTGAAGGGGATGGGCTTTTCCGGCGTCCACATCGGCGGGCACAACCTCCGTTATGACCAGGTGGAGCAGATTGTCTCCGAGGGAGAGGCCCTGAGCGGGAACTGGCCGGACCTGCTCCACCATTTCGACTATCCCCAGCCGGACGGCTTCTACTACTATGGCCGGGACGCCAAGACTGGGCTCAACACCGACATCTCGGTGGACCGCGGGGGGAGGCCCCTCGACGCTCCGGTCGATTTCGTCTATCGATTGTCGCGGGTCTGTCACGGGCTTCTGTTCGAGCCCGGACAAGGCCTCTACGGCGCCATGCGGGCCCTGAGCTGCCGCATCGAGGGGACGGCCCTGGAGCCCCCCTTCGCCGGCATCGAGCACCTCGCCAAGGTCCTCCTCTATGACTGCCTGAACTGCGGGGATTGCGGCCTGCCCGATACCGCCTATGTCTGTCCCATGTCCCGCTGTCCTAAGAACCAGCGGAACGGGGCCTGCGGAGGGAGTTTCAACGGCTGGTGCGAAGT
>JAJFUM010000074.1 GCA_021372415.1 Deltaproteobacteria bacterium
AGCGGCAACTGTCCGAGCGACGTCAGGAGCGAGTTTTGCCGGTGCAGCGGAGCGAGACGCTGCAGGGTCGAAAAAGATTCTTGAGCGCCCGAAATCCATCGCCGGCACAGAAGGAGTCGCCACCGTTTATTTAAAACTGAGTCGCCACTCGGCTGGCAAATGTTGTTGACAACGGCGCCGGCTTATATTATGAAGGCCCTTCGAAACCGATATTCCCCAGTAGCTCAGTCGGTAGAGCAGATGGCTGTTAACCATCGGGTCCGTGGTTCGAGTCCGCGCTGGGGAGCCAGAATTCCAAGGCTGCAAGACCTTCGGTTTTGCAGCCTTTCCTTTGTTTGCTGTTGATCCAAACCCATCGCGACGATGATCCGGCTCTTTGTCCTGCTGCCCTGGAGGGGAACGCCCGGCGGGGCGCCCCTGTGCCCTTGACCCCTTTCACCTCGGATCACCGCGGGTCGCCTCGGTGACATCCCGGAAGCCTGGAGGAGGAATCCTATGCAAGATGTGGTTGTCGTATCGGCCTGTCGGACCGCCGTCGGCACCTTCGGCGGTTCGCTTCGCGACCTGAACTGTGCCGCGCTTGGGAGCATCGTGATGCGGGAGGCCGTCAAGCGGGCGGGGATCGAGGCCGCCCTCATCGACGATGTCCGGTTCGGCTGCTGCATGGAACCGGAGGACGCCCTCAACGTCACCCGCATCTCCGCCCTGATGGCGGGAATCCCGGAGACGGTGACGGCCGTCACGGTCAACCGGGTCTGCATCTCGGGGATGGAGGCCGTCGTCTCGGGGATGGCCATGATCCAGGCCGGCATGGCGGATATCATCCTCGCCGGCGGCATGGAGCACATGTCGGGGATCGCCTATTCCGTCCCCTCGGCCCGCTGGGGCTGCCGCTTCCAGGACCAGGCCTTCGTGGACAACATCATCCACGGCCTCCATGCCGGCTCCCACCTCCTGCCCGGCCTGGAGAAGGGGCCGGTCAAGGAGGGAGGCGTCGTGGAGCTCTTCCGGGGCAAGCCCTACATCATGGGGGTCACGGCGGAACTCATCGCCCAGATCCACAACCTCTCCCGGGAGGAGATCGACGAGGTGGCGTTGCGCAGCCACAACAACGCCGAGCGGGCCACCCGCGAGGGGGACTTCCGGGAGGAGATCGTCCCTGTCCAGGTCCCCCAGAAAAAGGGGAAACCGCCCGTCATCTTCGAGAAGGACGAGCACTTCCGGCCGGGGCTGACGATGGCGGACCTCGCCGCCCTGCCGGCCGCCTTCGTGCCGAAGATCGGCAAGGTCACCGCGGGGAACTCCTCCGGCGTGAACGACGGGGCCAGCGCCATGGTGATCATGTCCGCTGCAAAGGCCCGCGAACTGGGGCTCACGCCCCTGGCCCGGATCCGGGCCGTGGGCCGCGGCGGCTGCCACCCGTCCGTCATGGGCCTGAGCCCCGTGCCGGCGGTCCGGAACCTCCTGGACCGCTCTGGCCTCTCCCTGGCCGACTTCGAGCTCATCGAGGTCAACGAGGCCTTCGCGGCCCAGTACCTGGGCTGCGAGCGGGAGCTGGGGCTCAACCGCGAGATCGTCAACGTCAACGGGTCCGGCGTGGGCCTCGGCCACCCCGTGGGCTCCACGGGCTGCCGGATCATGGTCACCCTGCTGCACGCCATGGCCAAACGGGGAAAGACCCTGGGGATGGCCACGCTCTGCGGCGGAGGCGGCGTTTCCCTGGCCGTTGTCCTGGAGAGGCTTTAATAACCGTCAAGATCCGTGAGGGCGGGGCCTCCCGCCCTCACCCGGCCTTCGCCCGCCCGGACGGGAGATAAGAATCCCGCCCCTCCGATTCGCCGAATCACCCAAATTCAATCATTATCCCGGTCATGACTCATTCTGTGTCGGGGGATGGATGCCAAAAAATTCTTGACATCCACATCGGGAATTTCTATATTGGGCAAACAGGTCTTACCGGTCTGACCAATTTTGAGGATCAAGATGACTTTTGAAAAGGTAACCCAGTATCCTTTCAAGAATAAGAGTTCCTTCATCGGCGAGCAAAT
>JAJFUM010000084.1 GCA_021372415.1 Deltaproteobacteria bacterium
TTCATCCTCTCGACGTAGATGTCCAGGTGGAGCTCCCCCATCCCCTCGATGATCGTCTCGGTGGTCTCCTCGTCCACGTGGGTGCGGAAGGTCGGGTCCTCCTTGGTGAACCGGTTGAGGGCCTTGGACATGTTGATCTGCGACTTGTTGTCCTTGGGGAAGATGGCCAGCGAGATGACCGGCTCGGGTACGAACATGGACGTGAGGGCCAGGTTGGTCCCCGGGGAGACGAAGGTGTCGCCCGAGGCGCACTCGATCCCGAAGAGGGCGCCGATGTACCCCGCCTGGATGGCTTCGATGTCCTCCATCTGGTCGGCATGCATCCGGACCACCCGGCCGACCTTGGTCTTCTTGCCGGTCCTGGAATTGACGATCGTGGCCCCCTTGCCCATGGTCCCCTGGTAGACCCTGATGTAGGTCAACTGGCCGTAAGTCCCGTCCTCCAATTTGAAGGCCAGGGCGACGATCGGAAGATTCGGATCGGTCACCAGGGCCACGGAGGCTTCCTCCTGATCCAGGTCCAGGGCCGAATTCTCAATGTCCGACGGACAGGGCAGGTAACGGGTGACCGCATCCAGGAGGGGCTGGACACCCTTGTTCTTGTATGCGGAGCCCATGAAAACGGGGGTCAGCTTCCTGGACAGCGTGCCCGTTCGGATCGCCTCGATGAGGAGGGTGTCGGAGACGGGCCGCTCCTCCAGAAGAGCCTCCGTCAGCTCGTCGGAGAACATGGAGGCGGCATCGACCAGTTCCTCGCGCTTCCGGGTCGCCTCGGCCATCAGATCGTCCGGGATGGCCTCGATCCGGATCTGTTCGCCGTTATCGCCCTCGAAGTAGAGGGCCTTCATCGCCAGAAGGTCGATCACGCCCTGGAAATCCCCTTCCAGTCCTATGGGGATCTGCATGGCCACGGCGTTGTGACCCAGCTTGGAACGGAGCTGCGAAATCACGCGGGCCGGATCGGCGCCGCTTCGGTCGCATTTGTTGATGAAGGCGATGCAGGGGACCCGGTAACGCTTCATCTGCAGGTCCACGGTGATGGACTGCGACTGGACGCCTCCCACGGAGCAGAGCACCAGGACCGCGCCGTCCAGGACCCGGAGGGACCGCTCCACCTCGATGGTGAAATCCACATGGCCCGGCGTGTCGATGATGTTGATCTCGTGACCGAGCCATTCGCAGTACGTGGCCGCCGAGGCGATGGTGATGCCCCTCTCCTTCTCCAGCTCCATGGAGTCCATGGTGGCGCCGACGCCGTCCTTGCCCTTGACGTCGTGGATGGCATGGATGCGTTTCGTGTAAAAAAGAATCCTCTCGGTGAGGGTGGTCTTGCCCGAATCAATATGGGCGCTGATTCCGATGTTTCTGACCTTCTCTACGGTGTTGATCATAAGGGTTCCTTCTGTGCCGGACGGCTCGTGCGTCCGTCCGTGCATAAATAAAAAATCCCTCATTTGGATTAGTCATGCCAGATGGGGGATCCACTGTTGATGACGGTGATATTGTAAGATGAAATAATTTTACATGAATGCAGGCAACGTGTCAAGCTATTTCAGCAATCGTCTTATCCTCACTGTAAATTTGGGGTGGCGACCCGTTCTGCGTCCTGGGACGGATTTCGGGCGCTCATGAATCTTTTTCGACCCTGCGGCGTCTCGCTCCGCTGCACCGGCAAAACTCGCGCCCCCCAAATCCATCCGCGGACACAGGGCAGGCGGAGTCCTGTAGGCTCGGGCAAGCGGGGTCAGTGCCAAGAAAAGCCCGCCCCCTGCCCGCTGGCGGCGAGGGGGTTGAAGGTTTGTCCGGCGGCGATCAGCCCCGGCCCGGGAGCAGTTCCCGCAGCGCCTCCGAAAAGAGGGTGACGTTTTCCCGGCGGCTGGAGAAGCCCATCAGCCCGACGCGCCAGATCTTCCCCTTCAGGGGGCCGAACCCGCCCGCGATGTCGATGTTGTAGGTGTTCAGAAGCTTCTTCCGGATATCCTGGTCGTCGACGCCGTCCGGGATGCAGATCGTTGCCAGGGAGGGAAGGCGGTGCTTTTCCCCGACGAAGAGCTTCAGGCCCAGGGATTCCATTTTGCCCCAGAGATATTCGGCAGTCGCCCTGTGGCGCGCCCACCGCGCCTCCAGACCTTCTTCGAGCACGAGCCTCAGGCCCTCGCGGAAGCCGTAATGAAGGGTTGTCGATGGGGTATGGTGGTACGCCCTGTCCTTGTTCCAGTATTTTTCGATCAGGGTCAGATCGAGATACCAGTTCTTCACCTTGGATTTCCGGCCATGGAGGACCTTGCTGGCGCGCTCGCTGACCGTCACAGGGGAGAGCCCCGGGGGGCAGCCCAGGCATTTCTGGGTGGCGCTGTAGGCCACGTCGATCCCCCACTCGTCGATCCTCACGGGCATGCCTCCCAGGGAGGTCACGCAGTCCACCAGCAGCAGAGCGCCGTGGCGATGGGCCGTCTCGCCCATCCCCTCCAGGGGCTGCAGGGCGCCCGTCGAGGTTTCGGCATGGACAAAGGCCAGGATCTTGACCGGGGCGTGCTTTTTCAGCGCCGCTTCGATCTCTTCAGGAGTGAAGACCTCTCCCCAGGGCTTTTCGATCCTCTTGACGTCGGCCCCGTAGATTTCAGCCATCTCGCACATTCTGTCGCTGAAATAGCCGTTGCAGCCGATGACAACCGTATCGCCTGGCTCCACGAAATTGCAGAAGACCGTTTCCATTCCCGCCGATCCGGTCCCGGACATGGGAAGGGTCAGGGAATTCTTGGTCTGAAAGACGGCCCTCAGCAGGGCCTGCTCCTCATCCATCAACTGGAACCATTCCGGATCCATGTAACCGACAAGCGCCGTGCTCATGGTGCGCAGGACGCGAGGGTGGACTGCACTCGGACCAGGGCCAAGAAGGAGGCGGTAAGACACGTTCAGATCTCCGGCTGCGGCGGACATAAATATCTCCTTTATGATGTGTGATTTTGGTCGAGGACCGAATCAAATCATTGTATATAAAACGGGAGTGCCATACACCCAGTCGTGCCATAATGTCAAGTCTATTTCACATAACTCAACGACTTTATTCTCCATTGTCGAACGACGATTTAGCCGCTGTTTTTCCTTCCTCGATCGCCGGCTCCCCATGGCTAAGATCAGGGCGGCCATGGAGAAATGAAAACCTCGGTGACTTCCCAACCCTGGTCGATTTCAACGGGATGGCAAAGCGCGAGCGGTCGCAGCGGCAACGATCCCACGCGCCGTCAGGCGCGAACTCGCGGAGTCAGCGGAGCGAAGCGCAGCTAATTTTGCCGGTGCAGCCAAGCGAGGCGCTGCAGGGTCGAAAAAAATTCATGAGCGCCCGAATTCTTATCCGGGGACATAGGGAAACATCCTGGGACACAGAGAAAAGGGCTGAGTCACTGCCTCTCTCCCCTTGACAAAGCGCCCGTTAATACATATCAGTAGTTCGGCAGGGCTTTTGCCCCATCTCTGCCCATGCACCGGTCGCCGGCCCCGGTCGCGAGTGTGGTTCGAGGAGTGGATGAGTCGATTGACAGCTTTCATGGAGGAGGCAGGGTATGGGTGAGAAAGTCAAGATGTACACGCTGAGCACGTGCAGCCACTGCAAGGCCGCCAAGAAATTCATGACCGATCACGGCGTGGTTCACAACTGCACCGATGTCGATCTCCTGACCGGAGACGAACGCAAGGCCATGATCGAGGAGGTCCGGAAATACAACCCCGGATGCAGTTTCCCGACCATCCTGATCGGCGACAAGGTCATCGTGGGCTTCAACGAAGCGGCCATCCGGGAGGCCCTGGACCTATGAACGCCGTAGAAAAACTCTACGACATGCTCAAGGAGTCCCAGGGGCGGAAAGGCTATTTTTTCAGCCTGGACCGTGAACGGGTTTTCGACCTCCTGGAGTCCCTGATCAAGAACCGGGAACGTTACGGCTACATGTGCTGTCCCTGCCGGCTGGCTTCCGGGGATCGCGACGCGGACCGGGACATCATCTGCCCCTGCGCCTACAGGGAGGCGGACGTGCGGGATTACGGAAGCTGCTACTGCAATCTCTACGTGTCGGCCGCATGGAACGAGGGCAAAATTCCCAAAGTGTATGTTCCGGAAAGACGGCCGTTGGAGAAGCTTCCCTATTGACCTGGATGTGACCGGAATCGCCAAGATGACCCTGAACTGGACTTTCCCCTATCCGTCGCAGCGGATGCCCGTTTTTGCCCCGAACGTGGTGGCCACGTCGCAGCCCCTGGCCGCCCAGGCCGGTCTCCAGATGATCTCCCGCGGCGGCAACGCTCTCGACGCGGCGCTGGCCGCTGCGATCACCCTGACCGTCGTCGAACCGACCAGCAACGGCATCGGAAGCGACGCCTTCGCCATCCTCTGGAACGGAGAGCGGCTCTTCGGGCTGAACGGATCGGGCCGCTCCCCGAAGGCCTGGTCTGCGGAGCGGCTTTCCGGCCTCACCCGGATGCCCCAGCTCGGATGGGACGCGGTGACGGTCCCCGGCGCCGTGGATGCATGGGCCTCGCTCTCCCGGAGATTCGGGAAGCTCCCCTTCCCCGATCTTTTCGAACCGGCCATCCGGTACGCATCGGACGGCTTCATCGTCTCGCCGATCACCGCCGCCAAATGGTCGTCCGCACCGGAACATTACCGGGAATATCCCGACATGGGAGCGGCCTTTCTTCCCGGCGGCCGCGCCCCGGCGGCCGGAGAGCTCTTCCGCCCCCGGGGGTTCGCCCCGACCCTCAAGGCGCTGGCGGAAACGGCCGGGGAGTCCCTTTACAGGGGCGAGCTGGCCGGCCGGATCCTTTCCCATTCCCGCAGGACCGGCGGCACCCTGACCGAAGAGGACCTGGCCTCCCATCGCTCCGAGTGGGTGGAACCCCTTTGCATCCCCTGGAGCGGCGTGACCCTTCACGAGCTCCCGCCCAACGGCCAGGGGCTGACCGTGCTGGTCGTCCTGGGGCTTCTGAGGGGGTTTTCGATCCGGGATTTTCCCCTGGATTCGGCGGACAGCCTCCATCTCCAGATCGAGGCCATGAAGCTGGCCTTTGCCCTGACCGTTCCCTGCATTGCCGATCCCGGCTGGATGACGGTCGCCCCTGCATCGCTTCTCGATCCGTCCTTTCTTGCCGAACAGGCGCGGAAGATCCGGATGGATCGGGCCGCCTCTCCGGATCTGCCGATTCCCGCCGACGGCGGCACGGTCTATCTGACCGCAGCCGATCGAACCGGGATGATGGTTTCCTACATCCAGTCCAATTACAAGGGATTCGGCTCGGGAATCGTCGTGCCGGATACGGGGATCAGCCTGCAGAACCGCGGCGCCGGCTTTACGCTCCAGGAGGGCCATCCCAACCGCGTGGCCGGCGGAAAGAGGCCTTACCATACGATCATTCCGGGATTCGTCATGAAGGACGGCTCCCCCCTGATGAGCTTCGGCGTCATGGGAGCCCACATGCAGGCGCAGGGCCATGTGCAGATGATGGTCCGCATCATCGCCTGCGGCCAGAATCCGCAGGCGGCCGCCGACGCCCCCCGCTGGTATCTGCATGAGGACGGCCGGCTGTCCCTGGAGCCCGGCATCGGACCGGCGGTTCGCGAGGAACTGCAGCGCCGGGGCCATCGGATGGCCCCGGACGCCCCGACCGCCGTTTTCGGCGGCGCCCAGCTCATCTATCGGTTGCCCGGCGGTTACTGCGCCGCGTCCGACCCGAGAAAGGACGGACAGGCCGTCGGTTTCTAGCGCAGGGCCGTGCCTTCGCGCGGCCGTCCGTGCGGGCTCGCCGCCGCCGGCGCAGGTTCCCGCGTCATTGATCCCGTGATTGCCCTAAAGATATGTTTTTTCCTGCCGAATCTCTTTTTTATGATTGACAAACAGGGTAGGAGTTCCTATTTTATCGGCACCATCAAATCATGGAGACGAAAGCATTGATCAATCATTATAAATGCAAGAAAAAAGGGAACCTGATTTCTGAGGTCTGTCAAGACACCACCTGTGAATGGCGCCTCAAGAACGAATCCTTCTTCAACTGCACCTGGGTTGCCTGCAACTTCGGGCCGTTCACCCTTGAAGAAGTAGGTGAGATGATGGGTGTAACTCGTGAAAGAATAAGGCAAATCGAGGCAAAGGCCCTCAAGAAGCTGCAGCACAAGAAGAGGAGGGATCAGCTCCGGGATTTTGCCTCCCCGGACAGCGAATGGGACATGATATGAAAGAGTCCCGCGATTCCCTCTAGCCTTTCTTCTTTTTGAGGCACTCCATAAACACCCGCATGCGCTCCTTTCTCTCCTCGGTGGAGAAAAGGAGCGTTTCCACATCCATCTCAAGCTCCAGGGCGGAGCAGCGATCCATGTGGGGGGCGATATCCGACATCCTCTTCACGGCTTCCATGGCTGCGGGGGATCGCTTTGCCAGCTCCCGGGCCATGGATTCGGCTTCCGGCATCAGCCTCTCCGGCGAGGTCACTTTGTTGACGATCCCCAGGCGCAACGCCTCGTTGGCCCCGATGGGCTGCCCCAGCATGATGATCTCCTTGGCCTTGGCCGTGCCGACCATCTGCCTGAGGGGATTGAACAGGGGATTCAGGCCGAACTTCAGCTCAGGATGGCCGAAGATCGCGCTCTCCGAGGCGATGATCAGGTCGCAGAAGGTGGCCAGATTGAACCCGCCTCCCAGGGCGATGCCCCCCACTGCGGCAATCACGGGCTTTTTGCAGCCGTAAATCTTTCTCGAGCAGCGCTTGACCGATTGGAAGAAATCCTTGATCTCCAGGTCGGCGATGGTGGACATCTCCTTGAGGTCCATGCCCGCGGAGAAGACATAATCCCCGCCTGTCAGGATGATGACCCGGATCTTGTCGTCATTTTCAAGCTTGTCGAAGCAATCCTCCAGTTCATGGCGCATCTCATTGGAGATGGCATTCATCTCGCCCGGGCGATGCATCGTCACGATGGCATACCCGCTGTCCTTGAGCTCACTGAGGATCGTATGATACGTCATATTGTCCAGTCAGATGCGTTCACCCTCTTGAATCGCGGCATTGCACCTTTCGGTTCACAAGCCGCGCCCTGCGCCGACCAACATCTCCTTCCGGATCATGCTTTTCATTGCATGAGATATTGTGCGCCGGAGATTCCCGTCTGGCGACGGATCTCGCCCGAAAGGGTGGACGCCATATTCTCCATCAAGTATTTCCAGAGGCCCGTCTTTTTCCGGACCGCGTAAACCACCTCGGGCTTTCCCTCCATGCCGGCGAGCTTGGCCGCCGCAGCCACGGCATCCTGCAGGCCGCCGAGCTCGTCCACCAGCTTGAGATGGTACGCCTGGCGGCCCGAAAAGATCCTTCCGTCGGCGAGCTCCTTGATCTTGTCCAGAGGGATCTTCCGGCTTTCCGAGATGGTGGTCACGAGCTGATCGTAAATGTCGTCGACGATCCCCTGGAGGAGCTGCCGCTCCTCGGGGGTCATCTCACGGGCCGGGGAGCCGATGTCCTTGAATTTCCCGCTTTTGACAACGGATGAACGGACCCCGATCTTCTTGAGGATCTGTTCGACATCGGCGAAATACATGACCGCGGATATGCTTCCCGTTAAGGTTCCCTGATTGGCCACGATCCTCTCCGCTGCCGCGGCAATCAGGTAACCGCCCGATGCGGCCACCGACCCCATGGAAGCCACCACCTTCTTGTGCTTCCTGAGTTCCTGGACAGCCCGGCAGATCTCCTGCGACGGAGCGACGCCGCCGCCCGGAGAGTCGATCCTCAGGACCACCGCCTTCACGGAGTCGTCGCGGGAGAATTCATCGATCTGATCAATGACGTCAGTGATATCCCCGATGACGCCCTCGATCTGGACCACCCCCACCTTGCCCTGGAGGCCGAACGTTCCCGAGTCTCCCCTGAAGTGGCCCAGGCTGTACACAAGGACAAAGAAGACGACCCCAATCACCAGCAGGATGCCGATCCCTAGGATAACCGGGTGTCTTCGCATACCCAACTCTCAGGTTCTCTATTCGTCCGTATCCCGAATCTTGACATCGGCCAACGCCTTGCTCAGGTTCGACCCAACGTTCTCTTTGTTGTTGAGGTATTGATTGACCGAGTGCCCTCCGTCCGATCCCGATTCGTAATCCTTGATGCTCAGGCGGATCTTCCGGCTCTTCGGGTCCACGTTCTTGACGATCGCCGAGACGCTGTCCCCGACCGCGAACAGCTCCGAGGACGACTTGACCCGCCTTGAACTCATCTCCGAGATATGCACCAGGCCTTCAATGCCCTCTTCTATTTCAACGAATATGCCGAAATCGGTGATGTTGGTCACCTTGCCCGATACGATCGACCCGGGCGGATATTTGCTGCTGAGCTCCTCCCAGGGGTTCTTCTCGATCTGCTTGAGGCCCAGGGAGAATTTCTCGTGCTCGATGTCGATGTTCAGGACCATGGCCTCGATTTCCTGGCCCTTCTTGAACATCTCGGAGGGATGCTTCACCCGCTGTTTCCAGGAGATGTCCGACATGTGGATGAGGCCGTCGATCCCCTCTTCCACGCCGACGAAAATTCCGAAATTCGTGATGTTCCGGATGATCCCCTTAACGATGCTTCCCTCGGGATATTTCTGCTTGAGCTTCTCCCAGGGGTTCGGGGTGGTCTGCTTGAGGCCCAGGGATATCCTTTTCGTTTCCACGTTGATGTCCAGGATCATGACGAAGATCTTCTGATCGATGGACAATACCTTGGAGGGGTGCTTGATTTCCCGCGTCCAGAACATTTCGGAGACATGAATCAATCCCTCGACGCCCGGTTCAAGCTCGACAAAAACCCCGTAGTCGGTCAGGTTGACCACCCGGCCTTCGACGACCGAATTGATGGGATACTTGTCCTTGATGGTCTCCCAGGGGTTGGGCGTGAGCTGCTTGAGACCCAGGGCCACTCTTTCCTTCTCCCTGTCGAACGACAGGACCTTGACCCGTATCTTTTCTCCCCGCGAGAAATGGTCGGACGGCCGCGTGATCCGTCCCCAGGAAATGTCCGTGACGTGGAGCAGCCCGTCGATGCCGCCCAGGTCGATGAAGAGGCCGTAGTCGGTGATGTTCTTGATGATCCCTTCGATGATCTTGCCTTCTTCGATGTTCTGCAGGGTATCCCGCTTTTCCGCTTCCCTCTCCTTTTCCAGAATGGTCCGTCTCGAGAGGACCACATTGTTCCTTTTGCGGTCGTATTTGAGAACGTTGAACTGGAAGGATTGCCCCACATAGCGGTCCAGATCCCTCACGGGGCGGATGTCCACCTGAGAGCCAGGCAGGAAGGCGGAGATGCCGATATCCACCGACAGCCCCCCTTTGACCCTTTCGATGACCGTGCCTTTAACGGGGGTATTCTGTTCACAGGCCAGTTTGACATCGTCCCAGATCTTTATCTTTGCAGCCTTGTCCCTGGAAAGGACCAGGTTGCCGTCTTGATCCCTGCGGTCCACGAGGACCTCGATCTCATCTCCGACATTGACGGTGATATTTCCCTGTTCGTCTTTCAATTCCCTGGCCGGGATATATCCTTCGGTTTTCCATCCGACGTCAACCATGACGGAGTCAGCGTTGATCTGGACGATCTTGCCTGTCAGCACCCCACCCATCTGAACCGACTGCAGGCTTTGTTCATAAAGCTCCTTGAAACCGAACTCTTCTTTGCCCTGGGTTGAATCATCGGAGACATTTTCGAGCTTTTCTTCTTCTTTGTCGGCCTCGCCTGCATCCTGTTTCGCGATTAAGTTGTCATCGTTAACCATTAACCCCACACCCCCTGAAAGTTTGTGTTTATTTGCACGAAAAAAATGACTAACATACGAATTTTCAAATATCAAGCATCAATATTCTGAATTTACAATTACTTCTTAACCGGTTCCTTTAAGAGACAGGGTTTTGTCTATAACTCCCCTCATGATATCGACGACTTGAGGGATGGTTTTTTCCGAAGTGTCGATTACCACGGCTTTCGCGGGCACCAGAAGCGGAGAGACGGATCGCTCCCGGTCCTGCCTGTCTCTGGTGATCAGATCCTCTTCCACATCCTTCTGTTTTGCAGGGACGCCCTTTCCGATCAGTTCCAGGTACCGTCTCTCGGCCCTTTTTTCAACCGATGCATCGAGAAAGAATTTTACCTCGGCGCCTGGGAAGACGACCGTTCCCATGTCCCGTCCCTCGGCAACCACGCCGCCTCCTGCTCCGATTTCACGCTGCACGGAAAGAAGGATCTGCCTGACAAGCGGAATGGCCGATATCCGGGAGGCATACAGGCCGATTTCTTCGGTCCTGATCTTGTCCGACAGGTCCTCGCCGTCCATCCACACCCTCAAACTGCCGTTGTCCCTTTTCAAGGTCAGCTTCATGCGGCGGCAAAGGTCCAGGGCCTGCGGACCGACTTCCTTAAACCCTGCATCCCACAACCGGAATGCCATGGCCCGGTAAAGGGCGCCTGTGTCGAGATAGGTATAGGCGTAATGATCGGCAAGCAACCGGCTGATCGTACTCTTTCCGGAACCGGCAGGCCCGTCGACGGTTATGACGATTTTCTCGTCCATCGGGGTCTTTCCCAACCTTTCTGATCGATCAACAGATATTCCGTGGCGATTTGCATATTGTCATGGTCGATATAACATATGGCCCCATGCGACACAACCGGTATCATAGAATGATCCGTTCAGGCCTGTGTTCCAAACGAAATCACCGCCCACCCGGCAATGTTTTCTTGATCGGTTCGTTCAAAAGGGATAGTATGTCAAAAAATTGGTGTATTACCCTTAATAACAGATCGATCGGATAAAGTTAGTGAGCGTTAACATGAAATCCCGTCATTGTCACGTTTTTTTGCCGTTCCTGCTGGGCTTTTTTTTCGCTGCCTGGATGACCGTCTTTTCCCATGCCAACGCCTGGGCCTCCGTCACCCTTGAAGACGAGGTGAAGGTGGGCAGGGAATTCTACGAGAAGCTTGAGAAGAGCCATGCCCTTGTCGAGGACGACACGGCCAACGCCTATATCTCGTCGCTTGGGAAACGGATCCTTTCGCACAGCGGCCATCCCCTCTTCGAGTTCAAGTTCTCCATCATCCAGAGTTCGGCGGTCAACGCCTTTGCCACGCCCGGCGGTTACGTTTACGTCAATCAGGGCCTGATCAGCCTGGTCGACGAGGAGAGCCAGCTCGCGGGCGTGATGGCCCATGAAATCGCCCATGTCAATTGCCGGCATATCGCCGACATCGTGGACAAGTCCCAGAAGCTCACCATTCCGACCCTGGCGGCCATCCTCGCCGGGGCCTTTCTCGGCGGGGACGCCGGGGCTGCCGTCGCCTCCTTTTCCGTGGCCACCGTAACGAGCATGTCCCTGAAATACAGCCGGGAACACGAGGAGGAGGCCGACCGGGTGGGGATGGGTTACCTGGTCGCGTCGGGTTACAACGGCCAGGCGATGATGGATTTCCTGAAGATCATGAAGCGCTATGAGTTCTATTCCAACAGCGTTCCTTCCTATTTCCTGACCCATCCCGGCACGGACGAACGCATCCGCTACATCGATGCCCTTCTTCACACCACGTACACGAAGAAAGGCGCGGACGACATCGTGGGGAACCTCAAGCGCATCCAGACGACCCTCATGCTCGACGGCAAGACGGATCCCGCCCAGAATCTCAAGCACTTTGAAAAGCTCCTCGTTGATGACCCCAAGGACGTCGATGCCCTGTACGGGCTGGCCGTCACCCAGGACAAACTCGGCCAGTCGCGGGAGTCCCTCGACACGTACCAGAAGGCCCTGCGCATCGCACCCAACGACGTCGACATCCTGCGCAACTGCGGCATCACGCTCTTCAACATGGGGCAGTACGGCGATGCGGCCGCCTATCTGGGCCGCGCCATGAAACTCAACGACCGCCATCCCGACGCCTATCTTTATCTGGGCAAGTCCCTCGAGTCCCTTGGAAACCTCCCCGACGCCATCCGGTACTACAAGGAGCTGGTGCAAAAGAAACCGGAGTCCCCGGAAGTCTATTACAATCTTGCCATGGCCTACGGGAAATCCCGCCAGTCCGGCGATTCCCACTACTACTTCGGCCTGTATTTCAAGAAGAAGGGGAAAACCGACAGCGCCCTCTTTCACTTCAAGGAGGCTCAGAAATATCTCAGCGGGGACACGGCAAGGCTGAAGGAAATCGAAAAGGAGATCGATTCCCTGGGCCGCGGCGAGGCCCCCAAGGCCCCCTCAGCGGGCAAGGGCCGCGGCCGCGGGGACAAAACCCCCTGATCCCCTGTCTTGGGCTTTGCATCGCTTTGGGAAATTCCTTCCCTTCATCCGTTCGATCCATTGGCTCATGGGATTGCGGAAGGACGACGGACGTTCCGGCCTGACGAACCTGCTTGGGCTGCTGGAGGGGAGCTGAAAAACAGCGCCCCCGAAATCCGTCCGACAGGGGGCAACCTGAGTCACCGCGCCCCTGCGGCCTCGGATCCCTTTACGCGTGCTGCGGCCGTCGTGCGGCGGAGGGATGGATGGGGAATGGATGGGAAACGGGCGGAGGATGTGAAGGCCTGGGCAGCCGGCGGATTCACGCCGACAGGCGGACTTGAACGTTCTGCCCCTTCCCGCTCAGGGCCGCGCGGATCCTGGAGAACTCCTCGGGGGAATAGGAGCCTTCCGAAGCGAATGCATCTTTCAGGGTCTTGCCGGGGATGAAGGGCTGCAGGACGTACAGATCGCCCTTGCCGATCAATCCGGCCACGGCCGTCAGGTCGCGGGGCGTGAGCTGGGTGCGGACCACGGTGGTCCTGAACTCGTGCCGGAGCCCCGAGGACCGGATGATCTCGATGCTTCGCAGGATCTTCGCCGTATCCACCTTCGAAGCGGTGATTGTCTCATATGCCTTCAGGGGACCCTTGATGTCCATGGCGATATAATCGATCAGCCCTTCCCGCGACAACGCATCCAGCTCGTCCGGGAACGTCCCGTTGGTATCCAGTTTGACCAGGTATCCGATCTTTTTGACCGAATCCAGGAACCCGGCCAGATCCTTCTGGAGCAACGGTTCGCCGCCCGTTACGGTCAAGGCGTCCAGCTTTCCCTTCCTCTTCTCAAGGAAGGCGAGGATCTCCTCCTGGCCGATCAGGGGGCCGTACCGGTCCGGATCGACCAGCTCGGGGTTATGGCAGTAGGGGCAGCGCAGGTTGCATCCCTGGGTGAACAGGATCGCAGAGAGTTTCCCCGGGTAATCGATCAGGGATACCTTCTGGAAACCTCCGACCTTCATCTTCAGAAGCCGTATACCTTTCTCTGTGCGAATTCTTCCTGCTTTCCCTTGTTCCACTGCTTGACCGGCCTGAGATAACCGACGACGCGGGAATAGACCTCGCACTCGTCATGGCAGGTCGGACAGGTCTCCACTTCCCCGGCCAGATATCCGTGGGACGGGCAGACGCTGAATGTGGGCGTGAAGGTCAGATAGGGGAGATGGTAATTCTCGCAGATCTTCTTGACCAGGGTCTTGACGGCGGCCGGGTCCGGAATCCTTTCCCCGGCATAGGTGTGAAAGACGGTCCCCCCGGTGTACTTGGACTGGATGTCGTCCTGCAGGTCCAGGGCCTCGAACACGTCGTCCGTATAATTGACGGGAAGCTGCGTGGAGTTCGTATAGAAGGGTTCCGCCTTTTTCCCCCTGTAGCCCTCTTCGTTCGCGCAGACGATGTCGGGGTATGTCTCCTTGTCCATCTTGGCCAGGCGGTATGACGTTCCCTCGGCCGGCGTGGATTCGAGGTTGTAGTTGTTCCCCGTCTCCTTCTGGAACACCAGGAGCTTGTTCCTCATGAAATCGAGGACCTTCTTGGCGAACTTCTGGCCCTTGGGCGTGGCGATCGACTCTCCGAGGAGGTTGAGGCAGGCCTCGTTCATCCCCACCAGGCCGATGGTGGAGAAGTGGTTCTTCCAGTACTCGTTGAACCGCTTCTTCACGTCGCGCAGGTAGTACCGGGTGTAGGGATAGAGGTTCCCGTCGGTGAACTTCTCCAGGACCTTCCGCTTGATTTCGAGGCTCTCCTTGGCCGTGACCATCAAGCGGTCCAGGCGCTCGATGAATTTTTTCTCCGAATCGGCCAGGTAACCGATCCTGGGCATGTTGATCGTGATGACCCCGATGGAGCCCGTCAGGGGGTTCGACCCGAACAGCCCCCCTCCCCTCTTCTGCAGTTCGCGGTTGTCGATGCGCAGGCGGCAGCACATGCTCCTGGCGTCCTCGGGGTTCATGTCCGAATTGATGAAGTTCGAGAAATAGGGGACGCCGTATTTGGCCGTCATCTCCCAGAGACCCTCCAGTTTCGGGTCGTCCCAGTGGAAATCCTTCGTGATGCTGTAGGTCGGGATGGGAAAGGTGAACACCCGTCCCCTGGCGTCCCCGTCGGCCATCACCTGCAGGACGGCCTTGTTGAATAGGTTCATCTCCTCCTGGAAATCGCCGTAAGTCTCCTTTTGCGGCTCCCCGCCGATGACGACGTGCCGGTCCGCGTAGTAGCGGGGGATGGTCATGTCGAGCGTCACGTTGGTGAAGGGCGTCTGGAAACCGACCCGGGTCGGGACGTTGATGTTGAAGATGAATTCCTGCAGGGCCTGGCGGATCTCCTGGTAGGACAGCTTGTCGTACCGGATGAAAGGGGCCAGCAGGGTGTCGAAATTGGAAAAGGCCTGGGCGCCGGCGGCCTCTCCCTGGAGGGTGTAGAAGAAGTTGACCACCTGTCCGAGGGCACTCCGCAGATGCTTCGCCGGCCGGCTCTCGACCTTCCCCGAAACGCCCCTGAAACCCTGGAGCAGGAGGTCGTAGAGGTCCCATCCCACGCAGTACACCGACAGGAGGCTCAGGTCGTGAATGTGGAAATCCCCGTCCGCATGGGCCTTGCGGATTTCCGGCGAGTAGATCTCGTTGAGCCAGTACACCTTGCTGACTTCCGAGGAGATGTAATTGTTCAACCCCTGGAGGGAATAGTCCATATTGCTGTTTTCGTTTATTTTCCAATCCATCTTTTTGAGGTATTGGTCAACCAGGTCCACCTCCATCCGGTTGGCGATCTCCCGCAATCTGGCATGCTGGTCCCGATAGATGATATAAGCCTTGGCGGTCTTGCGGTAGGGCGAGGACAGAATCACCTCTTCCACGATGTCCTGGATCTCCTCCACCGTGACGATCCTGTTGTCAAAGATATTCTCGGCCAGATTGAGCACCCGGATGGTGAGCATTCTCGCAGCCGTGAGGTCGAACTCCCCCGTCGCCGCCCCTGCCTTGGCAATGGCATTGGTGATCTTCTCGGCATTGAATTTTACCAAACGGCCATCCCGTTTTTTGATCTTCGAATGCATCGGCGCTCCTTGAATTGGTTAGGGTTATTTGGGAAAGACGGCCTCATCAACCGCAACATGTTGTGGTTAATTACACTAATACTACCACATATTGACAGGGTCAAGGGGTTTTTTGGCCCCGCCGCAAGATTCTTTGAGGGCCTGTCCTCGACGACCTCCAGCCCTGTGTCCGGGATGGGTTTCGGGGGCGCCCTCTTTACTCCCCGATTGATTTATCCCGGACAATGGTGTTATAAATTACATGAAGATATCCTTCGGATGAGCAGCACCGCTGGCCCCTCCGTGACCATGCAGCCGATAACCCCTAAGAATAAAAAGGAGGTAGGAGAGAATATGACAAAGATGACCTTACGGGATATCCCGATCCAGGGCAAGACGATCCTGCTCCGTGCTGATTTCAACGTCCCCCTGGATGCAGACCGGCATATCACGGACGACACGCGGATCCGTGCGACCCTTCCCACCATCGAATACATCCTGAACAGGGGGGCAAAGCGGCTCATCCTGACCAGCCACCTGGGCAGGCCGGATGGAAAGCCGAACGCCAAATACAGCATGAAACCCGTGGCGGAACGCCTGAAGGAGCTCCTGGGCCGGGACGTCCTGTTCCTGGACGACTGCGTCGGCGAGCCGGTGAAAAAAGAGCTGGAGCGTTCCCCTGTTCAGGTCGTCCTGCTTGAAAACCTGAGGTTCCACGCCGAGGAAGAGGCCAACGACGCCGCCTTCGCCAAGGAGCTTGCCTCTTTGGCCGACCTTTTCGTCAATGACGCCTTTGGAACCGCCCATCGCGCCCATGCCTCCACCGAGGGGGTCACCCACTATCTGACCTCGGCCGCAGGGCTCCTTCTCGAGAAGGAAATCCAGTATCTGGGTTCGGCAGTGGAAAGGCCGCAGAAGCCCTTCATGGTCATCCTGGGCGGGGCAAAGGTTTCCGACAAGATCGGCGTCATCGGCAACCTTCTCCCGAAATGCGATGCGATCATCATCGGCGGCGGAATGGCCTATACCTTCCTGAAGGCGCAGGGCAAAGCGATCGGAAACTCCAAGCTGGAAAAGGACAAGCTGGAGCTGTCGAAATCGTTCCTGGACGAAGCCGGACAACTGGGCAAGCAGATCCTCCTGCCGGTGGACCACCTTGTGGTGGACCATGTCGCGGCCGACGCAAAGCCCAAGGTCGTGGGAGGGGAAATCCCCGACGGGATGATCGGGGTCGATATCGGCCCGAAAACGATAGAGCTTTTCCTGAAGAAACTGAACACCGCCAAGACCGTCCTGTGGAACGGCCCGATGGGGATCTTCGAGATGGAGCCGTTCAGCAACGGGACAAAGGAACTGGCCAAGGGGATCGCGTCGTTCAAGTGCACCTCCATCATCGGCGGGGGCGACACGGCGGCCGCCATGGCGAAATTCGGCGTGGCGGACAAGATGACGCACATCTCGACGGGCGGCGGGGCCAGCCTCGAATATCTGGAGGGCAAAGTCCTGCCCGGCGTCGCCGCGCTGACGGACCGCTGAGCGTTTCTTTAACGGCTGTCGATATTGCGGGGGACGGTGCTCCCGTCCCCCGGGGCGCTGGTTCGCCGTGTGCGGGATGAATTTCGGCCGCTCCGCTTCGACCGCCGGGAGGCCCTGAAAAACCTTCCGTTCGCGCCCTCAACATCCATCCCCATAATTTTCTCTTGCATTTTCTGTATCCCATAAGATACAATCTACAAATGATCGAAGTACGGCAGACTGAAACGTTTTCGCAATGGTTCGATAGCCTGCGTGATCGCCAGGCTCGCGCTCGTATCAATGTCCGCATTCGGCGCCTCTCACTCGGCAATTTCGGCGATGCCAAGCCGGTCGGCGAAGGCGTTTCGGAACTGCGAGTAGACTTCGGACCCGGTTACCGCGTTTATTTCGTACGGCGTGGCTTGAGGCTGGTGATCCTGATCGCTGGAGGCGACAAACGGACTCAGGACCGGGATATCAGGAAAGCGCAGAAACTTGCGAAGGAGCTGTAGGAGATTCGTTATGAAAAAGAAGGCGAAAACCCGACCCTGGGACGCTGCGGAACATCTGAAAACAGAGGAGGACATGGCCGCCTATCTGGAGGCTGCGCTGGAGGAAGGCGACCCCGCGCTGATAACCGCCGCCAGGGGGGATGTCGCGCGCGCGAAAGGGATCACGCAAATAGCCCGGGAAACCGGCCTCGGACGTGAGAGCCTGTATAAGGCCCTGTCGTCCGAAGGCAACCCGGAGTTCGCGACAGTGCTCAAAGTCCTGCGGGCGCTTGGCTTGAAGCTCCATGCCACTTCCCTCTCGGCGCGATAAATTGATTTGGAGGTTGAAACTACCGGTTAACGATGAATATCGGTGAACTGCATTCGCGAAAACTGAGGGGGTTCATTGCCGAGGACGAGGCCGCCAGGCTCCACGATCTTGCGAAAGAGGCGGCATGCCTTGGACCCTGCCTCGAAATAGGCAGCTACTGCGGACGTTCCTCGGCCTACCTGGGGCTGGGGTGCCGCGAGTCCGGAGGGGTCCTCTTTTCCATCGACCACCACCGGGGATCGGAGGAGCAGCAGCCGGGCCAGGAATACCATGATCCGGAGCTCCTGGACCCGGCGACGGGCCGGATCGACACCCTTCCCCATTTCCGCAGGGCACTCTCCGAACTTTCCCTGGAAGAGACGGTCATTCCCATCGTCGCCCGTTCCTCGACGGTGGCCCGTTTCTGGACCACGCCGCTGAGCCTGGTTTTCATCGACGGCGGCCACACCTTCGAGGCGGCCTTTGGCGACTACAGCAGTTGGGTTCCCCATCTGATGCCCGGGGGATACCTGCTCATCCACGACATCTTCCCCGACCCCTCCAAGGGCGGGCAGGCGCCCCGCTGCATCTACGAGCTGGCCCTGGCGTCCGGCCTTTTCACGGAGCATCCCATGACAGGCACCCTGGGGGTCCTCCAGAGGGTTCCCCAGGGCCGCCCCTCCGAGCATGCGCGCGGGCGCTGGACCGAGCTCCACCGATGAGAGCGGTCCGGCGGGCGTTCCGTCGGCCTGCCTCCGGCAACGGGAAGGATGATCAACCGGCCGACAGATCGCTTTTTGCAGCCGCCAAGGTGAGATACCCCAATACCGCCTGGGAGATGGCCTTCTCGATCTCGGATCGCCTGAAACGGGGAGCCAGCTCCAGGACGGCATGATGGACAAAGGATCTGACCATCAGGAGAACGACATGCGCCGCAAGATCCAGATCGGGCTGCGTTATTTCGCTTCTGTGACCCTCAAGTATTTCCCTTATGCAGCCGGCAATGTCCTCATCGGAGGAGCTGTCGCCTTTTTTCAAATATAAGGGAAACTCCAATTCCAGGACTTTGTGCAGCTGCGACTCGACCGAATGGGCGTCGAGCAGGGCGCCGACCAGGGCCTCCATGGCTTGCCTCAGGGTCGATTTCCTCGATCCGGAGAGCACCGAGATCATCATTTCCCTCATTTTCATGGCATGTTGCCGGTGAAGCGCGGCGATCAGCGAATCCTTGTTGGGAAAGTATTGATAGATCGATCCAACGCTGACCCCCGCCGTCTTCGCGATCAGGTTCGTGTTGGTGCCTGCATAGCCCCGCTTCGCCAGAATGCGAGCCGTGGTTTCCAGGATGATCTCCACCATGTCCCGCGATCGCGTCTGCGTCGGCGTTTTTCTTGGTTTCAGAGTGGGCTTCATGGGCAAATCCGAATGCGAGTTGCGTACGCGAGCAATTGCTCATATCTTACAGCATCATTTTTGGATAGGAGTCAAGCGAAAGATGCCGACGGTAGAGGCCATTCCCAACGAAACGAACCCATTCAAGCCGAAGATGCTCCTGCTTCTTTCGCTCGGTCACCTGATCACCGATATTTATCAGGGCGCCCTTCCCGCCGTGCTCCCATTTCTGAAGGACCATCTCTCGCTTTCATATGCGATGACCGGCGTGATCCTGATGGCGGCGAATTTTACGTCCTCTCTCGTTCAGCCCATATTCGGCTTTCTCTCCGACCGGGGTAAGAAGCCCCTGCTCCTCCCTCTGGGGTGTCTCGTGGCGGGTCTGGGCTTCTCCTTTCTTTTTGTGTCGGATCGATACGAATGGATTCTTGCTTTGGTGGTTGTCAGCGGTCTCGGAGCCGCCTCGTACCATCCCGAAGGTTTCAAGACAGCCCACTTTTTCACAGGAGCCAGGCGCGCCACCGGAATTGCGATTTTCTCCGTGGGAGGGAACCTCGGATTTGCGATCGGCCCGTTGCTGGCGATCTCGATTATTCAGTATTTAAGCCCGAAAGCCATGCCGATCATCATCGTTCCGTCCCTCTGCTTCGCGGTGCTCATTGCATTCTCGTGGCGTGCGATCGCCCACCCTGCGGCGATTCCGGCGGAGCAGAGGAGAAAGGCCCAAACGGATGGATCGATGAAAACAAAATGGCTTCCGCTGGCCCTGATCATCGCCGTCGTGATAGCCAGATCGTGGATTCAAATGGGCCTGCTCAGCTATATTCCGTTTTATTACATCAATCATCTGCACGGAGACGCGTTGTATGCGGGCAAGCTTGTGACACTGTTCCTCCTGGGCGGGGCGGTTGGAACACTGGCCGGGGCGCCCGTCGCGGACCGGTGGGGCCACAAGAAGTTTCTGGTATGGTCCATGTTCCTCTCTGCCCTGATATTCCCCCTGATTTTCGTCGTAAACGGTATTCTTCTGTTTATTGTGCTCGCCCTCCTCGGCTTTGTCGTCGTTTAGACGTTTTCCGTAACCATCGTCATGGCGCAGCATCTGATGCCCGGTCATCTCGGTGTTGTATCCGGGTTGATCGTGGGATTCGCTGTCGGTGCAGGGGGAATCTGTGTCACGCTGCTGGGCGTTTTGGCCGATCATTTCGGCGTTCCATTTGCCCTGCAGTCGATTGCCGTGTTGCCGATCCTGGGGTTCTTCTTGAGCATCCTGATTCCCTATCCGGAAAACTCTGCGGCAGCCGTGAAGGCGGGACGCTGAAGAGGGAATTTCAGGTGGTTGGAGCGAAGCTCCGCAGCGAAAGGGCTTGCCATCATTTTTGACATCCTATTGACAAGGGGCATGCTGTTCCTATATACGTAGCCAACCTGTTCTCAGGGCGGGGTGAAATTCCCCACCGGCGGTATCCCGGCCAGATCCGGGGAGCCCGCGAGCGCTCCTTCCCACCGGAAGGAGGTCAGCAGACCTGGTGCGAAGCCAGGGCCGACGGTCATAGTCCGGATGGAAGAGGATAAGGCCATTCCGATACGGAACTGCACGCGTCGATGCGGCAGTTGCGGCAGTCCGTCCTTCCTTCGCCCTGATTCCGGTAATCCCAATTCTTGGAGGAGCATTGTCGTGAATCAGAAAAAACTTTCTTCTTTTGGAAATTCCCGTGAGCGTGTGGAAAAGGCCCTTCAATCCCTCCGCGAAGGCAGCGGCGTCCTCGTAACGGATGATGAAGGCCGGGAAAACGAAGGAGACGTCATATTCTCCACGGACTTTCTCAATGAAGGGCAAATGGCGCTCCTTATCCGTGAATGCAGCGGGATCGTCTGCCTGTGCCTGACGGAAGACAAGGTGAATGCCCTGGAATTGCCCATGATGGTGGAGAACAACTCCAGTCGTTTCGGGACCGCTTTTACCGTGTCCATCGAAGC
>JAJFUM010000092.1 GCA_021372415.1 Deltaproteobacteria bacterium
CGTAGACATGATCGATCACGATATCCTCATCGTCGGCGGCGGTTTGACGGGTCTTCGGGCCGCGGTCGGCCTTTGCGACGATTTCGACGTAGGCTTGGTCTCCAAGGTCTACCCGACCCGGTCCCACTCCATTGCCGCCCAGGGAGGCCTCAACGCGGCCCTCACCAACAACCCCGAGAGCCGTGACGATTCCTGGGAGAAGCACACCTTCGACACCGTCAAGGGAAGCGACTACCTGGCCGACCAGGATGCCGTGGAGATCATGTGCAAGGAGGGCATCAAGGTCGTCTACGAGATGGAGCACTGGGGATGCCCCTTCAGCCGCTTTGAAGACGGATCCATCGCCCAACGCCCCTTTGGAGGCGCCGGCTACCCGCGGACCTGTTATTCCGCCGACATCACGGGCCACGTCCTGCTGAACACCCTCTACGAGCGGGCCGTCGCCAAGGGGGTCCGGATCTATCCGGAGTGGTTCGTGACCGCCCTGTGCGTCGAGGAGGGCCGGTGCCACGGCATCATCGCCCTGGATACGCAGACCGGCGAGCTCGTCCCTGTCCGCGCCAAGGTGACCTTCTTCGGCACGGGAGGCTACGGCCGGGTCTTCCAGCACTCCACCAATGCCCTGATCAACACCGGAAGCGGCATCGGGATGGCCTACAAGGCCGGCGTCCCCATCAAGGACATGGAGTTCGTCCAGTTCCACCCCACGACGCTCATCGGCACCAACATCCTCATGTCGGAGGCCTGCCGCGGCGAGGGGGCCTACCTGATCAACAACCAGGGGGAACGCTTCATGCAGCGATACGCCCCCAAGGCGATGGAACTGGCCCCCCGCGACATCGTCTCCAGGTGCATCCAGACGGAAATCAACGAGGGGCGGGGCTTCGACCACCCCCTGGGCAAGCACGTCCACCTGGACCTCCGGCATCTGGGGGCCCAGAAGATCCTGGAGCGCCTTCCCGGGATCCGGAACATCAGCATCGATTTCCTCAACATCGACCCCATCCAGGAGCCGATCCCCATCCAGCCCGGCCAGCACTACTCCATGGGAGGCATCGACGTCAACGCGCGCTGCGCCTCCGAGATCCGCGGCTTCTATGCCGGCGGGGAGTGCTCCTGCGTCAGCGTCCACGGCGCCAACCGCCTGGGCGGCAATTCGCTCCTGGAGACCATCGTCTTCGGAAAACTGGCGGCACAGGCGATCCACGAGGACATGGCGAAGGATCCCCTGCCCCTCCCCGATGAGAGACCCCTGCTGAGGCTGCAGGACGAAGTCGAGGCCAAGATCGGGCGGCTGACCGAGTCCGGACGGACGGAGAGGGCCTACCGGATCCACGCCGAGCTCGGCGCAATGATGAGCGAGAAGGTGGGGATCTTCCGGACCCGCGAGGAGCTGGATCAGGCGCTCGGGATCCTCCTCAACCTCAAGGCGCGGTACGGCCGGGTCGGCGTTTCCTCGAAGACCCGCTACCTGAATTACGAGCTGATCAACGCCCTGGAGCAGGAATACATGCTGGAGGTGGCCCACATGATCATCCTGGGGGCTATCCTCCGCGAGGAAAGCCGGGGGGCTCACTACCGGCTCGAATTCCAAGCCCGGAACGACAAGGACTGGCTGAAGCACACCATCGCACGGATCGGCCCGGACGGACAGCCGGCCATCTCCTTCAAGGAGGTGGTGATGACGCGGTACCAGCCCATGGAGAGAAAGTATTGATCAAGGCCAGCGCATACACCTTCAAGATCCTCCGCTACGACGCCCGGGAACCGGAGGCGGAACCCCGCTTCGCAACCTACCGGATCAGCGTCATCCCGGGACTCACGGTCCTGGCGGTCCTGCTGCGGATCCGCGACGAGATCGACGGGACGCTCGCCTTTCGCTGCTCCTGCCGCTCCGCCGTCTGCGGCTCCTGCGCCATGGTGATCAACGGCAAGATCGACCTGGCCTGCCGGACCCAGGTGGCGACCTTCAACACCGACACGATCATCCTGGAGCCCCTGCCCAACCTCGCGGTGATCCGGGACCTGGTGGTGGATATGACGCCCTTC
>JAJFUM010000118.1 GCA_021372415.1 Deltaproteobacteria bacterium
CGCGCGGGATGTCCGACTCCAGGATGCCCGATGCCCGGATGGCCCTGTCCGCGAGCCACATGGTAATCCTCGTGGCCTCGGTCATGGTCCGGAAATCATGGGGGGGAATCCCGAGCTCGTGGCGGGAGATGGGAAAGTCCAGGAAGGCGCCCACCTTGCAGTAGGTCTTGTCCGGAACCTGCGGCCGGGGATCGTAAAATAGCGCGTGATCCCACCGCGAAGGCGGGACCAGCGTGATCCCGCTCTTCATGGCCAGGCTTGCAGCCCAGACGTCCTCGGGACTCGTCCCCAGGGCATTGAGGGTGCTCATCCCGGTGATGGCAACCCGTTCACGATCGTCTCTGCGGGGGGCGACTCGCATCCGTCCACGTCCGTCCCCGGAGGATGGTGCTTCCGGGGTTTTCTCGATCGACCCCACAACGGGCTCATGCAGCAGGAGAGGACCTTCGGCCAGCTCGCGGTGAAAGGACTGCAGCTCCCGGACCTCACGGATGAGGCCTGCGCAGGCCCCGCTCATGAATTGCCCGCGCTCCAGTGAGCCCCGCTCATCCAGGGCCGCCCCACCCGGCCTGTCCATGCCCCGGGCCGCAGCGAAGAGGCTCCCTGCTGCCATCTCCTCCATTCTCGTCCGGAAAGTGGCCTCGTCCTGGTGACCCGCCGCAAACTCCCTCTCCAGGCATAGAATCGCTTCCACTCTCGGGGTCCGCAGGGACCGCACCCGAAGCCCGGTGTCCTGGCCTGAAACGACGGTTCCCCCCGGGGGCGATTTCAGAATCATGCGCTGATAGAGCGCTGTCAGGGCGCCCGTTTCAACGATCTCCCGGGTGGCCAGGTAGGCGGTGCCCATCTGGATGGCGTCCGCGCCCAGCATGGCGGCCAGGAAGGCGGTCTCCCGGTTGAAGATTCCCCCGGCCAGGATCACGCGGCAGTTTTGGAAAAGGGATGGCGTGCGCCGCTTGAGATCCAACAGCATCTGAGCCAGGGTGAGCGTGCTGTGCTGCCCCACGTGGCCGCCGGCCTCATAGCCCTCGCAGACCACGTACCGGACGCCGGCTTCCAGGGCGAGCCTCAGCAGGGCCTCATCGGGAGCGATGTAGATGACCCCGATGCCGCATTCGATCAATTCTCTCAAGGGGGAGAGATCGCCGCCTGCGATCACGACAAAACGGGGTCTCTCTTTCTTGATCCAGGCCAGATGCGTCTCCCGGAATGGGTTCTCCGCCAGAGAGACCACATTCACGGCATAGGGGCGCCCGCCCATGATCTCCGGAAGGCGTCCCAGCCTCCGGTCAAGGGCCTCCGCGTCCATCATGCCAAGGGCGACGGTGGGCAAGCCGCCGGCATCGGCAACCCTCAGGGCAAACTCCGGGACATCGGTGATCCACGTCATGGCCCCCTGTATAAAGGGATATCGGGTTCCCATCTCTGCGGCTGCCGGGCTGTCCACAAAGCAGTCCTTTTTTGCCCCGGCCAGGCGGCAGAAGTTGCGAATCTCGCCCGTAAAGGCATTCACGGCCTCCTCGGTTCCGGCCCCGAAACGCTCGACGAACGACCGGGCAAAGGCGGTCTCCACGGCGAGAGGGATGATCTCGTCGGGGCTGAAACGGCTCTCCAGGGGGTGGAGGGCCCTTGCCTGCACCCGGCTTGCGAAGGTGCGGCGGCTTTCCTCCGTGTTCTCTGTCCCGTGCAGCGAGTCCTCGAGCGTCTTGATCTCCTTGAACGCGCGAGAGTTTCCCTTGTTGAAAAGACGACAGGGGACCTGCAGGTCCAGGCCGACCACATCGGTGGAATCCAGGCGGAGATTGGAGAGCCGCTGCCGTTGACCGTCATCCACGGCAACCAGATCCGTCAGCCAATGGACGCTTTCGAAAACGATCCCGGCAGCCCCTGTGGACAGGAGTGCCGCTGCCGCCTCGGGGGTGGAGACGCCTCCCCAGATGAGGATGTCGAGAGGCGTTGAGGATGTGCGCAGCATTTCCCTGACCGCCGAATAGAGGGCCAGGGTCGTCTCACCGCTCACGAATCCGGAGGCTTCGCATCCTTTCAGGACGATGCGCCCGATGCTTGCTCTATCCTTCACAATCGCGGCCAGGAGATCCAGGTTTCCGATGATTGGAAAGCAGCAGTGGTCTTCCGACAGTTCCCTCAATCTCTGCAGAACAATGGAAGGATCTTCTTGAAAATAACCGGGGTGGCACTCTACCCAGATGTCGTGGACCCCTGTTTCCTTCAGGATCTGCCCCAGAGATGGATCCATCAAGGCAGGGACAGAAATCTTGATGTCCCTGACGTGACCGGCAGGGTCAGCCTTTCGCAAGAAAGAGCGCAACCCGTCCACCCCCGCCATGGAAAAATCGAAGATGGCCCTGCTCCCTGTTCGCCGGGCCATCTGGATCACCGCGGGGGTGATCTCCTCAGGCCGCCAGACGAAACCGATGATGGAAACCCGATGCTCAGCCACTTGATCCGGCCCCTTCCTTCAAGGCAAACCGTTCCGCGTTTAAAACGATAACGGTTTTCTGAATATGCGATATTTCTTGTATCTTCTTGCGCCCACTTCCTCTGCCAGGGAGTTGATCGACTCGTTGTCCTCCAGGGTCCAGCCCAGCTCCAGATAACGATACTTCTCCTTTTCCCTTGCAAGCTTATAGGTGTGGTGGAGGGCCAACATGGGAAGTCCCAATTGCCGGAACTTCTCCTTGATCCCGAACATCAACAACCGCAATCCGTTGATCTCCCGCCGATACAGGAGGTACTTCAGCAAACCCGTCAGACCGATCCGCCCGTTGAGACGCTTGAGCAATGGGTTCATGTCGGGAAAGATGACGCAGAACGCCGCGGGTTCATCCTCATAATCGATGAAGAAAACCATGTCCGGGTCCACGAATTTCATCACGTTCGTTTGAATGTCCCGCATCTCACGATCGCTCAGGGGCACGAAACCCCAGTTATCAGACCAGGCGCCGTTATAGATCTCCCGGATCAGGGCGAACTCGGAGTCCGCATCCTCTGGACGGGCGGGCCTGATGTGTATGCCTTTTTTTCTGGCGATCCGTTCGGCAAGACGATCCATCCAGTCGGGAGGCTGGTAATTGCCATCGATCAGGAAAGCCAGCAGGTCCTTTTCCTTGGTGTAGCCGCACGATTCGACCAGCCGCGGGTAGTAGGGCGGGTTGTAGGCCATCATCAAGGCAGGCGGGTATTGGAATCCCTCAATGAGCAAGCCCACCTCGTAATTGGTGGACGGGCTGAGCGGGCCTCTCACGAAGGTCATCCCTTTCCGGCGAGCCCACGTCTCCACGGAAGAGAAGAGGGCTGCCGCGGCCTCCGGGTCGTCAGCACATTCGAAGAATCCCCAGATGCCCATTTTTTCGTTGTAGATCGGAAGAGGGTCGTGTAGGG
>JAJFUM010000125.1 GCA_021372415.1 Deltaproteobacteria bacterium
AATTCGGCGCGCTCTCCCTCCGGGCGGAGCGGCCGGCAAAGATCAGCAGTCTCTGCACGGTCTTTGCCGAGTCGGAGGTGATCTCGCTCATCGCCAAGGGGGAGGCGCGGGAGAATATCATCGCCGGGATCCATGAGGCAATCGCCTCCAGGGTTTCAGCAATGGCCAATCGGATCGGTCTGAGGCCGCCCGCCATGATGACAGGCGGCGTCGCCCGCAACATCGGCGTCGTCCGGGCCTTGGAAAAGGCGATCGGGATGCCGGTCTTCGTTTCGCCGCACGCCCAGCTCGTCGGTGCGATCGGGGCGGCCAGTCTCGCGCGCGATCTGCTTTAGCCAGGAAGGCCCCGTGGACGGACGGGCCTCTTCTGGGTGGGGGTCGGTTTAAAGGGTGGCCAGAAACCCCTTGCTCTTTTCGATGTCCTCTTCAGGGTCCATCCCGCCGGGAAATTCAAAGCAGAGCTGGAATTCCCTTCCTGTATTGGCGAGGGCGGCGAAGATCTCCCTCAGAGGCAGGGTGCCGCCGCCCAGGAAGGTGCTCTGCAGGCCCCGCTCGGTCCGTCGGGCGTCTTTGGCATGAACGTAGATGATCCGCGGTCCAAGCGCCCGGATGGCAGTCAGGGGGTCCTGTCCGGTGGTCGCGTAGTTGGCAAAATCGAGGTTGGTGCCGAGCGCAGGGCTCCGGATCTCCATGAGGGCTGTACGGATCTCCGCGATCTTTTCACCGGGTGCCCGGGAGTTGTTTTCAACGGCGATCCGGATCCCGCGCTGGGCGGCCTGGGCAACAGCCAACCGGGCCGATTCGCGCAGCGCATCCCCCTCAGCGTCAGCAACGGGAGATATGCCGAGAGGGACGCGCAACAGTTTCGCCCCGAGGGCCGCGGCGTCGTCGATGTCCCTGAATAGTTGCTGCCGCTGTGCCGGGTCCCGATGGTACAGGGGGGTCAGGACGGCGTAAACCGCCTGAAGACGTGCCGATTGCAACTGGCTGCTGAGAAAGTCGATCTCCTCCTCCCGTTGCCGCCAGTGGACATCCCGGTATTCGACGCCAGAGGCACCGTGCTTGACCGCCAGGTGCGCCAGATCGGCCACCGAGAGATTTCCCGCATTCAAATCCCTTTCGAACTGGACCGCCGAGATCAGGAACGGATGGCTTGTGACGGCAGCGTCGGGTGTCATCATAATCCTCCTTGCGGTTTAATGGTCCATCGGCTCTGCTCTATACCCTCTTTACGACGAACCTGTCAACACCCTGGCCCAGGAGGCGGCGCCTCAATTTGGACCGCTTGGGCAAGGGCTGGCCCTTCACGAGCGCTCACGAATCTTTTTCAACCCTGCCATGTCTCCCGGAGCAGGAGCGGCAAAGCTTGCCCCTGACGGCGCAAGCTGCTGCTGTTCGGGCCTCCCAGGATTCTTCTTGAAAATCGATGGCCTTTCGGGTAGGGTCTTCGCGTTTTCGAAAGACCGGCTCATGATGCGGGGAGGTTATATGGTACGCCGATGGTTATGCATGGGGATTCTTGTTTTCGGCATGCTGTGGGCGTGGGCCGCAACGGCGGCGGAGGTCGCTCCGGCCGACCTGCTCCGGGCCCGGGAGGGGCTGAAGACCGCTCTGAACCGGCTGAACACCGGTTGCGCCCGTGCAGCGGATCGTCTGGGTCAGACAGGTCTGACCGGGAAAGAGGCGCGCCGGATCCTCGGAGAACTCTGTGCGGCCCATCCCGAGGCGGTGGACTGTGCCGCCGTTGATCCGAGAGGCCGGCTGGTTACCGTCGAGCCAGCGGCCTGGCGTGTTCACGAAGGAGTGGATATCTCCGGCCAGGAGCACGTCATCCGAGTTCAAAAGACCCGTAAACCGGTCCTGGGCCGGTTGTTCAAATCGGCCGAAGGGCTCGATGCCATCAGTATGGAATATCCGGTTTTTTCACCCAAGAAGGAGTTCATCGGTTCGGTGAGCGTCCTGATCCGGCCGGAGGCCCTTGTGAAGAGCGGATTGGCGAAGGGCGACGCGGCGACGGTCCGGGTGATCCAGGAAGAGGATGGCCGGATCCTTTATTCTCCCGACGCAAAAGAGGTCGGCCGCACCGCACCCGCAATCCCCGGTGCACGACTGGCCGACCGGTTCTTCTCTCCTGCGGCGCCCGAGAAGAACGCCTGTTCCAGCAAAGCCGAAAGTTGCGGTGAACCGGAGGCCCCACGGATTCTGGTCGATCTCCATGGGACCCGCTGGCAGCTGATGCCCTTTGCCCGTTAGAGCGCCGGATGGATCGCTTGTTGAGAGGAGTTGCTATTGGATACGGTTCTTGAAATCCTTGGGGGGTTCTACAGGATCACGCTCCCCATGCCCTTTCGTCTGAAGGAAGTGAACGTCTTTGTGGCCCTTGAGGAAAAGGGGTTTACACTGATCGACACCGGTCCCAACATGGCCGGCGTCCTGCCCGCCCTGGAGGAGGCGCTCGCCGGGATCGGCCAGTCCGTAGAGGCCTGCCGACGCATCCTGATCACCCATACCCATGCGGACCACTGCGGTCTGGCGGGTCCCATCGCCGACAGATCCGGTGCCGCGATTTTCCTTTCCGCAACCGAGGCGTTGAAGATCCGGACCTTCTCGGATGAGGGGCAGCGGATCGAGCGCCTCCGCCAGTTTGGCCTCGAGAACGGTCTAGACGACGGAACGCTGAAGATCCTCGCCAGGGTCTTTTCTGCCTTCCGGAATGCCGGCCCCCCCTTCGAACCAACGGGGACGCTCGCCGAAGGCGAACTGCTGATGGTTGGAGGGAGAGTCCTGGAAGTTATTCCGACCCCCGGCCACAGCCGCGGCCATTGCTCTTTCTACCTGCCCGAGGAGCGGATCCTGATCGCGGGAGACCATGTCCTGCCGCAGATTACCCCCAATCTGAGCCCTGATCTGATCGAACCGGACTTCCGCCCACTGAGCGCCTTTCTGGAGGCCCTGGATCGCGTCGCCTCCCTGCCGGTGGCGATGGTTTATCCGGCGCATGGGCGGCCCTTCCAGGATCTCCGGGGGAGGGTCGACCAGATCCGGGAGCATCATCGTCAGAGGAAAGGGTTTGCCCTGGCTGCCGTCTCCGGAGAAGCGAAGACGGCAGAGAAAGTCTCCCGGGCCATCTTCGGCGACGATCTTCCTCCTTTCGACCAATACCTGGCCCTCAACGAGGCCTATGTCCACCTCATCGAGCTGGAGGCGGAGGGGGTCATCGGCCGCAGGGTGCGGGACGGCCTCTGCCTTTTTTCGAAGGACTGATCCATCGGAAGACCACCCGGATCACGATGAAGGCCAAGACAATCGCCGCCAGCCCCGTCGCGACCACCCCCCAGGTGATGGCGTTTCCCCCGGCGACCAGGTCGATCGGGTTCCAGGAAGGGACCGCCTGAAAGCGGCCCTCGGGCCCGCGGTACCGTTCGGGGATCTCGGGGATGCCGTTCCCGTTGGTGTCCGGGAACTCCTTCAGGTAGTCGGTCAGGGCGACCCACTCCTTGATCTCCTGGATCCCCGGTGTAAGGGCATCGGCATCGACGATCCCCTCCTTCGTATCGGTGACGGGCCGTCCCTGCCGGTCCCGCGGCGTGACCGACAGGAGGCCGTGGGAGGCGTTGCGGACGTAATCCACCATCTGGGCGGTATAGAAGTTCATGCAGATCCGGTAGAGCTTCTCGCGCAGCAACGGCTCATAGACACCATGGGCGTTTCGGATCGTCACCGTCGTGACGCGGTCGAAGGGGATCCGGTTGGGATTGTAGGAGAACCTCACGCCGGAAAACTGGAGATGGGCGTCTTTTTTGAGATTCGCCACGGTCGTTTCCACTTCGAGCAGGTCTTTCAACTCCTTGCCGGTCGTGTAGTAGGCGACCAAGGGGTATCCGGGGAGACCGTCCGGCCCTAGGCCGAGCGAGAGGGTGCGGAAGACGTCGGTGACTCGGATCGGGCCCTTCAGGAAGGAATCCCGGATGACCCCGAGCGGTTCCAGGACCAC
>JAJFUM010000128.1 GCA_021372415.1 Deltaproteobacteria bacterium
AAATTTTGTTTCTGAATCTGTTGTCCCTTCCCCGTCGGGCCTATACTTGATCCCGTCGGCCGGTAGAGCTTGATGAGAAGCTTGCCGGGTCAAACACATTTTATGACAGGAAGGGCTCGATGATGAAATCAGAGGAAGCGCGCAGGCTATGCAGGGATGAGATGATCCGGCTCGACGGGGATGTTATGGGCACGGTCGTCTCGTGCGGGAAAGGGGTCTTGTGGCTGACCCAGACGGGCAATCCGGGTGATCATCTGATCCGGGCAGGCGAGGCCTTTTCGGTCGGACGGCGCGGTGTGGTCCTGGTCAGTGCCCTGGAGGATTCCGCGTACGCGGTATCGGAGGGAAAGAGCAATTTCTTTGGTTTTGAAGGGCCCTGTCTGGCTTTCCGGAGAATGGCGCGCCGGCTCGAGACGGTGAGACAACGCCTTTTGGCTTGACGATGGGCACGATGCTCCTTATCCTGTCCCTGTGATAATCGCGCAGGGTAAACGGAAATGGATATACCATCAGCGATCCTGATCGTACTGGGGCTTGCCCTCTTCGAGTCGATCACCAGCATCGACAACGCCATCATCAACGCCGAGGTCCTGCAGGGGATGCAGCCGCGGGCGCGCAGGTGGTTTCTAACCTGGGGGATCCTGATCGCGGTCTTCGGCGTCCGCGGGCTTCTGCCCTGGCTCATCGTCTGGGTCATGACACCGGGCCTGGGGCCCTGGGATGCATTCACGGCAAGCCTCACAGGCGACCCGGTTGCCCTCAAGGCCATCCAGGACAGCTCTCCCGTCCTGCTCATGGGGGGCGGGGTATTTTTCGTTTTTCTTTTCTTTCACTGGATTTTTCTCGAGCCGAAAAAATTCGGTCTCCCCGTCGAGCGGATCTTCGCCCGCCAGGGGGCCTGGTTCTACGCCGTCGTCTCCATTGCGCTGACGACCATCGTCTGGTTCGCCCTGGACGACAGCCCCATGCTCGCCTTCGGGGCCGTTGTGGGCTCGTCGGCCTTCTTCATCACCCACGGCTTCAAGCGATACGCCGAGGAACAGGAGGCGCGCCTGCTTTCCGGAGAAGCGCACATGTCTGACATCGGCAAGATCCTCTACCTGGAGGTGATCGACCTGACCTTCTCCATCGACGGCGTCGTGGGAGCCTTCGCCTTCACCCTGTCGGTGCCCCTGATCCTTCTCGGTAACGGGATCGGCGCCGTCGTCGTCCGGCAGCTTACGGTCTACGGCGTCGACAGGATCAAGAAATACGTTTTTCTCAAAAACGGAGCCATGTACTCCGTCTTCGTCCTGGGCTGCGTGATGCTTGTCCACGGCTTCGGCTACCACGTTCCCGAATGGCTCACCCCCCTGGCCACTTTTTTCATCGTCGGGTACTTCTTTTTGAAATCCCGCTGGCTGGCCAAAAAGTCCCGGACATGAAAAAGCCCCTCCGATGCAAGGGGCTTTCTTTTCCGGGGCATGCCGCCCCGCTTCCTGCTGCTCAACTCATCAGCACATCTCGCCGATGGGGCAGACGGCAATGCAATAGAAGCAGGTGTACTGGAACCCGATGAAGGATGCCTGATAGAGGCTCATGAGCATCGGGTCCTTGAGAATGGCCTGCTGCTCCTCCGGCGTTTTCCCGATGAACTTGCGGAGATAGCCGTACAGGCCCGGGATCCCGAACGGCTGGGATGCCTTCAGGCACTTCAGCTCTTCCGTCCTGCCCTCCGCCTCGAGCGCCTTTCCCGGGCAGGCTTCGACGCAGAGGCCGCAGTTGTTGCACAGATCTTCCTTGAGAGGTTCATCCGAGGCGAGAGGCAGCTCCGTGAGGAGCCCCGTGAAGCTCAGCCGGGACCCGAAGCGCGGGTGGATCACGAGGTTGTGCCGGCCGAAGACCCCGAGGCCCGACGCAACGGCGGCGTGCCTCAGCGAGATATCGCCGACAAGACCCAGGGTCGGGGCCTCCATGTCGAGGGGGTAGGAGGAAAGCACCGGGGATGTTTTTTTGCCCGTTCGCCCCTCGATGAACCGCGCCATGAGGTAGAGGTGGCTCTTCGAGGTGTCCATCACCGCCATTCGGCCCGCGATGTTGAACCGCGGGTTTTTGCTGTCGAGGGCCCCGTCGATCATCCTGTGGGCGAGCACGACGATGGACTTCGCCTTCGGCAGATAGCTCTTCGGATCCGGCGACTTGGGTGACTTATAGTCCTCGAGGGCGACAAAGCCGACGGCATCCACCCCGAGCTCCAGGCCGTATTTTCGGATCTGTTCCTTCTCCATACTCACCTCCCGGCAAGGGTCATTTCCTGAACTTCTTATAGAAACCCTTCAGCACGCTTTTGAAACCTTCGATGTCCTGCTCGGAGAATCCCGCCCTGGCCTCCGCATTCACCCGACCGACGAAACCGGATGCCTTTTGAGCCTCGCCCCTGCC
>JAJFUM010000150.1 GCA_021372415.1 Deltaproteobacteria bacterium
AGGGCGCGAGGCTTCTTCACATCTCCACGGATTACATCTTCGACGGAGGCAAGGAAGGGGCCTATCTGGAGGAGGATCCGCCGAATCCCCAGGGTGTCTATGGCCGGAGCAAACTCCAGGGCGAACGGCACATCCGGGAGGTCACCGACCAGCATGTCATCCTCCGGACGGCATGGCTCTATGGTCCCAGCGGCAACAATTTTGTCCGGACGATGCTGCGGCTCTTTCGTGAGCGCGAGGAGGTCCGCGTCGTGGCCGACCAGTGGGGGAGCCCCACGTTTGCCGTGGATTTTGCGGACGCCATCGTGCAGATCCTCACGCGGAATGCCGTTCCCTACGGAACATACCATTACACGAACGAGGGCCGGACGAACTGGTTTGAATTCGCATCCCGGATCATGGAATCGGCCAGACGGTATCGTCTTATTGACCGGGAGGTCCGGATTCTCCCGATCGGGACCGACGAGTATCCCACCAAAGTGCATAGGCCCGCCAATTCCTACCTGTCCAAGGAGAAGATCAAAAGGGATCTGGCGATTTCCATCCGCTCCTGGCAGGAGGCCCTGGATGCGTTCATGGACGGCTTGGCCGCTTCTCCCCCGAATTGATGGATCCCCGGAGCGATGGATCCTCTATCCCAGCCAAGGAAAGGAAAGACATGAGAGCGTTGAACCATATCCTCGTGACGGGCGGTGCCGGGTTTATCGGGGCCAATTTCATCCGTTATCTCTTCCAGAAGACGGATTTCTCGGGAAAGATCGTCAATCTCGATAAGCTGACCTATGCAGGCAATCCGGAAAACCTGACCGACATCGACGAGGCCTGGGGCGGCAAAAGGTATTTCTTCGAAAAGGCCGATATCTGCGACTTCGATGCCGTCTCGGAGATCCTGAAGCGGCACGAGATCGACACGCTGGTCCATTTTGCCGCCGAGTCCCATGTGGACCGTTCCATCTACGGCCCGGGCGAGTTCGTCAGTACCAACATCCAGGGGACCTTCACGCTGCTGGAAGCGGTCCGGGCCTTCTGGAAGGACCGGCAGGACGTCCTCTTCCATCACGTGAGCACCGACGAGGTCTACGGATCGCTGGGCGACGAGGGATTCTTCTTCGAGGACACCCCCTATGATCCCCGCAGCCCCTACTCGGCCTCCAAGGCTTCCTCGGACCACTTGGTCATGGCCTACTGGCACACCTACGGCATCCCCGTCACCCTCTCCAACTGCTCCAACAACTACGGTCCCTATCAGTTTCCCGAGAAACTGATCCCACTGATGATCCTCAACATCAAAGATGGGAAGCCCCTGCCCGTCTACGGCGACGGGCGCAACATCCGGGACTGGCTGTTTGTGGACGACCACAACAGCGCCGTCTGGACGATCCTGAAAGGCGGACGTCCCGGAGAGACTTACAACGTCGGCGGCGAGAACGAATGGGAGAACATCCGCCTGGTCCACACGCTCTGCGAGAAGACAGCCGCGACGCTTGGAAGGGACCCTGAGGCTTGCAAGGGGCTCATCACCTACGTGAAGGACCGGCCGGGCCACGATCGGCGCTACGCCATCAACTGCGACAAGATCAAGGGGGAACTGGGCTGGCGGCAGACGGTGAGTTTCGAGACAGGGCTGGACACCACGATCGCATGGTATCTGGCCAACACCGCATGGATCGACCGTGTCCGGAGCGGCGCCTATCGCCAGTGGATCGACAGGAACTACGGCGCACGCTGAAGGGATTCAAAGGAGAAAAGGACCGGGATGAGGGACAAACTCTTTCTTCTGCTGCGTTTCTCCGTCACCCTCTTTAGGAGCCGGCAGCTGATCTACACCATGGCCCGCCGGGACATCCAGTCCCGGTACCAGGGCTCCTACCTAAGCTTCTTCTGGGCCTTTGTCCAGCCGACGATCACGATCCTCCTGCTCTGGTTCGTCTTCGAGGTCGGTTTCAGGACCCCTGCGGTGGGGAACTATCCCTTCATCCTCTGGCTCCTGACCGGCATCATCCCCTGGTTCTGCTTCTCCGAGGGCCTGAGCAACGCCACGACCTCCATCCTGGAGTACAGCTATCTCGTGAAGAAGGTCGTCTTCAAGGTGAGCGTGATCCCCATCATCAAGATCCTCTCGGCCCTCTTCATCCACCTCTTCTTCATCATCGTCATCGTTCTGGCTTTCCACGCCTACGGACACCCACTGAGGTGGTGCAACCTTCAGGTCTTCTACTATCTGTTCGCCATGATCGTCCTGCTGGTAGGCCTCTCCTGGATCACCTCCTCCCTGGTTGTCTTTGCCAGGGATGTCGGACAACTGGTGACCGTTTTTCTCCAATTCGGTTTCTGGTTCACTCCCATCCTCTGGAACATCAACATGGTGCCGCAGAAGTACCAGACCCTGATGAAGCTCAATCCTGTCTACTACATCACCGAGGGCTACCGGAACAGCTTCATCTCCGGGATTTGGTTCTGGGAGTATCCCCGCTGGACCCTCGAATTCTGGATCCTCACCGGCGCCATTTTCCTGATCGGGGCGTTTCTCTTTCTGAAACTTAGGCCCCATTTTGCCGATGTGTTGTAGGCGGGGAATAGCGAAACTGCAATGAGTGTGCGGGACAGTATGGATTCCAAATTGGACTGCCAGGTTTCTTCCGACACAGGGATCGCCATACGGGCCCACAACCTTTCGAAGGTCTATAAACTCTACGACCGGTCGCGCGACCGTCTCAAGGAGTCCTTCGATCCCTTCCGCAGGAGCTACCACCGGGACTTCCACGCCCTGAAGGACGTGAATTTCGAGATCAGGAAGGGGGAAACATTCGGGATTGTCGGAAAGAACGGGTCGGGGAAATCGACCCTCCTCAAGATCATTGCCGGCGTCCTGACGCCCTCGGGGGGAAAACTGGAGGTCCGGGGGAAGGTTTCGGCCCTTCTGGAGTTGGGGATCGGCTTCAATCCCGAGATGACGGGCCTGGAGAACATCTACTTCAGCGGTACCATCCTGGGATACAGCCGTGAAGAGATGGATGCCAAGCTGGAGGACATCCTGGCCTTCGCCGACATCGGTGACTACATCCACCAGCCCGTGAAGACCTACTCCAGCGGGATGTTCGTCCGGCTCGCCTTCGCGGTCGCTACGAAGGTCGACCCCGAGATCCTTGTCGTCGACGAGGCCCTGGCCGTGGGGGACATCTTCTTCCAATCCAAGTGCATGCTTCTGATGAAGAAGATGATTGACCGGGGCGTCACGCTTCTCTTTGTAAGCCACGACACGACCTCCGTGACGAATCTCTGCCGGAAGGCGATCTATCTCGATCAGGGCCTCGTGAAGGCCTCAGGAGAATCCCTGAAGGTGACCGATCTGTACCTGAGGGACATGCGGCAACTGATCTACCGGGCATCTCCGGAATGCGACGCCCCCGCAGGGGAACTACTGGATGTGGCGCGGAAAGTTTCCATGAGCGATCCTGATGCTTCCAGTCAGGCCGTTACTGCGGGAGATCAAGAAAAGACTGGTTCTGCCGATCATTCCGCATTGTCTCCCGATTCCCGCATAGGTAAGGAGTTCAAGGCGGATCCGGCCTTCGCTGAGCAGGTGCGACCTTACCGTTACGGCACCGGCGGTGCCCGCATCAAGGCCATGGAATTGATCAACGAGCGGGGAGAGCCGGCCGTGGCCTTTGGCTTCAACGAGTGGGTGACGGTCCGGGCCTATATCGAATGCTACAAAGAAGTCGGTTTTCTAAACTGCTGTATTCTGATCCGGAACCGCACGGGGATTGAGATCACACATACCACGTCATTCGAATCTAGATATGAGTTTCCTATTTTAAAAGCAGGTCAAAGGATCATCGTTGACATACGATTTCGGAATATTTTCAAAGGGGGAGAAACGTATACCATTTGTTATACAGTGAACAATACAGAAAAAGTTGAAACAACGGAAATTATGGATTTAATAGAATTGGCCGCATGTTT
>JAJFUM010000175.1 GCA_021372415.1 Deltaproteobacteria bacterium
GCCCTTCGGGTTCAGGGTCCCCTCCAGGGTATCCAGGGCCAGACGGACGGCGGCGTCTCCAATGGCATGGAAGTGTACCTGGAGGCCCGCCCCGTCGAGAGCCGTCAGGGTCCTGTCGAGTGCGTCCCGTTCCCAGAGGAATTCCCCGTGGAATCCGGGCCGGTCGGCGTATGGCTCGATCAGCCTGGCCGTGTGGCTCTCCACGACGCCGTCAAGGAAGATCTTCGCCGTCCGCGGCCGGAGCAAGGCGCCACCGTAAATTTTCCGCATCTCCAAGAGATCCGCGATCCGTTCCGAGCCACCGGGGGGATCGCAGAGCATCGCAGCCTGGACCCGCAGGGCGAGCTCGCCGCTCTGCTCCAGCTCCCGGTAGGCGGCCAGTTCCTCCTTTTTGGCCATCGCCTCATGCACGGAGACGATCCCCAGCCGGGAGGCCATCTCCTGAAAGGCCCACCCGGCCGTGGCCAGTTCCCGACCCGTGGGCTTCGGGAGCCTCGATTCCACGAGGTCCATCGCCGACCATTCCCGGAGGGTCCCAGTGGCCTCGCCGGTCAACGGGTCCCGCACGATGAGGCCGCCGGGGGGATCGGGTGTTCCCCGGCCGATCCCGGCCTCCCGAAGGGCCCGGGTGTTGACCCAGGCACTGTGGCCGTCCATGGCCTTGAGCACGACCGGCCGGTCGGTAACGACGGCATCGAGGTCCGTCCGGTCCGGTCCGGCGGGAGGGAAGGCGTCGGGCATCCATCCGCCGCCCCGAATGAATGACTGATCCTCGTTCGCGCGGGCATAGACCCGGATCTGTTGGAGGTAGGTCTCACGGTCGGCGGGCCCCGTCAGGCGGCATTCCAGGAGGTTGAAGCTCCCCGTCAAAGGGTGGATGTGGGTGTCCCGGAAGCCGGGGAGGACCATCCCCAGCTTCTCGAAGACCTCGGTCCTGGGGCCGATCCATTCCCGGGCGCTCGAGTCATCTCCCACACAGACGATCCGCCCGCCTGCCACGGCCAGGGCCTCGGCCCAGGGACGGCCTGGGTCTGCGGTATAGACGGCGGTGTTCAGGAATACCATGTCGGCATCAACAAGGGGGCTCATCGCGGGTCCTTCCTCCGGTTCGACCTCCGATCGCCGCGAACGGGTCAAGGTGCGGCCAAGGATAGGGCCAAAGGCCTCCCCAAGTCAACAGGCTTCTCATTCGGGCACGCCCCTGCGGCTTGCTCTGCCTTGACAGGAAAGCCCCCGATGGGCTAAGAAACAAAGAGTCCTCTCCAGAGGGATCCTTTCATGCGTCACATTTGAAGACGGAAAAACCGAAGGGCGTAAGTCCGAGGAGTGCCTATGGCCAAGCACCACCCGATGAAACTGACCCTGCACAGCGACCTGTCCTGCCTGCCCATCGCGCAGCTTTTCGTCCGCGAAACCGCCCGGAGTTGGGGCTGTCCCGAGTCCGATCTCTACCGATTCGATCTGGTCATCGAGGAGGCGGTTGCCAACGTGATCGAGTTCGCCTTCGAGGATGACGAGAACTCCACCTTCGACATTCTCTGCGACCCGCTTTCCGATGGGATCCGGGTGACCATCCGGGAGCGCGGGCTCCCCTTCGATCCCAGCCAGTTGCCCAGCTACAACGCCGAGGCCGACATCGACAGCCGGTCCAATCGGGGGATGGGGATCTTCCTGATGAAGGAGATGATGGACGAGGTGACCTTCAACAACCTGGGGGCCGGGGGGAAAGAGACCATCTTCGTCAAGCGTTTCCGGACGGCCCCCGCGGCTCGGCAGGAGGCGCTGATGGATCCGGACACGCCCCTTCCGGACGCGGGCCGCCCGAAGCGCGAGGCCGTCTCCTACACGGTTCGCCTCATGGAGCCCCAGGAGGCTATCGAGATCTCCAAGTGCGCCTACCGCTCGCACGGCTATAGCTTCTTCACGGACCACATCTACTATCCCGAGCAGATCGTCGAGATGAACCGGAACGGCCACATGCTCTCCGCTGTCGCCGTGACCGACGACGGGAAGTTCATGGGCCACGGGGCCCTGGTCTATCCCTTCCAGGGGAGCCGGATTGCCGAGCTTACCTACATCTTCGTCAACATCGAGTATCGCGGTCAAGGGTGCATGGACCGCCTCTGCAACTTCCTCTATACGGTTCCGAAACCCTCCACCCTGGACGGAATCTATACCTACTCCGTGACGAACCACGTCTTCACGCAGAGGGTCATGGCCAAGATGGACATCCGCGATTGCGGGTTCCTCCTTGCCACAAGCCCCGCGACGTGGCAGTTCCGGGGCATCGATGGGGACGAAACCCAGCGGATCAGTGTGGCCCTGAGTTACCGGTACCTGACAGCGCCCAGGGCGCTCGATCTGTACCCGCCGCCGAATCATCTCGAAATGGTCCGGTCCCTTTACCGGCACCTCTCCGTGGAGCACCGCTTCCCAGGGCCCGCGTCGGGCCTGCCGCATCTGCCCGAGGGGCCCTCGCGGATCGAGACAGAGGTCTTCGGGCCTGAGGGGTGCGCCGAGGTCCGGATCGTCAAAGCCGGGAGGGAGGTCGTCCGCGAGATCAGGCGGATCCTGCGCGATCTGTGCCTGAACCAGATCGCCGCTGTCCAGCTCTTCCTGCGGCTCGAGGACCCGAACACCTACTTCCTCGGCCCCGAAATCGAGAGACTGGGGTTCTTCTTCGCCGGGATTATGCCGGGGGAGATGGCAGGGGACGCCCTGATCCTCCAGTACCTCAACAACGTCCCCTTCGATTACGGCAAGGTCCAGGCCTATACCCCCGTGGCCAAGGAGGTCCTGGCCTACATCCGCGCCTGCGATCCCAACGAGGCGATTTGAGATCCTGATGCTCCAGCCTGGCGGTGGCTGACGCTTGGCCGGTTTCGCCGGGCTGGCGTAAGGCCGTCAGAGCTTGTCGGGGATGAGATCCTCGATGCGGACGGTCCTGCCCGCCTCCCGACGGAACCGGATGACGGTCCCGCCCAGGGCGGAGGCCTTGCCCTCCGGCCCCATCACCAGGGCGGCGCCCGAGGGGATGCCATGGCCGATCGTGCCGATGGGGGAGACTGACAGAAGGGCCTTCAGTTCCCCCCATCTCTCCGTTTCCCCATGGGTGTCACAGAGAAGGGGGGCCAATCCAAGGCAGTCGAAGGGCTCGGCGGTCGCGTCATTGTCGGGGTCCTGCCACCGGATCCACCGACGGGCGAGCATGATGCTTCCAGCGGAGGTCCCGCAAAAGGGTTTTCCCGCCCGGAAGAGGCGACAGAGGAAGTCGATCATCCCCGTCGCCCTGAGAACCCGCATCCCTGCATCGACGTCGCCGCCGCTCACGAAGACAAGATCCGCCTCCTTGATCACGGCCTTGGCTCTGTCCCTATTCCCGTCCCTGCCAGCGAGAGGCGCTAGGGTCACGTT
>JAJFUM010000225.1 GCA_021372415.1 Deltaproteobacteria bacterium
TGGGCGAGATGGAGGTCTGGGCCATGGAGGCCTACGGGGCCGCTTACTCTCTCCAGGAATTCCTGACCGTCAAATCCGACGACGTGGCGGGCCGGACAAGGATCTACGAGGCCATCGTCAAGGGCGAACACACTTCGGAACCTGGACTGCCCGAGTCCTTCAACGTCCTGGTGAAGGAACTGCAGAGTCTCTGCCTGGACGTGGAATTGGTGGAAGAGGAATAAGAACATGGGGCGGGGACGGACAAAGCCCCGCCGCTTGGCTCAATATTAGGAGATATCATCCGTGGAAGACGTTTTTAGCTATTTCGAAAAACCGAAGGATCCCATCCGATTCAATGCGATCAAAATGTCCATTGCCTCGCCGGAGAAGATTCTTTCCTGGTCCCATGGAGAGGTCAAGAAGCCTGAGACGATCAATTACAGGACCTTCAAACCGGAGCGGGACGGCCTCTTCTGCGCCAAGATCTTCGGGCCCGTCAAGGATTACGAGCGTCTGTGCGGTCGCTACAAACGGATGAAGCACCGGGGGGTCGTCTGCGAGAAGTGCGGCGTCGAGGTTATCCAGTCCAAGGTCCGCCGCGAACGGATGGGCCATATCACCCTGGCCACGCCGGTTGCCCATATCTGGTTCCTCAAGAGTCTGCCCAGCCGGATCGGCAATGTCCTCGATCTGACGCTGAAGGAACTGGAGAAGGTCCTCTACTTCGAATCCTGGATCGTCCTGAACCCCAAACAGACCCCGCTGAAGAAGAAGGATCTCCTGACGGACGAGGAGTACAGCGACCTGAGGGACCAGTACGGCCCTGACGCCTTTGAGGCCGGCATCGGTGCTGAGGCCGTCCGCACGCTTCTGGAAGAGGTGGATCTCGAAAAACTCTACGACGAGCTTCGTTCTGAGCTGAAGATCTCCGTATCGGAGACGAAGCGCAAGAAGTACGTCAAGCGGCTGAAGGTCGTGGAGGCCCTGCGGAAGTCGGGAAACAAGCCGGAATGGATGGTCCTGACGGTCCTGCCCGTCATCCCGCCCGACCTCCGGCCCCTGGTCCCCCTGGACGGCGGGCGGTTCGCCACCTCCGACCTGAACGACCTGTACCGCCGCGTCATCAACCGCAACAACCGCCTCAAGAGACTCCAGGAGCTCAACGCGCCGGAGATCATCATCCGCAACGAAAAGCGGATGCTCCAGGAGGCGGTGGACGTCCTGTTCGACAACGGCCGGCGGGGAAGGGCGATCACAGGAACCAACAAGCGTCCGCTCCGTTCCCTCTCGGACATGCTCAAAGGCAAACAGGGCCGTTTCCGCCAGAACCTTCTGGGCAAGCGTGTCGACTACTCCGGACGTTCCGTCATCACCGTTGGTCCGGATCTCAGGCTCCACCAGTGCGGCCTTCCCAAGAAGATGGCCCTGGAGCTCTTCAAGCCTTTCATCTATCGCCGTCTGCAGGAGAAGGGCTATGTGACGACCGTTAAGAGCGCCAAGAAGATGGTGGAGAAGGAAACCTCCGAGGTATGGGACGCCCTGGACGAGGTGGTCCGCGAATACCCGGTCATGCTCAACCGGGCGCCAACCCTCCACCGGCTGGGGCTCCAGGCCTTCGAGCCGATCCTGATCGAGGGGAAGGCGATCCAGTTGCACCCCCTGGTCTGCACGGCCTTCAACGCCGACTTCGACGGGGACCAGATGGCCGTCCACGTGCCCCTGTCCATCGAGGCCCAGACCGAGGCCCGGGTCCTGATGATGTCGACAAACAACATCCTCTCTCCGGCCAACGGGATGCCGATCATCATCCCCAGTCAGGACATCGTCCTGGGGATCTACTACCTCACCCGGGCGCAAAATGGCGTCAAGGGCGAGGGGATGGTCTTCGCCGATCCCGGCGAGGTCCGCTCTGCCTTGGATGCCCAGGCCGTGGACCTGCACGCGCGGATCAAGGTCCGCATCGGCGGGGAACTCAAGGAAACGACCGTGGGACGGATCGTCCTTTTCGAGGTCATCCCGGAGCCCATCACCTTCGATGCGATCAACAAGGTGATGAACAAGAAGGAACTGGCCAACCTCATCAACTTCTGCTACCGGTCCTGCGGGGACAAGACCACCGTCATTTTGGCGGACCGCCTGAAAGACATCGGCTTCAAGTATTCGACCCATGCCGGCATTTCGATCGCGATCCACAACATGGTCATCCCGGAGAACAAGAAAGAGATCGTCGCCAAGGCCGACAAGGACGTCCTGGGGATCCAGAGACAGTACATGGAAGGCCTCATCACCTATGGCGAGCGGTACAACAAGGTCATCGACATCTGGGCCCAGGCCACGGAGAAGATCGCCGTCGAGATGTTGGGCGGGATCGGGACAGAGGAGCAGGTCGGCCCCGACGGAAAACTCCGGAGAGACGAGAGCTTCAATCCCATTTACATGATGGCCGATTCCGGTGCGAGGGGGAGCGCCGTCCAGATCCGGCAGCTCGCCGGCATGCGGGGCCTCATGGCCAAGCCTTCGGGCGAGATCATCGAAACCCCGATCCGGGCAAACTTCCGGGAGGGCTTGACGGTCCTGGAGTACTTCATCTCCACACACGGCGCCCGGAAGGGGCTCGCCGACACGGCACTGAAAACGGCCAACTCTGGTTACCTTACCCGAAGGCTCGTGGATGTGGCCCAGGACTGCATCATCACCGAGGATGACTGCGGGACGATCGACGGCATTTTCGTTTCCGCCCTGATGGAAGGCGGCGAGATCATCGAAACGGCCGGGGAGCGCGTCCTGGGAAGGGTGACCCTGGAGGAGATCCAGGATCCTTTCACCGGCGAGGTGCTGGTCGAGGCGAACCAGGAGATCGACGAGGGGCTGGCCAAGAAAATCGATGATGCCGGGATCGAGAAAGTCAACATCCGGTCTGTCCTGACCTGCCGATCCAAGCACGGCGTTTGCGCCAAGTGTTACGGCCGCGACCTTTCCCACGGGCATCTTGTCAATATCGGCGAGGCGGTCGGAATCATCGCGGCCCAGTCGATCGGCGAGCCGGGAACCCAGCTTACGATGCGGACCTTCCACATCGGCGGGACCGCCAAATTTGAGGAACACTCCACGCTTGAGGCTCGGCATGACGGGATCATCCGTTTCGTCAACCTTCACACGGTCAAGAGCCGCGGCGGAGGACTGGTGGTGATGAACCGGAACGGCGAAGTCCATGTCCTCGATGAGCAGGGCCGGAGCCGCGGGAAGTACCCTGTTCCCTACGGAGCCCACATCAAGGTCGAGGACGGCAGCCGCGTCCAGGGGCCGCGAGAACAGAAGCGGGGCGATCTCATCGCGGAATGGGATCCCTTCTCCATCCCGATCCTGGCCGAGGTGGACGGTGTCGTCAAGTTCGGGGACATCATCGAGGGGAAGACCATGCAGGAACAGGTCGATGAGGTGACGGGCCTGTCACGCAAGGTCATCATCGAGTTCAAGGGGACGGACGTCCGTCCGCGCGTCTCCATCAAGGACAAGAAGGGTAAGACCGCCAAGGTCCCCGGATCAACGACGGTGGCCAGACACCTGCTCTCCGTGGGGACCAACATCGTCGTGTCGGAAGGGGATGTCGTCAGCGCAGGTGACATCCTGGCCAAGATCCCCCGGGAGACCACCAAGACGAAGGACATCACGGGAGGGCTCCCCCGCGTGGCCGAGCTCTTCGAGGCCCGCAAGCCGAAGGAGTTCGCCGTCATCAGCGAGATTGACGGGGTCGTGTCCTATGGAAAGGATTCCAAGGGCAAGCGCAAGGTGATCATTACCCCCGACGCCGAGGACGAAAAGGAATACCTGATCCCCAAGGGGAAGCATGTCAGCGTCCAGGAAGGCGACCGGGTCACGGCTGGCGAGCCTCTCATGGACGGTGTCAACAATCCCCATGACCTCCTGATGATCAAGGGGGAGAAGGTCCTGGCACGCTACCTGGTCGACGAGGTGCAGGAGGTCTACCGCCTCCAGGGTGTCAAGATCAACGACAAGCACATGGAGGTAATCGTCCGTCAGATGCTCCGCAGAGTGGTCATCAAGGACCCGGGCGATACCTCCTTCATCGCCGATGAGCAGGTGGAGCGGTACCGCTTCCAGGAGGAGAATGACCGGGTGATCGCCAACGGGGGCAAGCCCGCCCAGGGCGAACCCATCCTCATGGGGATCACCAAGGCCTCGCTCTCGACGCAGAGCTTCATTTCCGCGGCTTCCTTCCAGGAGACGACGCGGGTCCTCACCGAGGCCTCCCTCGCCGGAAAGACCGACTACCTGAGGGGGCTCAAGGAAAACGTGATCATGGGCAGGCTGATCCCGGCGGGGACGGGACTTTCCATGTACAAAAAACTCGGAATCCGGACGGCCACTGACGAGCTTGCGCCGCCTGAAGGGGGAAGTGAGGCCATCCCGGAAGATGAAAGCGGCGACGAGGGCGAGAAAGTTCTTGACATCGAAACGGCGAATTGATACTAAATCGATCTTTTGTTGCACCGGTTAAATTTCAGGCCTGAGAAAGGGCTGGAGGGGTAATGCCTACAATAAATCAATTGGTTCGGAAGGGGAGGACGAGGATCGGCAGGAAGGCGGCGACGCCCGCGTTGGCCCATTCCCCTCAGCGGCGTGGGGTCTGTGTCAGGGTCTACACCTCTACGCCCAAGAAACCCAATTCCGCCTTGCGCAAGGTGGCCAGGGTCCGGCTGACCAGCGGTTATGAAGTGACGTCCTATATCCCTGGGGTCGGGCATAACCTCCAGGAGCATTCCGTTGTCCTGGTTCGGGGCGGTCGTGTCAAGGATCTCCCGGGCGTCCGGTACCACATCATCAGGGGGACGCTCGATGCCGTAGGCGTACAGGACAGGAAACAGGGAAGGTCAAAATACGGGGCTAAACGGCCGAGTTAAGCGGGGAAAAAGTCATGCCGAGGAGAAGAGAAGTCGCGAAAAGGGAGATTCTACCCGACCCGAAGTACAACAACCGGTTGGTGGCGAGATTCATCAACAGCCTTCTGAAAAGGGGCAAAAAGAGCACCGCGGAATCCATCCTGTACGGGGCCTTCGACATCATTCAGGATCGTATCAAAGAGACGCCCGTGGATGTCTTTGAAAAGGCCGTCAACAACGTGAAACCTGTCATCGAGGTCAAGTCACGGCGTGTGGGGGGGTCGACCTACCAGGTTCCGACCGAGGTGATTCCGTCCCGCAGGGTGGCCCTGGGTATCCGATGGTTGATCACGCATGCCCGTGAGCGTTCCGAGAAGACCATGAAGGAAAAACTGGCCGCAGAACTGATCGATGCAGCCAACAACCGGGGCGGGGCCATCAAGAAAAGAGAGGCCGTGCATAAGATGGCGGAGGCGAACAAGGCGTTTGCCCACTATAGATTCTAAGGTTCATCGTGGAAGCCGGCGTCGAACCGGCCTGGGATTTTTCCCGAGGAAAACGGGGATTGGCGGGACCTTCGAATGTTCCGTCGTCCTTCCGATCGCAGGAAAAATCTCGTTGGATGCGGAAGCGCGATTGGTCGACATGACGGACTGACAAAACTGAGACAGTGAAGATAACAAACGAACCATTCAAAGTCTAAGGAGGTTGGAGATGGCTAAGAAAAAATTTGAAAGGACGAAGCCGCATCTAAATATTGGCACCATCGGTCACGTCGATCATGGGAAGACCACATTGACCGCCGCGATCACGAAGCACTTGGCCTCTAAAGGATTTGCCGAATTCAGACCTTTTGATTCCATCGACAACGCTCCCGAAGAGAAGGAAAGGGGCGTGACCATCAACATCTCCCATGTGGAATATCAGACAGAAAAGCGCCACTATGCCCACGTCGATTGTCCGGGCCATGCCGACTATATCAAGAACATGATCTCCGGTGCCGCGCACATGGACGGCACGATTCTCGTCGTCGCCGCCTCCGACGGCCCTATGCCCCAGACCCGGGAGCACATCCTGCTGGCCCGTCAGGTCCAGGTCCCCTGCATTGTGGTCTACCTGAACAAGGTGGACCTCGTGGACGATCCGGAGCTGCTGGACCTGGTGGAACTCGAACTTCGGGAACTCCTGACGACCTATGAATTTCCGGGCGACGATATCCCCATCATCCGGGGTTCGGCACTGAAGGCCCTTGAGGCGGACGATCCCAACGCCCCCGATGCGAAATCCATCTGGGAACTCATGGAGGCGGTTGATACCTATATCCCCGAGCCGGTTCGCGACCTGGACAAGCCGTTCCTGATGCCGGTGGGGGATGTGTTCACCATCTCCGGCCGGGGGACCGTCGTGACCGGTCGTGTCGATCGCGGCATCGTCAGGACGGGTGACGAAGTCGAGATTATCGGGATCCGGCCGACCTTCAAGACCGTCTGCACCGGGGTGGAGATGTTCCGCAAGACGCTCGACGAGGGGCGCGCTGGCGACGACGTCGCGATCCTGCTCCGCGGCACGAAGCGCGAAGAGGTGGACAGGGGACAGGTCGTGGCCAAGCCCGGTTCGATCACCCCTCACACCAAGTTCAAGGCCCAGGTCTACGTTCTGACCAAAGAGGAAGGCGGGCGTCATACCCCCTTCTTCAACGGCTATCGTCCCCAGTTCTACTTCCGGACCACGGACGTGACCGGTGTGGCGAACCTGCCGGAAGGCGTGGAGATGGTCATGCCTGGGGACAATGTCGAGTTGGAAGTGACCCTGATTACGCCAATCGCCATGGAGGAACAGCTCCGCTTCGCCATTCGTGAAGGTGGACGGACCGTTGGCGCGGGTGTGGTCAGCAAGATTATCGAATAGTCGAACCACAGAATCGGGTTGAAGAGACCATGAAAGATCAGAAGATAAGAATTCGTCTGAAGGCTTACGATTACAAGCTGCTGGACCGCTCGGTGGAGGATATCGTCGAGACGGCCAAGAGGACCGGAGCCCGCGTGGCCGGCCCGATCCCGCTGCCGACCGAGATCAACAAGTACTGTGTCAACCGGTCGCCGCATGTGGACAAGAAGTCGAGGGAGCAGTTCGAGATCCGGACACACAAGCGGCTGATCGACCTGGTCGAACCGACGCAGGCGACGGTGGATGCCCTGATGAAACTTGATCTGTCGGCGGGTGTGGACGTGGAGATCAAACTGTAGGTGAACGATCCAAGCCTTGATGACGGATTTTTATTCTGGATAAGAAGAGAAAGATGATGACAAAAGGACTGATCGGCAAGAAACTGGGGATGACCCAGGTGTTCTCTGACGAGGGGGTTTCCGTTCCCGTGACGGTCATCGAGGTCGAACCGTCCGTGATCGTCCAGAAGAAGACCAAGGAGACGGACGGATACGACGCACTGCAACTGGGTTACGGGCGTATCAAGCAGAAGAGCGTCTCCAAGCCCCTCCAGGGACACTTCAAGAAGGCGGACAAAGGTTTTTTCCGGATCCTCCGGGAATTCAGGATGGATGTGGAGGGCGCCGAGCCGGGTCAGGAGTTTAACGCCGAGATGTTTGAGCCTGGCGATTATGTGGATATCGTCGGGACCACCAAGGGCAAAGGATTTGCCGGCGTCGTCAAGCGCCACGGATTCGGCGGCGGTCGGGCGACCCATGGTTCCATGTTCCACAGGGCCCCCGGTTCCATCGGGGCGAGCGCCGATCCGTCCAGGGTCTTCAAGGGGACGAGGCTTCCGGGTCATATGGGGAGCGAAAGGAAGACGGTGCAGAACCTGCTGGTGTGGGCGGTCAGGCCTGAGATGAACGTGATCCTGGTCCGGGGGGCCGTGCCGGGCAGTAGGAAGGGCTACGTGCTGATCAAACAGGCGGTCAAGAAGGGCTGATAAGCCAGGTTATAAGGTGGTTAAGATGCCAGTAGCAGGTGTGTACGACATTGACAACAATAAGGTCTCCGAGGTCGAGCTGAGCGATTCCGTCTTCGGCGCATCGGTGAACGAGGATGCCATCTACGCGGTCGTCCGGATGCGGATGGCGGCCCGCCGCAGCGGCACAGCCTCCACCAAGGGACGAAGCGATGTCCGGGGCGGCGGCAAGAAGCCTTGGCGTCAGAAGGGGACCGGCCGGGCCAGAGTGGGGCACTCGCGTTCACCGATCTGGAGAGGCGGTGGAATCATCTTTGGGCCCACGCCGCGCAGTTATGCGTTCAAATTGCCCAGGAAGGTGCGAAAAACGGCGCTGATCTCCGCATTGAGCATGAAGTTCAAGGAAGACAAGATGGTCATCCTGAAGGACTTCCCGATGGAAGCCATCAAGACCAAAAGGTTCCAAGAGGTGATCGACCGTTTTGGATTCAAGAAGGCGTTGTTCGTCATCGACGAATCCAGACCCAACCTGGAGATGTCGTCGCGCAACATCCAGGATGTCAAGATGGTCAGATCGGAAGGGATCAATGTCTACGATCTGCTGAAGTATGACCATGTGGTGCTTCTCGAACCCTCTATTAAGAAGATTGAAGGGGCGTTGATATCATAATGGAACTGCATCAGATCATTAAAAGGACGTTGATCACCGAGAAGAGTACGATCGCCAGGGACGCGGCCAATCAGTATAATTTCGAGGTTCACGACCGCGCCAACAAGATCGAGATCGGCCGGGCCGTGGAGAAGCTCTTCAAGGTGAAGGTGTTGAGCGTTCGGGTCATGAATGTCCCGGGCAAGAAGAAGAGGACCGGCAGGACGATCGGACGGCGGAGCTCCTGGAGGAAGGCCGTGGTAACCCTCGCTCCCGGGAACCGCATCGAAACCATGGAAGGCGCATAACCGGGCTCCGAGTCCAGACCGAGAGCCATCAATGAGGGAATAAAGGGGATGGGAATTAGAAAGTACAAACCGACATCGCCGGGGAGAAGGTTTCAGACCTGTTCGGATTTTGAAGAGTTGACGGGGAAGTCGCCCGAGAAGAGACTTCTGACTCCTCTGAAGAGAACCGGCGGCCGCAACTGCTATGGGCGGCTGACGAGCCGTCACATCGGCGGCGGGCACAAGAGGCGATACCGGCTGATCGATTTCAGGCGGGACAAGGACGATATCCGGGCCCGTGTCTCCTCGATCGAGTACGACCCGAATCGGTCGTCGCGGATCGCCCTCTTGAATTACATCGACGGTGAGAAACGGTACATCATCGCCCCTGCGAAGGTTGTCGTGGGAGATGTCGTAGAGAGCGGTGAAAAGGCGGACATCAAGCCGGGCAACACCGTGCCCCTGAAGAATATCCCTCTGGGCACCCTGATCCACAATCTGGAACTCAAGGTGGGCAAGGGCGGCCAACTGATCCGTTCGGCCGGTGCCTACGGGCAGCTCATGGCCAAGGAGGAGGGGTATGCGCAGGTCCGCCTTCCCTCCGGCGAGGTGCGCAAGGTGTTCATGGAATGCAAGGCCACGATCGGGCAGGTGGGCAATATCGACCATGAAAACCTGAGTATCGGAAAGGCCGGGAGGTCGCGCTGGCTGGGCAGAAGGCCCAAGGTCAGGGGCGTCGTGATGAATCCCGTCGATCACCCGATGGGCGGTGGCGAGGGGAAATCGTCCGGTGGGCGCCATCCCTGCACCCCCTGGGGGGTGCCGACCAAGGGGCACAAGACGCGGACGAACAAGAGGACCGATAAATATATCGTGAAGAGAAGAGGTTAAAAGGTGGCACGTTCAATTAAGAAGGGTGCGTATATCGAGGAAAGGCTTCTTGAGAAGGTCAGAAGGCAGGAGGCTACGGGGAGCAAGACGGTCATCAAAACCTGGTCGCGCCGTTCCACCATCACCCCCGAATTGATCGGACAAACCTTTGCGGTCCACAATGGCAAGAAGTTCATCCCGGTCTTTGTGACAGAGAACATGGTGGGTCACAAACTGGGGGAATTCTCTCCCACGAGGACCTTCTACAGCCATGCCGGCGACCGGAAGACGAAATTGCGCAAATAGGCCCGGGCGGGATTGGGCGGGGATAGACCCCATCGGTACTTTGGAGTCAGTTATGGAAGCAAGAGCAGTCGCAAAGTATATTCGGATGTCACCCCAGAAGGTGAGACTGGTGGTGGATCTGGTCAGAGGGAAAAGGGTCGGGGAGGCCCAGAAGATCCTCCTCTATACCCATAAGTATGCAGCCGATCCCGTCAGCAAGGTGCTCAATTCAGCGCTGGCCAATGCCAAGCAGAATCCGAGCATTGACGAAAACATCCTGTACGTCAAGGAGATCTACGTCGATCAGGGTCCCTCCCTGAAGCGATGGAGGGCGAGGGCCCAGGGAAGGGCCGCATCGATCAAGAAGCGGATGAGCCATATTACCGTGGTCCTGGACGAAGCGTAATACTTGAGGAGGTGTCAGATTGGGGCAGAAGGTTAACCCGATCGGGTTGAGGTTGGGTGGCATCAAGACGTGGCGTTCGCAGTGGTATTCTGAGAAGAACTACAGCGAACTGCTTCATGAGGACATCAAGATCAGGAAATACCTCAAGGAGAAGCTGTACCACGCAGGGATCTCCAGGATCGAGATCGAAAGGGCCGCCAGCAAGGCCAAGGTAAACATCCATGCGGCCCGCCCCGGGATCATCATCGGGAAGAAGGGATCCGAGATCGAGAAATTGAAGAAGGACCTCGAGGCGATCACCAAGAGCGAGGTCATCATCAATATCCTCGAGGTTCGCAAGCCCGAGATCGATGCCCAACTGGTGGCCGAGAATGTGGCGCAGCAACTCGAAAGGCGTGTCGCCTTCCGCAGGGCCATGAAGAAATGCGTCACCGCCGCCATGAAATTTGGCGCCAAGGGGATTCGGGTGAACTGCGGCGGCCGTCTCGGCGGGGCCGAAATGGCCAGGTCCGAATGGTATCGGGAAGGGCGGGTGCCCCTCCACACCCTCAGGGCCGACATCGACTGTGGATTCACGGAGGCCAAAACCGCCTATGGCCTGATCGGCGTGAAGGTTCTGATCTTTCACGGCGAGGTTCTGCCCGGCAAGCGGGAAGCGGCGAAATAGGTTAACGCGGGCCGGCGCCTCGGTTCGTGAGGAGTAACGGTAAGCACAGGGGTATTGAACGATGTTAATGCCGAAGAGGGTTAAATTCAGAAAGTTGCAGAGAGGCCGGATGAGCGGCAAAGCCACGCGCGGCAATACCGTGGCCTTCGGGGAATATGCGCTGCAGGCGGCGGAGTGTGGCTGGATCACGGCCAGGCAGATCGAGGCGGCTCGTGTCGCGATGACCCGGCATATCAAGAGGGGTGGGAAGATCTGGATCCGCATCTTCCCCCACAAGTCTGTGACCAAAAAACCCGCCGAAACCCGTATGGGAAAGGGAAAGGGCGCTCCGGAAGAATGGGTGGCGGTGATCAAGCCTGGAGTCGTCCTCTACGAGATCGAGGGGGTTTCGAAGGAGATCGCCAAAGAGGCTTTCACTCTGGCTTCCCACAAGCTTCCCATCGGCACGAAGTTTCTTTCAAGGGAGATGTCTGATGAAAATTAAGGAGATCAGAGATCTTAGCGTCGATGAACTGCAGCAGAAGAACCGGGAACTGGTGGAGGAGCTCTTCAAACTGCGTTTGCGTCACGCCTCCGGACAACTGGAATCGCCGGCCACGCTGGGCCACGTTCGCAGGGATATTGCAAGGATCAAGACGGTCCTCGTCGAGAAGGAGGTAAAGTAGTGGAACAGCGCGGCAACAAGATCGTCATCAAGGGCGTCGTGGTCAGTAACAAGATGGACAAGACGATCGTGGTCAGGGCGGAGCGGCTCGTGAGGCATCCGGACTTCCATAAGTACATCAGGCGGTACGTTAAATATAAGGCCCACGACAGCCAGAACAGCTGCAAGGTCGGTGACAGGGTTCTCATCATCGAGTCCCGTCCGCTGAGCAAAGACAAACGCTGGCGGATGTTGGAGATACTGGATAAGGCAAAGTAGATCGCGAGACGGCGCCGGGGGTGGTTCACGGCGGGGCCGTATCGGTCCGCTGGCATCGAACCGCGGGCGCAATGGGGTGTTCATATGATTCAGATGCAGACCGTGCTCAATGTCGCGGACAATTCAGGTGCCAAAAAGGTCGCATGCATCAAGGTGCTGGGGGGCTCGAAGAGACGGTATGCCAGCCTTGGTGACGTCATTGTCATTGCCGTCAAGGAGGCTCTTCCGAATTCGAAGGTTAAAAAGGGCGACGTGATGAAGGCGGTCGTTGTCCGGACGGTGAAAGAGGTGAGGAGGCCGGACGGCTCCTATCTCAAGTTCGACGATAATTCGGCGGTGCTGATCTCGAATCAGATGGAACCGATCGGAACGCGTATCTTCGGGCCGGTGGCCAGGGAGCTCCGGGCCAAGCAGTTCATGAAGATCATATCGCTGGCGCCAGAGGTGTTATAGGATTTTTTCGGACGGGGAACGACTGAGGTACATGCGATGCGGGTAAAGAGATTGAAAAAAGGGGACACCGTCAAGGTGATCGCCGGCAAAGAGAAGGGCAAGACTGGAAAGGTCCTGAACCTGATTGCCGATAAGGAGCGGGTTGTCATCGAGAAGGTCAACCTGATCAAGCGGCACAAGAAGGCCGATGCCAAGGGCAAGGGCGGCATCGTCGAGAAGGAAGGGCCGATCCATCTGTCGAACGTGATGTATCTCTGCAGTAAATGCGGCACCGGGGTGAGGATCGGCTACAAGATCCTGGACGATGGGAAGAAGGCGCGGATCTGCGCAAAGTGTCACGAAACGTTGGACGCATAGGCTGGAAAAATGGCAAGACTTAAAGATTATTATAAGAAGGAAGTCGTTCCCGAACTCGTCAAGACCTTTGGCTACAAGAACCCCATGGAGGTTCCGAAGCTGGTCAAGATCGTCGTCAACATGGGGCTGGGGGAAGCGATTCAGAATGTCAAGGTCCTGGACTCCGCGATGGACGAGATCACCCGGATCGTGGGTCAGAAACCTGTGATCACCAAGGCCCGCAAATCCATCGCGACCTTCAAGCTCCGCCAGGGCATGTCCATCGGATGCTGTGTGACTCTCAGAAGGGAGCGGATGTACGAGTTCTTCGATAGACTGATCACCGTGGCGTTGCCGCGGGTCCGGGACTTCCGAGGGATCCCCTCAAAATCCTTCGATGGCAGAGGGAATTTCTCCTTGGGACTCAAGGAGCAGATCATCTTCCCGGAGATCGAATATGACAAGGTCGAAAAGGTCAGGGGCATGAACATCGCGATCGTCACCACGGCGAAGACGGATGATGAGGCGAGGCAGCTCTTGAAGCTGATGGGGATGCCGTTCAGGAACTGATCAAACAGGGTACAACACCGGAGGGTTGAGTGTGGCAAAGACATCCTTGATCGTGAAGTCCAACAGAAAACCGAAATTTTCGGTCAGGACCTACAATCGCTGTCCCATATGCGGCAGACCGAGGGCCTACTACCGAAAGTTTGATATGTGCAGGATATGCCTTAGAAATCTTTCCTTGAAGGGGGAGATTCCCGGCGTGATCAAATCGAGCTGGTAGCGTAGAGAAGGAGCAATTATGGGGATGACCGATCCGATCGCAGACATGCTCACCCGAATCCGAAACGGGAGTCGCGTCCGCTTCAAGAGCGTCGATGTGCTGAACTCGCGAATCAATCTCAATATGGCAAAGGTCTTGAAGAAGTCCGGCTATCTCAGCGGATACGATATCAAGAAGGATCAACACGGCCACGAGGTCTTGAGGCTCTATCTCAAGTACCCCGATTCGAAGAGGGCCGTGATCACGAACATCCAGAGGGTCAGCAAGCCCGGCAGAAGGGTCTATGTGAAGAGCGAAAAGATCCCGCAGGTGCTCAATGGATACGGGATCGCCATCCTTTCCACGTCCAAGGGCATCATGACGGATAAGGAAGCCAGGGAACAGAGCCTCGGGGGGGAACTTCTCTGCAACGTCTGGTGAGATCAGACTCGCATTGGGAATCTGGAGATTGTACCATGTCAAGAATCGGTAAAATGCCTGTGGCCATCCCGGCCGGCGTCAAAGTCAGCCAGGACCATGCCGTCATCAAGGTCGAAGGCCCCAAGGGGAAGCTTTCCATGGAGATCCCCAAAGGCGTCGATGTGGTCCTCGGTGATCGGGTCGTGGAGGTCAAGAGACCCTCGGACGGGAGAAAAGAAAGGTCCTACCATGGCCTGATCAGGACCTTGGTCGCCAATATGGTCAAGGGTGTCAGCAACGGATTTGAGAAGAACCTGGAGATATCCGGTGTCGGCTACCGTGCCGAGGTCGCCAGCAATACCCTCAAGCTGGTCGTTGGCTTTTCGGCGCCGGTCGAGTACGCCATCCCGGAGGGTATCCAGATCAAGGTCGACAAACAGGTCAACATCTCGGTTTCCGGTATCGACAAACAACTGGTCGGCCGCGTGGCTGCGGAGATCCGCGGTCTGAAGAAACCGGAGCCGTACAAAGGCAAGGGCATCAAGTACGCGGGCGAGCAGATCAGGCGAAAGGTCGGCAAATCGGTAGGGGCCTAAGTTGAAGGTGTGTCCAGTTTTTCGATCGGATACATCCGGTGAATGAGGTAGAACATTGGCAACGAAGCGAATCGAGAGGATCAGGGTCAAACGGAAGAAGAGAGTCAGGGGAAAGGTGCAGGGGACCGAGAACAGGCCCCGCATCTCCGTGTTCCGGTCTGCGGTCCACATCTATGTCCAGGCCATCGCCGATGATGCCGGCAAGACCCTGACCGAGGCCTCCACGCTTAGCAAGGAGCTGGCGTCTTCCCTGGAGGGGAAGAAGAAGATCGAGGCAGCCAGGGCTGTGGGAATGCTTCTGGCCAAACGCCTCAAGGAGATGGGGATCCAGGACGTCGTCTTTGACCGTGGCCGGTTTCTCTACCACGGCAGGATCAAGGCGCTTGCCGATGGCGCGAGGGAAGCGGGATTGAATTTTTAGAGGGCACGACCGTTGGAAACGAAGAATATGGAAGAATTGGAACTTCTCGACAGGGTGATTGCGATCAACAGGACGGCCAAGGTGGTCAAGGGCGGAAGGCGGTTCCGGTTCAGCGCCGTCGTGGTGGTCGGCGACGGGAAAGGTTCCGTGGGTGCCGGTCTGGGAAAGGCCCATGAAGTGCCTGAGGCGATCCGCAAGGGGATGGAGCAGGCCAAGAAGGCCATGATCCGGGTGGCGATTGAGAACAGGACGATCCCCTACAGTGTGATCGGCCATTTTGGTGCGGGGAAGGTCCTCCTGAAGCCCGCCTCGGAAGGAACGGGGCTGATCGCCGGCGGCGCGGTGAGGGCCGTTCTGGAGGTGGCCGGCGTACACAACATCCTGACGAAGTGTCTCGGTTCGCACAACCCGCACAACCTGGTCAAAGCAACCATCGAGGGTCTGGGGCAATTGCGCGCACCGGCGGACATCGCCGCAACGAGGGGCAAGGGCGTTCTCGAAAACTAGCGCGAGAGGGGTTGTTCGTGGAAAAGAAGCTTAAGATTACGTTGGTTAAAAGCTATATCGGCAGACCAGAGGCGCAGCGCAAGGTCCTTCGTGGCATGGGACTGATGAAGGTCAACAGGACCGTGGTTTTGAAGGATACGCCTGAGATTCGCGGTATGATCCGGAAGGTGGATCACCTGGTGGCGGCCGTGGAAGTCGAGGGGAGCGCGAAATGAATCTGGCAACACTGAAACCGCCTGAGGGTTCGAGGAAGAAGAGAAAAAGGGTTGGCCGGGGAGACGGTTCGGGCCATGGCGGGACGGCGGGAAAGGGTGCGAAGGGCCAGAACGCCCGTTCGGGGCACAGCGTCCGTCCCAATTTTGAAGGGGGGCAGATGCCCCTTTCCAGAAGGCTGCCCAAACGGGGCTTCAAGAATCCCATGCGGATGATCATCGAAACCGTCAACATCGACCAGTTGAAGCGGTTTTCGGAGGGATCCGTTGTAGACCGGGAACTGCTCTTGGCTGCCGGATTGGTCACCAGGAAAGCGGACGGGATCAAGATTCTTGGCAAAGGGGAGATCGGATATCCCCTTTCCCTGAAGGTGGATCGGGTCAGCCAGGGGGCGAGACAGAAGATCGAGGCCGCAGGCGGCAAGATTATCGAGGTAATCTGATTTGCTAGAGGGCTTAAAGAATATCTCCAAGATACCGGAACTCCAGAAAAGGATCCTCTTCAGCTTCCTTCTTCTGGCAGTGTACCGGATCGGTGCCCATGTTCCCACGCCCGGGATCGACACGGCAGCCCTGGCTGCCTTCTTCGAGCAGGCCAAGGGTTCCCTTCTGGGGCTTTTTGACATGTTTGCCGGAGGCGCGCTGAGCAACCTGTCGGTCTTCGCGCTGGGGATCATGCCGTACATCAGCGCGTCGATCATCCTCCAGCTCCTGACGGTGGCCGTGCCCCACCTGGAAAAGCTCTCCAAGGAAGGGGAGGCGGGCCGCAGGAAGATCACCCAGTATACCCGCTATGGGACGGTGATCCTGAGCCTCATCCAGGGATTCGGGATCGCCATCGGTCTGGAGAACATGGCCGGTCCCACCGGGGCATCCATTGTCATCAATACCGGCTGGGGATTCAGGCTGATGACGATCATCACGCTCACAGCTGGAACGGCCTTCATCATGTGGCTCGGCGAGCAGATTACCGAAAAGGGGATCGGCAACGGGATCTCCCTGATCATCTTTGCCGGTATCGTCTGCAGGGGACCGCAGGCCATCATCAACACCTTCCGCCTCCTGTCTTCGGGAGAAATGGGCATTTTTTTCATCATCCTCCTGATCGTCCTGATGGTGGCGGTCGTCGGCGTGATCGTCTTCGTGGAGAGCGGCCAGAGGAGGATTCCCGTTCAGTATGCCAAGAGGGTTATCGGGCGGAAGATGTACGGCGGGCAGACGACGCATCTTCCCCTGAAAGTCAATTCGGCCGGCGTCATCCCGCCCATTTTCGCCTCGTCGATCATCATGTTTCCGGCGACGATTGCGAACTTCATCCCCCATCCCTGGATGAAAGTCGTCGCCAGTGCGATGATTCCGGGCCGGGTGGGCTATGAGCTCCTCTACGTGGCGTTTATCGTCTTCTTCTGTTTCTTCTATACGGCCGTGACCTTCAACCCCGTCGACGTGGCGGACAACATGAGGAAGTACGGAGGATACGTCCCCGGGATCCGACCCGGCAAGAAGACGGCAGACTATATCGATGAGGTCCTGACCAAGTTGACCTTCGGAGGGGCCATCTATGTCTCCGTGGTCTGCGTGCTTCCCAGCATTCTGATCAGTTATTTCAATGTGCCCTTCTATTTCGGGGGAACCGCCCTCTTGATCGTTGTGGGTGTCGCCCTGGATACGGCGGGTCAGATCGAAACCCATCTGCTGACCCGGCAGTATGAGGGGTTCATGAAGAAGGGCCGTATCGCTCGTAGACGTTGACGGATGCGTCCGCGGGCGGTAATGGTGGGATCATTGACATGGTTATCCTGAAGCTGCCTGATGAGATAGAGAAGCTGCGAACCGGCAATCTGATCGTCGCGGAGATCCTGGGCCAGCTGCGGGAAAGGGTCAGGCCGGGTGTCACGACTCGGGAGCTTGACGAACTGTCCGAGGCACTCTGCCGTAAGAAGCGGGTGAAACCGGCTTTCAAAGGATACCGCGGCTATCCCTTCGCCCTCTGTGCGTCGGTCAACAAGGAAGTGGTTCACGGGATGCCGTCCGACCGGCCGCTCCTGCCGGGGGACATCGTGAGCCTTGATTTCGGCGTGAACTACAAGGGCTATTTCGGGGATGCGGCGATCACCGTACCGGTTGGGACCGTGACCGCAGAGACCCAGAGGCTCCTAAGGGTGACCGAGGAGAGCCTTTACGACGGGATCGAAGAGGCCCGGGTGGGGAATCGCCTCGGCGATGTCTCCGCAGCCGTTCAGCGGAGGGTCGAGGACGCCGGTTTCTCGGTCGTCAGGGATTACGTAGGCCATGGGATCGGACGGAGCATGCACGAGGATCCGCAGATTCCCAATTATGGCATGAGGGGCAGAGGGATTGAGCTCCGCTCGGGGATGGTTCTGGCGATCGAGCCGATGGTCAATGAGGGGAGCTGGCACGTAAAGGTCCTGCCCGACGGCTGGACCGTGGTCACGGAGGATGGGAAACTCTCCGCCCACTTCGAACATTCCGTGGCGATCACGGAAAACGGACCGGATATCCTCAGCCGGATTCGGTGAGGTCTTCTCCCGAGAGGAGGAGACGGGGGGAGGTTCCGTTACAGAACGGACATTATGGCGAAAGAGGAAGCAATTGAGGTTGAGGGCAAGGTGATAGAACCGTTGCCCAATGCCATGTTTCGTGTGGAGCTGGAAAACGGCCATCGCGTCCTGGCCCATATTTCCGGCAAGATGAGAATGCATTTCATCAAGATTCTGCCGGGCGACAAGGTGACGGTGGAGTTGTCCCCCTACGATCTGACGCGGGGGCGGATCGTCTATCGGACGAAATAGCGAAGGCGGGCGGCCAATCGGCGGCCCGTGCCGTGCCTTTGCGGATTGAAGGAGTTGGGAAAAGTGAAAGTACGTTCTTCGGTCAAGAAAATTTGCGAGAAATGCAAGATCGTCAAAAGGCGCGGCGTCCTGCGTGTCATTTGCGAGAATCCGAAGCATAAGCAGCGCCAGGGATAAGGATTCTTTTTTTCAGGAGGTTGTCAGGTGGCAAGAATTGCGGGCGTGGATTTACCCAAGAATAAGAGGATGGAGATCGCTTTAACCTATATCTACGGGATAGGGCGGACCAAATCGCTGGAGATCCTTCGGGAAGCCGGTATCGACCCCAATACGAAGACGGACCAACTTGCGGATGCCGAGATAACCTCGATCAGGAACGTCATCGACAAGGAACTCAAGGTGGAAGGGGATTTGAGGAGGGATATCTCCATGTCCATCAAGAGGTTGATGGATGTCGGGACGTACCGCGGCCTCAGGCACCGCAAGGGCCTTCCCGTGAGAGGACAGAGAACCAGTACCAATGCCAGGACAAGAAAGGGACCGCGACGGTCGATCGCCGGCAAGAAGAAATAACGGGTGAATGATCCGGAGGACCAATGGCAAAGCCAGTCAGGAAAACAGGGAAGAAGAAAGAGAAGAAAAATATCTCCGAGGGGATCGCGCATATCCAGTCGACCTTCAACAATACGATCGTCACGATCACCGATCTGAGCGGGAACGTCATCGCCTGGGCATCGGCGGGGATGCAGGGATTCAAGGGATCGCGCAAGAGCACCCCCTTTGCGGCACAGATGGCGGCGGAGGATGCCGTGAAGAAGGCCCGGGAGCACGGCTTGAGGACGGTTCAGGTCTATGTCAAAGGTCCGGGTTCCGGAAGGGAATCGGCGCTCCGATCGCTCCAGGTGGCCGGGCTGAAGATCAGTCTCATTCGGGATGTGACACCCATTCCCCACAACGGGTGTCGTCCGCCCAAGCGCAGACGGGTGTAAATGTCGGTTGACGATGGCGCTGCGGGTCGTCGACCAAGGGACCACGAATAACGGCTAATTGATCACGGATCAGGGAGGCTTTTTTGGCAAGATACAGAGAATCGGTGTGCAGGTTGTGCCGGAGAGAGGGCTTGAAGCTGTTTCTCAAAGGGGACAGGTGCTACAGCGAAAAATGCGCTTTTGAAAGGCGCGGGTATGCGCCGGGCGACCACGGCCAACTTCGGAAGAAATTCTCCGATTACGGCGTTCAGTTGAGGGAGAAACAGAAACTCAAGAGGATGTACGGGCTTCTGGAGAAGCAGTTCCGGGGCTATTTCGAAAAGGCGGACCGGCAGAAGGGGATTACAGGAACCAATCTCCTGCTGTACCTGGAAAGACGACTGGACAACATGATCTTTCGGATGGGGTTTGCCAATTCCCGTACAGAGGCCAGACAACTGGTCCGACACAACCATTTCACCGTGAGTGGAAAACCGGTCAATATACCTTCCTATCTGATCAAACTTGGGGACGAGATTCAGGTCAGGGAGGGGAGCCGAAAGGTAGAGCGGATACTTGAGGCGATGGAAACCGTTGCCAGGCGGGGCGTGCCTCAATGGCTGGAACTTGATAAGGCAAACTTCAGGGGCGTCGTGAAGACGCTTCCCACGCGCGAAGAATTGACGATGCCGGTCCAGGAACAGCTGGTCGTTGAGCTTTATTCCAAGTAGGAAAGATAACCGGGTATCCGAAGGGCAGGTAAAAACTTATGCAGAGAAACTGGCGCAGTTTGATTCAACCAAAAAGAATCGATATCGATGAGGCAACCCATACCCGCTTTTACGGGGAGTTCAGTTGCCAGCCGCTGGAACGCGGTTTCGGCATCACCTTGGGCAATGCGCTCAGAAGGATCCTCTTATCCTCGATTCAGGGTGCGGCCATCGTATCCGTGAAATTCGACGGCGTTCTCCATGAATTTTCCACGATCCCCGGGATCAAAGAGGACGTCACCGATATCATTCTGAACCTCAAAGGTGTGCGCCTGAAGCTTCATCAGGATGGCCCGCGGACCATCCGTATCGATACGAGCAAGGAGGGTGTGATCACCGCGGCCGACATCATCACCGACGAGACAGTCGAAATCCTCAATCCGGATCAGTATATCGCCACGCTTGTCGGGGATGCATCCTTGAAGGCCGAGATGGTGGCCACGATGGGCAAGGGTTATGTCGCCGCCAAAAAGGAACGGGATCCCGAGCAGCCCGAGGGGACCATCAACATTGATGCGATCTTTTCGCCGATCAAGAAGGTCAACTACACGATCACCTATGCCCGGGTCGGACAGGTTGCCGACTATGACCGTCTGACGCTCGAGATCTGGACGGACGGGAGTGTCCTGCCGGAAGACGCCCTGGCTTACGCCGCCAAGATCCTCAAGGAGCAGCTGGATGTCTTCATCAATTTCTCCGAGGCGGAGGAAGAGGAGGCCGCACGTGAGATCGAGGAGAAGGAGGATGTGAACGACATCCTTCTTCGGCATGTGGATGATCTGGAACTCTCCGTCCGATCCGCGAACTGCCTCAAGAACGCCGGGATCAATCTGATCGGGGAATTGGTCCAGAAGACCGAGGCGGAGATGCTCACGACGAAGAATTTCGGAAGGAAATCACTGAACGAGATCAAGGAGATTCTCTCGGAATCCGGGCTTGGGTTCGGCATGAAGCTTGATTTTCCCCCTTGGAACCGTGCCGAAAAGGCGGATGGGTCCGCTGGGGACGAGTCAGAGGCAGAGTAGAATTCGCTGGAAAGGACAGGTTCGATGGGGCAGGGTAAATTCGGAAGCAAGCTGGGGAGAACGACGAGCCATCGGAAGGCCATGCTCAGGACGATGGTGACATCCTTATTGAAACACGAGAAGATCACCACCACCGATCTCAAGGCGAAGGAACTCAGGAAGGTGGCGGAGAAGATGATCACCCTCGGAAAGAGGGGCGATCTCCATGCCAGGAGACAGGCCGCAGCCTGTGTCCGGGAGCGGGAGATGGTTGGGAAACTGTTCGGGGAGTTGTCGACCCGGTATAAGGACCGCTCCGGCGGTTACACGCGGATCCTGAAGACCGGCTTCCGTGCCGGCGACAATGCCCCCATGTCGATGATCGAGTTCGTCCGGGATGCCGAGGCCGAGAAGGCCAAGGAGAAGTCCAAGGAAAAGGCCAAGAAGAAGGCACCGGCCAAGACACCGGCCTCCAAGAAGTAAACGGATAATGCAGAGGGCGGGGAATCACCCCGCCCTCTTTCATTCCCCCCCAATCCCCCCAATTCCCCTCTTGTATTTTTCATGAAAAACGTTATAGTCTCCCCCTTAATGATTCGAGGTGCCTGGATCTATCGGGAATCGTCATGCGGAAGGAGGAGCGGTCATGGCCGAGCAGAGAATCGGGGAAGTCATGAAGTTTTTTGCCAAGCCGAGCGTCGCCGCCGTCAAGATCACGGCCGGAGAGATCAGGGTCGGGGATACCCTCAAGTTTACGGGACACACCACCGATCTGACGATGTCGCTGGATTCCATGGAGGTCAACAATCAGAAAGTGCCGCAGGCGGTCGCCGGCGACTATATCGGAGTCAAGGTGCCGGACCGCGTCCGGCCCGGCGACGAGGTGTTCAAAGTCACGGCGGATTAGCCACGCAGCCGGTGGCGGGCCTGCAGGATTTTCGAGCAGTGGGATCCCCATGACCTATTCTGATACGCTGGCGTACCTCTCAAGCCTCAACAAGATGGGGATCCGTCTCGGTCTCGAGCCGATTTGCCGGCTTTTGGAGCGTCTCGGCCATCCTCAGAAGGGTTATGCCTCTATTCTGATTGCCGGGACCAACGGCAAGGGTTCGGTGGCGGCCATGACGGCCTCGATCCTGAATGCCGGCGGGTTCAAAACGGGACTGTACACCTCTCCGGACCTGATCGAGTTCAGGGAAAGGATCCGGATCAACGGCGAGATGATCGATCCGGGAGAAGCAGCCGTCTGTGCGCAAGAGGTGAAGGCGGCGTTGGTCGAGGAAATGAGTTATTTTGAATTCCTCACCGCGATGGCCTTCCTTCATTTCCGCCGGCAGGGCATCGATATCGCCGTCCTGGAGGTCGGGATGGGGGGACGGCTCGACGCTACCAATGTGGTGGCCCCCCTCGTTTCGGTCATTACCAATATTTCCTTAGAACATCAAGAGTATCTCGGCAGAAGGTTGGAAGACATTGCGCGGGAGAAAGGCGGGATCATCAAAGCAAAGGGGGTCTGCCTTACCGCGGCCCGGCAACGGCCGGTCCTGGAAACCCTGCAGGGGATCTGCCGTGAAAAAGGGGCTACCCTCTACCGGCTCGGGAAGGAGTTCCACACAAGGACCCATCGGGACGGAACCTTTTCCTACCGGGGCATCCAAAGACGCTGGGAAAGACTGGTCTGCCCGCTGGCGGGTCGTCATCAATACGCGAATGCGGCCTTGGCCCTAGGTGCCATCGAACGGATCGGCCATGCCGGGTTCAGTGTGAACGAGGAGGCCGTGGCCGAGGGGCTCAGGGGGACAAGATGGGAGGGCCGGTTGGAGCGCCTCCAGTCCGAACCGGTCTTGCTTGTGGACGGCGCCCACAACCCGGCCGGCGCGGCGACCCTTCAGAGGGCGCTGAAAAGGGAGTATCCTTATCGCCGCCTCTGGTTGATCTTCGGCGTGCTCGGGGACAAGGATTATCGGGCCATGGCCAGGAAACTCTTTCCCATGGCCGACCGGGTTGTCCTCACCCGTCCCGCGAGCGACAGGGCCCTGCCGCTGGAAACGTTGTTGCCACTGGCCCGAAACTTCCAGCGGAATGTGGAGGCCATCGAAAAACCGGGCGATGCGCTGCAATACGTCCTTTCCCGGGCTTCCGGGGAGGATATCGTCTGTGTCGCGGGTTCCCTGTACTTGGTGGGGGAGATCAAGAAGATCCATCAAAACGGCGTCCTGCCTGGGACCGCTGGATGCAATCGGGATGGGATGGGATAAGGGGAAGAGGGATCGGTTCATGTTGAAGTGGCGGGCAATTTTCGGTGTGTTGCTGGTCTTGGTTCCGCTCCTGGTCGCGTCTCCCGCCTTTCCGGCCGGCGAGAAGGGCGTTACCGAGGGGCCAGTCGACATCGAGGCGGACAGCATCTCCTATGACGGGGAACAGGACAGCGTCCACGCCTCTGGAAATGTTCTGATCACGTTCACCGGCGGATATCTGAAGGCGGACCGGGCAACCATCTTCCGTGCCACCAACAAAGCCCTGGCCGAGGGCAACGTGTTTCTGAAGAGCGATCAGGATCTGCTCGAAGGCCGGAAGGTCCTTTTCGACACCGTGACCAAGATCGGTACGGTGGACGACGGCAAGATGTTTCTTGCCCAGAACCACTACTACATCCGGGGAGAGAAGATCGAGAAGAAGGGCCCGGCGGACTACCGGCTGGAAAAAGGCACGATCACAACCTGCGACGGGGATAAGCCGGACTGGAGCATTGTGGGAAGCCAGATCGACCTGACCGTGGACGGTTACGGCACGATCAAGCACGGACGGCTGCGCGCCGGGGATTATCCGATTTTCTATACCCCCTACATGGTTTTCCCCGCCAAAACCCAACGCCAGTCCGGACTGCTCTTCCCCACCCTGACCTACTCCCGGGACAAGAACGGGATGGACATCGAATTGCCCTTCTACTGGGCCATCTCCGAGAGCACGGACGCCACCTTCTACCAGCGGTACATGTCTGAGCGCGGTTTCAAGGAAGGGGTGGAGTTCCGTTATTATCCGTCCCAGGATACCTTCGGGACCCTTTACTTCGACTTCCTCAACGACACGAAGCAGGTCAAGGAAACCGTCGGGTCGATCAGCCGTGACTGGCAGGAATCGCAGAAACGCTGGTCCTTCTACCTCAACCACGAGACGAACTTCAGTCCCACGTTCTCCATCCGGAGCGATATCCGCCGGGTTTCCGACCACTGGTATTTCAAGGACTTCTCCGCGAGCAACTACTACCTGAACAACTATGCCCCCAGCAGCACGAGCCCGTTCTCCCGCATCTCCTTCGTGGGGGACGAGAGCCTCGGGTCCCTGGAGTCCACGGTCCGTCTGACCAAGAACTGGTCCCTCTATAACCTGACGGCCGTTGCACGCTATACCGACGACCTCTCCTCGCAGACCAATGATGCCACCCTCCAGAAGTATCCGGAGGTGATCCTGACGGGATTCAGGCAGCCCCTCTTCAGGGGCAGTCCGCTGCAGTACAATTTTTCGGCCACCTACGACAACTTCTACCGCCAGGAGGGACAGAAGGGTCATCTGTGGGAGGTTGCTCCGACCTTTTACTGGCCTTTGAAATGGGGGCCCTATCTTCAGGCGACACCACAGGTTGGATTCACGGGGAGCCTCTGGGAACGGACCGACAACCTGGAGGGCAGGGACAAAAATGGAGATCGGGAGGTGTTCCAGACAGGCGCCACCCTCTCTTCCGAGGTCAGCAGGGTCTTCAATGTCAATGCATTCGGGATTGATAAAATCCAGCATGCGATCAGGCCGGAGGTTACCTATACCTACATCCCCGAGGCCTCTCAGAGCTACCTTCCCGATTATATGTCCAGCATTTCAGCCGCGAACAGCCTCACCTATGCCCTGACCAACACGGTTACCTCCCGGTCAACAGGGCCTGATGGAAAGAAAACCTACCGGGAGCTGATGCGATTGAAGCTTTATCAGACCTATGACATCATCGAAAGCCGCCGGGACGTGACGAGCGGGGCCGCCGACAACCGCCCCTTCAGCGACTTGGGCCTGGAGTTCGACCTCTCCCCGATCCCGCATCTGTCCATGGCGGCCCGGAACATTTACAGCGTCAATTCCGGCATCTGGAAACAGACCAACTACGATCTGGCCGTTTCGGACAACCGGGGTGATTCCGCCACCCTAGGGTATCGGTATACCCAGGACAGCATCGAGGAGATCAATCTGGCGCTGAGGGCCACGGTGACGTCCGCCCTGGATGTGGCCTATGTCCTGAGACGGAACCTTCTGGACCGGAAGACCATCGACGCCACCTATGGCATCCGGTACCGGAAGCAATGCTGGATCTTTGAATTGAACCTCACCGACACATCGACCGACCGGGCGTTCATGTTCTATATCTCACTCTTGGGATTGGGAAGGACCGGCGGCGGGGTTTCCCTTTCGAAACCGGCACAATAGGGACCCACAGGCCTTTAAGGGCCCGCCCCGTATTTTTGAATTCGGTACAGGTTTTTCCTTGACAAAATGGGCAAAATTGCGTATCAACTCAGTTTCAAATTCATGAAACCTGTGGTGAACTTATGAAGACGTATTACGCTAAACAGGAAGACGTTGCCCGCGATTGGTATCTTGTCGATGCCCAGGACAAGGTCCTCGGAAGGCTGGCGAGCGGGATCGCTCACCGTCTGAGGGGCAAGCACAAGGCCATTTACGCGCCTTATATGGACGCAGGCGATTTTGTGATTGTGATCAATGCCGAGAAGATCAGCCTCACCGGCAAGAAATTGACGGACAAGGTCTATTACCACCATTCCGGGTATCCCGGTGGGCTGAAGGCCATGACGGCGGGGAAGATGCTCAAAGAAAAACCCGAAGAATTGCTGCGGACGGCCGTAAAGGGGATGCTCCCGAAGAATACGTTGGGAAGGGCCATGCTGAAGAAACTGAAGATCTACGCCGGAGGCGACCATCCGCATGAGGCACAATGCCCCCGTGTTCTTGATCTGTAAGCTTCCCGGGGAGGGACATCTGGTCTGCTGAGACTTTTGTGGAGAGGGATATGACGGAAAAACGGTTTTACGCAACAGGGAAGAGGAAAAGCGCCATTGCCAGGATTTACATGAAGGAGGGCACGGGTGTCCTTCAGGTGAACAAGCGCAATTTCGACGACTACTTCACAAGGGACAGCTTGAAGATGCTCATTCAGCAACCCTTAGAGATGACAGGGAAGAAGGGACAGTTCGACTTTTACATCAACGTCGAAGGGGGAGGCGTTGCCGGCCAGGCGGGAGCCATCAAGCACGGCATCTCCAAAGTCCTGGTGGAATACGACATGGAACTGCGCCCGGCTCTCAAAAAGGCCGGCTTCCTGACCCGCGATTCGCGGTGCAAGGAAAGGAAAAAATACGGTCAGCCGGGGGCCAGGAAACGGTTCCAGTTCTCAAAGAGATAACATCCCAGGGAGGCTGAAGCCTCCCTTTTTTTTCGAGACCGAGGAGACCATCGCGTGATCAAGGTTGCCATTTACGGGGGGAGCGGGTACACCGGACAGGAACTCCTAAGACTGCTCTTGGACCATCCGGGCGTTGAGGTGGTGGCCACGACCTCCCGGCGTTATGCCCGGACCCCGGTTGCAGAGGTCTATCCCCAGTTCCTGGGCCTGACGGATCTGACTTTCACCGATGCCTCTCCAGAAACGGTGGCGGGATTGGCCGATCTGGTCTTCCTGGCCCTTCCGCACGGCGTTTCCATGGACATGGCTCCCGCCTTTGTCGGGACTGGACGGAAGGTCATCGATCTCAGCGCCGATTTCCGGATCCGGGATGCCGGGGTTTACGGGGCCTGGTACGGCCCGCACCGGGCGGTGGAGACGCTCCAGGGGACCGTCTACGGCCTTCCCGAGATCCACCGGGAAGAGATCCGCAGGGCCAGCTTTGTCGCCAATCCGGGCTGCTATCCCACCAGCATCATCCTGGGGCTGGCGCCGGTCCTGAAGTCGCAATGGATCGATCCCGCCTCCGTCATCGCTGATTCCAAATCCGGAGTCAGTGGGGCCGGACGGGAACCTCAGATCGGTTCGCTTTTTTGCGAGGTCGACGGCGCCTTCAAGGCTTACAAGGTCGGAAATCATCGGCACACGCCCGAGATCGAGCAGGAGCTTAGCCTGCTGGCGGGCAGGGCGATGACGATCTCCTTCACGCCGCATCTCCTGCCTGTGAAGAGGGGGATCCTGAGCACGATCTACGCAACCATCACCCATAAGGCGAGTCTTGAGGAAGTGACGTCCCTCTATCAGGACTATTACCGGGAGGAGCCCTTTGTCCGGATCTGCCGCGCCGGCCAGGTTCCCAATCTCTCCTCCGTCGTCGGTTCGAATTTCTGTGACATCGGGGTGACTGTCGATAAGAGGACCGGACGGCTCATCGTGGTGTCGGTGATCGACAATCTGATCAAAGGGGCCTCGGGGCAGGCGATCCAGAACATGAATCTCATGTCGGGCCTCGATGAAAAGACCGGCCTTCCCGTTGTCGCCCTGTTCCCATAGCCTGTCTGGAGGATTCGATGTCCCTGAGGGTGTACAATACCCAGTCCAGGAAAAAGGAGGAGTTCGTTCCCCTTCGCGAGGGGAAAGCCGGCCTCTATGCCTGCGGGATCACGGCTTACGACTTCTGCCATATTGGCCATGCGCGCTCGGCAGTGGTCTTCGATGTGATTACCCGGTATCTGCGCTACTGCGGTTATGAGGTGACCTACGTCAAGAACTTCACGGACGTCGACGACAAGATCATCGATCGCGCCCGTCGTGAAAAGAAGGGAATCGCCGAGATCGCGGAGCGCTTTATTACCGAGCACGACCGGGACATGGCGGCCCTCAATGTATCCCCTCCCACCCAGAGTCCCAGGGCCACGGCACACATCGATGGGATGATCGATCTGGTAAGGACGCTGATCGCCAAAGGGCTCGCCTACGAGATGGGCGGGGACGTCTATTTTGCCGTTGAGAAGTTTCCGTCCTATGGCAAGCTCTCCGGCCGCAATCTCCAAGACATGATGGCCGGGGCCCGGATCGACGTGAACGACAGGAAACGCAATCCCTATGACTTCGCCCTCTGGAAGGCCAGCAAAGAGGGAGAACCCTTCTGGGAAAGCCCCTGGGGTCGAGGCCGCCCCGGCTGGCATCTGGAATGCTCCGTGATGAGCCAGCACTATCTCGGTCCGGCTTTCGATATCCATGGAGGCGGCGAAGACCTGATCTTCCCCCACCATGAAAATGAGGTGGCCCAGTCGGAAGGGGCGACAGGCGTGCCTCTGGCCCGGTATTGGATCCATAACGGATTTGTCCGGGTCAATGACGAGAAGATGTCCAAGTCCCTCGGGAACTTCTTCACCATCCGGGATGTCCTTAAGCAGTACCATCCGGAGGTGCTCCGGCTTTTCCTTCTGCAGAGCCATTACCGCAGTCCCGTGGATTTTTCCGATGCCGCTCTGGCCGAATCCAGGCAGGGGTTGAACCGCTTCTATGCGGTCCTCGATGCGATCGAGGCTCTGAATCCTGACGCTCCTCCCGACGGAGAGGCGACGCTCTCGGCGAGAGACCGGGAATGGATCGCCCAGATCGAAACGCTCCCGGAGCGGTTCCGGGAGGCGATGGACGATGATTTCAACACGGCCCGAGCGATCGGGTATCTCTTTGATGCGGTCCGCCTGATCAATACCGCCCTGGCCTCAAGGAAGGAACCCGTCTCCCCGGAGGTCCTGAAACGGAGTGGCCAAATCCTCAAGGAGGTCGGGTCGGTCCTGGGATTCTTCCGGGAGTCGTCTGAAACCTATTTGAGGCTGGATCGGGAACGCGAGGCGGCCAAACGCGGGCTGTTTCCTGCCGAGATCGAGGCTCGGATCGCCGAACGGAGGGCCGCCCGCGAGGCGAAGGCCTGGCAAGAGGCCGATGCAATCCGCAAGGAATTGGCCGACCGGGGGGTGATCCTCCAGGACGGGCCGGCGGCGACGACCTGGTCGATTCCTTAGCCCATGGAAACCATCTATCTCGATCACAGTGCGACGACGCCTGTCCACCCGGAGGTCCTCGGGGCGATGATGACCTATTTCGGGCATCACTTCGGCAATGCCTCCAGCATCCACCGCGAGGGGCGCTTCGCCCGGGAGGCCGTGGAGGCGGCTCGGTTTCAGGTAGCGGCGCTGATCGGGGCCGATCCGGCGGAGATCGTCTTCACCGGCGGGGGGACGGAGGCCGACAACCTGGCGATCCTTGGATCGGCCTTTGCCGAACAGGCCGGACGGAACCACATCATCACCACGGCGATCGAGCACCATGCCGTGGAAAACGCCTGCCGCCATCTCGAAAGCCAGGGGTTTGAGGTGACATGGCTCCCCGTTGACGGCCAGGGGCGGGTGAGCCCGGAATCCGTCGAGAAGGCCATCACGGCAAAGACCTTCCTCATCACCGTCATGCACGCCAACAACGAAATAGGGACCGTCGAGCCGCTTCAAGAGATCGGTGCGATCTCCCGATCGAAGGGGATCCTCCTGCACACCGATGCTGTCCAGAGCGTCGGCAAGATCCCCGTCCGGGTCGATGAACTCGGGGTCGATCTTCTCTCGCTGGCCGGCCACAAGATCTACGGTCCGAAGGGGACGGGAGCCCTTTACGTCCGCAGGGGAACGGTGCTCAAGCCAATCACCTTCGGCGGCCACCAGGAAGGGGGGATGCGTCACGGTACCGAGAACATTCCCGGCGTGGTGGGCCTTGGGAAGGCCTGCCAGATCGCTTTGCGGGACCTGGATACCCAGAGAGCCCATCTGGAAGGGCTCCGTGACCTCCTCCTAACGAAAATCTGCGAAGGGATCCCCGATGCCCATGTGAACGGCCACCCGAACGGGCGACTGCCGCACCTGCTGAGTGTTTCCTTTGCCGGGATCTCCGGCGAGGCGTTGGTCCGGGAGTTGGATCTTCGCGGAGTCGCCGTTTCCGCCGGTTCTGCCTGTACGGCGGGATCGACGAAGATTTCCCACGTCCTGGCCGCCCTGGGGATGGAGGAAGCCCTGGCCGTGGGGACCCTTCGTTTCAGCATGGGACGGGACAACACGCCGGCCGAGGTCTTGCAGGCCGCTTCGCTCCTGAAGAGACTCGTCAACAGGCGGCGGATGTAATGTGCGGCCGTCCCACCGGTCCCGGAAATTTCCTCGCAATGGCACCCTTGAAATCCCTCCGAGCCTGACCTCACGAAGTGCCGGAACGTGCCCCTCATTGATGGTTCCCGACCGTGGATCTGTGGGGTATGAGAGTCAGTATCCCGCGATACGGTTGCGTCCGCTTCCCTTGGCGGTGTACATCAGGGTGTCGGCATCCTTGATCAGGTCGTCGAGTGTTTCCATGTCGTCCGTGAGTGCAGCCACCCCGGCACTGATGGTGCAGCTGAGGTTGCTGACCCCGGCGATGGTTGTACAGTTGGATTCGATCACAAGCTGGATCCGCTCCGCGACCTGGAGTGCCGACTTTTGCGACGAGTCGGGCAGGAGGATGGCGAATTCCTCGCCGCCGTATCGGGCGGCGACATCCTCTCTTCGAAGGGCATTGACGATGTGGATGGCGATCTGACGGAGGACCTCGTCACCGAAGCTGTGGCCATAGGCGTCGTTGAACCGTTTGAAGTGGTCCACATCGATCATGATCGCGGAAAGGTCCCGATGGTGCCGGCGGGCGGCGTTGAACAGCCTCCCTCCGATCTCATATAGGCTCCTTCGGTTGTTCAGGCCAGTGAGGCCGTCGATGCTGGCCTGATGGGCGTTCTCGGCCGCCTCTCGCGTCTTGTTTCTGAGCAGCAGGAGCGTTTTGATGCGCCCCATCAGCTCGTCCTTTTCGAAGGGTTTGATGATGTAGTCGTTGGCGCCGACCTGAAAAGCGGTGGCCACGTCTCCGGGCTGGCTTTTTGCCGTGAGGACCAACACGGGAAGCTCGTTGATCGGGTAGGAATTGCGGATGATTCGGCATACCTCGTATCCCGACATCCTGGGCATCATGATATCGAGAAGAACCAGGTCGTAGTGGTTGCGCCTGATCTTGTCGATCGCCTCGATCCCATTCTCGGCGGTGTCAACGCGGTAATGCACGAGCGACAGATGGTTTTCGAGCACCTGGCGGTTCACCTGATCGTCATCGACGACCAGGATGGCGGCCGTTGCGTGGGGCCCGTCCCAACCGATTTGGGTTTTTTCGTTCCCCGGGGAATGCGGCGCGGTCATGACCGATTCGACCACTTCTCCGTCCCCGACGGCCGTCTCCCTGGCTGAGACGGTCTCTCCTTCGGGCGCCTTGACGAGGGTGAAACAGAATTTCGATCCCTTGCCGGGGTCTGATTCCACGCTTATTTCACCGTAGTGCAGCTCCACAAGCCTCTTGGTGATGGAAAGACCGAGACCCGTGCCGCCGTACTCCCGGGAAACGGAGGGATCCACCTGCTCGAAAGACTTGAAGATGCCTCCGATCCTGTCATGATGAATTCCGATCCCGGTGTCCTCCACGCAAATCTGGATATGATCCGTTTCCTCCCTCGCCGTCACCGTGATCGACCCCTGGGACGTAAATTTGATCGCATTACCAAGCAGGTTATAAAGGATCTGCTGCAGACGGTTTTCGTCCCCCCTGACCGGCGGCAGTCCCTCTGGGATGGCATTGATCATCAAGACCTCCCGATTCGACCGGGTTGTATCCAGGACCGTCATCACCACCGAGACGACCTGCCGGATGTCGACGGCGTGGGCCTGCATACTGATGTCGTTGTGCTTGAGCTTTGAGTAATCGAGGATGTCGTTGACGAGGCTCGCGAGCCTCCGTCCGCTGGAAACGATCATCTCCAGGTTGTGGATGGTCTTGCGGGCCAGCGGGCCGGTCGCCCCTGCGATGAGAGATTCCGCAATCCCGATGATGCCGTTGATCGGTGTCCGGAGTTCATGGGAGGTGTTGGCCAGAAAATCGTCCTTGAGTTTGTCCAAGGCCTGGAGCCTCTTCGTCAGCCCCTCTATGATCCGCTGTTCCTGGGCGAAGCGGACGGCGAGCATCAGCGACTGGATGAGGATGAAAACACTGAACCACAGGGAAAGGCGATATCCGGTCTCGATGATCTGCAGGTAGTAGAGCATGTCGTTGTACATGCCCACATACAGGAACACCGATCCACCGAGGAACAGGTAGGAGAGCCGGTTGCCCCGGCGGGCGGATTGGGCCATCCAGTACAGGACGATCAGCGAAGAGACAAGGACCACCGCGAGATAGTACTGAAAGACCCAGGCGTAGACGAAGGTCGGCAGGATCAGGACCATGACCAGATACAACGCCTGGAGTGCCAGAAGCGCGTGGACGGTCCTTTCGTGATACTGCTTGCCCTGGAGATAGTGGGCGAAAAGGAGGAAACTCATGCAGCACATGGGGATCGTGAGCGTCACGATCCTGGATCCCACTTCGAAGGGGAGGGCAGGGAAGATGTCCATAATAACGGTCTCCCCGGAGAAGATTCCCCGGACGGCGACGGCGATGCAGAACAGACCGAAGTGGAGGAGCGCCCTGTCCCGGTTTCTGAACGCAAACAGGAGGAGGTGATATCCCCCGATGAACAGACAGATGCCGGCCACGATAGCCTCGATGGTGAGGACGGCGTAACGTTTTCCGTACAGCTCTTGGGGGGAGCCGATCACGAAGCTCTGGCCGATGCCGGCATGGCCGTGTGCCTGGTTTCGGATCTGCAGAACGATATCGATCCTGTCCCCATCGGTTGAGAAGGTATAAAGGGTCGGTTTGAGATAGCGCACCGGAGCGTTCACCAGGGTGCCGTGCTGGTCGATGGGTTTCCCGTTGACCCAAAGTCTGAACTCGGTATAGATCTCCGGCGATTTAAGACTCAACTCTTTCCGGCTGCCGTCTGTCTTGAGGATGAGCCGATAGGTTGCCGAGCCTTTGGCAGGCAGATCGAGTCCCGCATACATTGTCCAGTACAGGGGCACTTTCTGATATCCCGTTGGGGGTGGCGTTCCCCGCGCAAAATCGTCCGGCCCCAATAGCCGATTCCAGTAAAATGCCCAGTCCCCTGCAAGCTTCACGTCACCGTCCCGGGTGAAGTCCCAGTCCCTGAGATCCATCACGCCATTGACGATGGCAGGGGGGGTCCGTCCATCTTCCGCCGGCGCGCATCCTGCAAGTGCGGCGACCAGGAGGATCAGTACAACGGATAAGTGAATCGTTTTCAAAAGGATCTGCCCCTCTTCTCCATGAAATTCCCTGGCAAATTGGTTCTTGATCTGTTATGACACCCACCATGAAAGCCGAACGGATCAAGGTTCCTTCCGAAAGAGACTGCCATCGGCTCATCTCGGAGATGGGGATGATGGAACACATCGTCGCCCATTCGCTCCAAGTCTGCCGGGTAGCCCTTTTCCTGACCGATCGGCTCGATCTCCCCAGCCTCAATCGGGAATTGATCCAGGCCGCGGCCCTTCTGCACGACATCACCAAGACCCGGAGTTTCAGGACCCAGGAGGCCCATGCCGAAACAGGGGAGCACCTGCTGGCCGGGCTTGGTTACCCGGAGGTCGGCCGCATCGTTGGCCAGCATGTCCGGTTGAACCACTATCGTGCCGAGGCCATTCCGACGGAGGCAGAGATCGTCAACTACGCGGACAAGCGGGTCCTCCATGACCGGATCGTGTCCCTCGGCGAACGGATGGCGTACATCCTGGAGCGCTATGGTCAAGAGGCGGATCGAAGACGGTACATCCTCCTGCTCTGTGAGAAAACCCGGGAACTGGAAAAGCGCCTCTTCGGCAGGCTGCCCTTCGGCCCGGACGATCTCAACCGTTTGCTTGCCGAGGAGGTTCCTGGCCCGCCTGCATGCGGCCATGGGATTCCCGCCTGAACTTCCGGCCGTCTTTCCCCAGCTTCAGGACATGCTGGATACAGGGGATCATCTCCGATTCATGGTGGGTGACATAGATCATCCCCGTGGAGGTCTGACGGCCGATTCCTTCCATCAGGGCCAGGACCATCTCCCGGTTTGTCCGATCCAGACCCTGGCAGGGTTCGTCGAGGATCAGAAGCTCCGGTGACTTGACCATCGCCCGGGCGACCAGGGTCAGGCGCTTCTCGCCGTAGGAGAGGCGGTTGAAGGATCTGTCCGCCCGCTCCGCCATGCCGATGCAGTCCAACCACTGGTCGGCAAGTTCCAACTGTTCAGGGCTTGCCTTCTTGTACAGACCGATGGAATCGAAGAATCCGGACAGGACCGCTTCCCGAACGGTGACCGGCTGACGGTATTGGACCTGGAGTTCCGGCGAGACCAATCCGATCCTCCGCCGGATATCCCAGATGCTTTCCCCTTCTCCTCTCCTCTTTCCGAAGAGGATCACCTCATTGGCATAGACCTGAAGGTTGTCCCCGGTGATCAGCGCCAGGAGGGTCGATTTTCCGGAACCGTTGGGACCGACCACCGCCCATTTTTCACCGCGACGGACGCTCCAGGTCAGGTGGTCGAGAACCGTGAGTTCCCCATAGGCCACATGGATGTTTCTCATATCCACCAGCAGGTCCGCATCTGTGGCCGCCACAGCGGTTGTTACCGGGATCGGCCGGGGAAGGGGCGGCAGGGTGTCGGCGGTCCGGGCGAAAGGCCGGATGGCTTCAGGCGTCAGGACCTCCTCCCGCAGTCCGGCATGGATCCCGCGGCCGTCACGGATGATGAGGACGTGGGAGATCCCGGGGATGATCTCTTCCAGGCGCTGCGTGACGAGCAGGATCTGGGTCCCCCGGGCCATCAGTCCGGTAATGGCAGTGGCCAGCGATTCCCGGCTCGCGACGTCAAGGCCCGCAAAAGGCTCGTCGAGGATCAGAAGTTTGGGGGACTGCAACAGGGCGCGGGTGATCAGGATCTTCCGGATTTCGCCGTTCGAAAGGGCGCGGAGGCTCCGATTCAGCAGGGGACGAACCCCCATGACGTCGTTGAGGTCGTTCAGGGTTTCCCGGGCATCGTCGCCCAATCCCAGAGTTTCGGCGGCGGTAAGGGCGTGGCCCCTTCCCCCACTGAAAAAGCGGGCCTCCTCGAGGCGATCCTCGCGAAGGAGAAGCTCCTCCTGAAGCTCGAAGGAGAGGTACCCGATCCTCTCGCCTGAGGCCTCCGGGACATGGCGGATCATCTTGCCCCGGACATAGGGGACATCCCCTTTGACCGCCCTGGCCAGGACCGATTTCCCGGAACCGTTCGGTCCCAGGATCGCCCAGTTCTGGCCATCGCGGATCTCCCAGGACGTGCCGGCCAGGAGCATGGTGTCTCCCTTGCGGAGCGTGATGCCTTCCATGGTGATGAGCGGGCTTCCCCCCACCGGGACAAGTGGATCCAATGGGTTGTAATCCTCCAGATCTTCTGTTAGAGTACGCCCCGCCAGCGGTGCCGGACGGACGCCGCCTATGGATAGCAGAAAATGTGAAAAAAGCCAGTATTTTCTTGGGGCTCATTCCGGGTGGAGGCGAGTGGAACCCGCCATCGTTTCACTTTTCAATCGGCGATATTCTGGGAGAGGAGAGACCGGGCTCCTTTCCTTCTATGGGTAGGGGTTGGGGAGGTCAAGGCATGTTAGAGGAACGGATCGTGTATCTGGATGGGGGATACGTCCCCTGGGGCGAGGCGAAGATCCACATCATGTGTCACAGCCTCGGTCGGGGGTCGGCCATCTTCGAGGTGATCGGATTTCATGATACCCAAATCGGTCCGGCGGTCTTCCGTCTGGACGAACATATCTTGCGCTTCCGGAAGACCGCCGCCCTCTTGGACATGGAGCTGCCCCTTCCCGCCGAGGCGATCTCGGAGGCGATTCTTGAAACGGTGCGACGCAACAAGCTCCGCCAGGGGACGATCAAGGTGATCGGCTACTATCCGGAGGTCGCCTTCGACATTCTCCCTCCGCAGAAGCGATTTCAGATCGCTGTGTTTGTCTACGACAAGCAGGAGGATATCGCCGATGCGCAGCCCCTTCCCGATGGGGGGGTGAGCGCCTGCCTCTCGCGGTGGTGCCGCCTTGACCCCCGGAGCGTTCCGATTGAGGCCAAGGTCGCGGCCAATTACCTCAACGGCATCATGGCACGGACGGAGGCCAGGAAACGGGGGTTTGATTTCGCCGTCATGCTCGACACGCAGGGCTTCATCGCCGAGGGAGGGACCGAATCGATCTTCCTGGTCCATCAGGGACGCCTCATGACGCCTTCGCTGGGGACGATCCTGAGCGGCATCAGCCGCAAATCCCTGCTTGAGTTGGCCGGGCAGACAGGCATGCCGACCATTGAAGGCCGCCTGGCTCCGGAGCTTCTGGACGAAGCCGAGGAAATCTTCCTGTCCTGTACGCCCACCAAACTCCTGCCGGTCCGTCGGATGGGTGAACGGGTCCTGACGGGCATTCCTGGTCCGGTGACCCGGAAGCTGGCTGAGCGGATGGCGTCCATCACTGCCGGGCGAGACGAGCCGTTCCGACGATGGCTCTTTCCTGTCGCCTGAGCTTTTCCCGGGAGAGGGGCGTTGAAAGACCCATTGGTCCATACGGCCCTGGTCGTCGAGGGAGGAGCGCTTCGGGGTGTATTCTCCACAGGCCTCCTCGACGGTCTTCTGGAAAGACAATTCAACCCCTTCGATTTCTTCATCGGCGTTTCCTCGGGGGCGTCCAACCTTGCCGCTTACCTGGCCGGGATGATCGGCCGTAACAGCCGGATCTACATGGATTACTCGTTGAGGCCGGAATTCATTAACCTCTCCAGGTTTATCCGAGGTGGCCACCTGATCGATCTCGACTGGCTCTGGGAAACCACGATCCGTGAAATCCGTCTTGATCTGTCTGCGGTCTATGCCCATCGAAAGCCCTTCCTTGTTGTACTGACCGATGTACAGACAGGGGAGGCCCTCTATCATCCCACCAGCGCCGATGATCTGGAACATCTGCTCAAGGCATCGAGCGCGGTGCCGCTTCTGTACAGGGGGTATCCGCAAGTCGGGGGGCGTCCGATGACGGACGGCGGGGTAGCGGACGCGCTTCCGGTAGGGGAAGCCATCCGTCGCGGAGCACGTCGGATCATGGTCGTCCGATCAAGGAAGAAAGCATATGTCAAGAAGCGGGGTCCTGCGGAATATCTTTTGCGTTGGGCCGTCCGCCGTCACCCTTCGCTCAAACGGGCAATATCCAGGCGCGTGGAGGTTTACAACCGTTCGGTGACGCTCATCCGCAATCCGCCCCCGGGGATTTCGATCGTCGAGGTCTGTCCGCCCGAGGACTTTCGGGTGACTCGTCTTGGTAAAGACCTCAAGATTCTTCAGGAAGGTTATGATCAGGGCCGCTCCCTGGCAGGTGAAGCGATTGATCGATGGGAAGATCATCACCGGTTTCCCGGGACGGGAATCTGAGGGAGAGGCGCTTCCACCATGCACATGGATGAAGGGCAAGATGATCGACCGTCAGAAGCGGGAGGTATCCCCGGGGTCGGTTTCGCCTGGAGATGCATTCCTATCTACTGTAAGCGGACATTTTCCGGTCCGGGTGGATTTTGTCCGATCAGGACGGACCACGGGGTATGGTCAACCTCAAGGGGCTGGAGGCAGTGACGCAGTTTCCCCCGACACAAAAATGAGTCATCACCGGGATGGAAAACGGATTTTGACGGAGACGGATTCGTGTTATAGTGCGTGACAAAGCGGTCGGGAGGTGTCACTGTGAAAATGGCGGCAGATCTCCTTGATGTCTGGCGGGGGCGTTATCCGGAAAAGTTCGTCACCCACGAAAAGGCCTTCGGACGCATCCGTCGCGGGAACCGGATCTTCATCAGCACGGGCTGCGGCGAACCCCAGTACCTGGTCCGCACCCTGATCGACTATGTTGAGTCCAACCCGACCGCCTTTTTCGACGCCGAGGTCCTCCATGTCTGGACCTTGGGGGTGGCGCCTTATACCGATGTGAAGTTCAAGCAGAACTTCCGCCACAACTCCTTCTTTATCGGAAACACAACCCGTGATGCGGTCAATCGGGGGTTGGCCGATTACTCCCCGATCTTCCTTTCCCAGGTCCCGGACCTCATCCGCCGGGGATTGGTGCCCATTGACGTGGCCCTGCTCCAGACTTCGCTGCCGGACAAGCACGGCTGCATGAGTCTCGGGATCAGCGTGGACATCGTCAAGGCGGCGGCCGAAATGGCCTCCCTCGTCATCATCCAGGTGAACCGGGCGATGCCCAGGACCCACGGAGACGGGTTCATCCAGATCGAAAAGGCGGATTTTATCATTCCCTATGATGAACCCCTCCTGGAATACGATGCCGGTGGGCGAAACCAGGGCATCCAACGGATCGGGAAATACGTTTCCCAACTCATCCAGGACGGGGACACCATCCAGATCGGCTATGGGATCATCCCCGATGCCCTCTTCCTCAACTTGGCCGACAAGCGGCATCTGGGAGTCCACACCGAGTTGATTTCGGACGGGATTGTGGAACTGATGAAGCGGGGGGTCATCGACAACTCCCGAAAAACGATCAACCGCGGCAAGACCATCGCCACGTTTTGCATGGGGCACCGCGAGACCTATGATTACATCGACGACAACCCGCTTGTGGAGTTCCGGACCATCGACTATACGAATAACCCCCTCATCATCGCCCAGCATGAGAACATGACGGCGATCAACACCGGCCTGGAGATCGACCTTACCGGTCAGGCGACGGCGGAATCGATCGGCCGGACCTTCTACAGCGGGATCGGTGGACAGGCCGATTTCATGCGCGGTGCCGTCATGGCGAAAAACGGCAAGACGATCCTGGCCATCCAGGCCACCGCCGAACAGGGACGGGTTTCGCGGATCGTTCCCTTCCTCGCCGAGGGGGCCGGGGCCTCGCTGATCCGCGGGGACATTCACTACGTGGTGACGGAATACGGAATCGCCTATCTGCACGGCAAGAACATCCGTGAGCGGGCGATGGCATTGATCGCCATCGCCCACCCTGACTTTCGTCCCTGGCTCATTGAGGAGGCCAGGAAGGCCGGGTTCATTTACCGGGATCAGGCCTTTATTCCGGGAAAAGGCGGGGAGTACCCAGAAGAATTGGAAACCTGCAAAACAACCAAGACCGGACTGGATGTCTTCCTGAGGCCCGTCAAGATCAGCGATGAGCCTCTGCTCAAGGAGTTTATCTACTCCCTGTCCGACCGGAGTCTCCACCGCCGTTTCATTACCCTCAGGAAGGATATGCCCCACGAACGGCTTCAGGAACTGGTTGTGATTGACTATACGAAGAAGATGTCCATCCTGGCCCTCATCCGTCAGGATCGGAAAGAGGTCATCGTCGGCATGGGGCAGTACGTCGTGATCGAGGCCACCCATACCGCCGACATCGCCTTTATGGTCCGGGACGATCACCAGAACAGGGGGATTGGAACGGAGCTCCTTCACTACCTGACCTATCTGGCCAAGAGGCAGGGGCTTCTGGGGTTCACGGCGGCCGTCATTTCCGACAACGAACCCATGCTGCATGTCTTTGAGAAGCTGGGCGCCGATATCGAAACAACAGTGGATACGGGGGTCCTCGAGCTTAAGATGACCTTCCGGGGGTAGATGACAAACGAAAGGCCCCTGGAATGTTTTCCAGGGGCCTTTCAGTGAAAGGGATTTAATGAACAGCGGGTTACTTCCCGGCTTCCTTCTGCAGTTGTTTGGCCATGTCGGTCTTCTCCCAGGGGTAGTTGTCCAGAAAGAGCGTCCGCGGGATGCGGCGGTAAATGTCGCTGTTGAGCAGGTCGAAGCGCTGGATCATCCCTGCCGGGGTCAGGTCGAAGAGCTTCTCGATGATCTTCTCCAGTTTTTTGTCGGAAACCTTTCCCGTGCCGAAGGTATCCACGAAGATCGAGAAGGGTTTTGCGATTCCGATCGCATAGGCGAGTTGAACCGAACACTTCCTGGCCAGGCCCGCCGCAACGATATTCTTCGCGACATAGCGCGAACCAAAGGCCGCGGAGCAGTCAACCTTCTCAGGGGATTTGTTGACAACTGCGCCGCCGCCGAGTTGGGCCCCCGGATACCCCCCGTAACACTGAACCACCAGCTTCCGGCCGGTCACGCCAGAATCGGCGGCACTGCATGAGTTGATGGCCTTCCATTCGCCGGTCGGGTTGAAGAGAAACTCGGTCTTTTTGTCCACGCAGTCCTTCAGACAGTCGAAGGCGATCTTCCGTGCTCTCTTTTCGATTGCGCAATGGTTCTTTCCTTTGGCGTAGCGATAGTCGATCGCGTTTGACATCAGGACCTTCACCACGCGGACGGGTTTTCCGCTCTTTTCGTCGTAGTCCACGGAAACTTGCCCCTTTCCGTCCGGGGCAAACAGCGGGTCTCCGCAATTCTCAAAGGCCCTCATCAACCGGTTGACCAAGACATAGGTGAGCGGCAGGAGCTCCGGAGTTTCGTCGCAGGCAAAGCCATACATGATTCCCTGATCACCGGCACCGATCTCTTTGTATTTGCCGGCATCGGCCCGGGTCCCGATGTTGATGTCCGGTGACTGGGGGATGATGGCGTTGAGCACACCGAGGGAATTGCCGTTGAGGCCGACCGCCGAGTCATTATAACCGAGACTCAGAACGGTTTCCCGGACGCACTTGTCCAGATCGATCCAGGCCCTTGTGCTGACCTCGCCGCCGATGACACAGAGCCCCTTGCCAAGAAAGACCTCAATGCCGCAGTGAGGCATTGTGCTGATGTCCATTCCCTTTTTGTGTTCGCGGTCCAATATGGCAGCGATGATATTGGCCGCGATCATGTCCGCGACAATGTCAGGATGTCCAACCTTTACGCTTTCAGATGAAATCTGCATGCACACTCTCCTAATCGTGAAATTGTTATTCTCTTATGGATGTCACTCGTCATAGAGCGGTTCGCGTCAAAGTCCCGCAGAATAAAAAACCCACGCCAAAGCGCGGGTTTGTGATTTTATTCCGGCACTTTAGCACATTTGTATAGCGGAGCAATTGACCTCTAAATTCCCGCTGTCGCGCTGTCATAGGACATGGCATATGAAAAGTCAAGAGAATTGTAGAAACTCGATGAAAATGACGCCGGGGATTCATCCGGGTCATGGCGCTGACATAGGAAACTTTCTGGTCCCACCCTCTTTATCGGTGAAATTGGCACAGGGCCTTACCGCTTGAGGAAGCCTGAGGTTGAATGGAGGCCTGGTCATGACTTTGTCCTTCTGCAATGTTCGTGCCTTTACTGAAATTCCGAGACGCTTTTCGGCGTAGATCGACAATGCTCAGAGAGATTGTAAAAACCGGGCCTCTATCCGTGACCTTTTCAGGGGATGGGTTCAAACCAGATCTTGTTCTTGCCGGAATGGGAGATAGTTTTAGGGGCTGTCAGAGTAAGAGGGCATGAATTGTGCTTCTTTTTCCGGTGGTGTTGTTTGCAATGGGAGGAAGTCCATGGATGCGAAAGCCCGGATGTTATGTTTATCTCGCTGATTCAGAGATAGTTATATCAATGGGTTCCATGAGGCTTGGGAATCGAATGGCTGTTCCGCATGAGCCACTGCCGGAAACAGAGGCGTCTCCCTCACTGGGTGGACGTTAATTGGTCAAAGGCTTTGGGCTGCCAGGGTATCGAACAACATGGAGATTCTGAAACGGGATAGGGCAGATCTTCTTTTCGTGAGGTGAACGAATCTGATGGATGTAAAATTTATCAACCCATTTCTGCAGGGTACGGTGGAAGTCCTCAAAAAGATGACCTTTACAGTACCCCATCCGGGGAAAGTGTACCTGAAAGAGGATAACCTTGCCGCCGGTGATGTATCCGGTATCATTGGAATCACAGGTGATGCCGTCGGCTCGCTGGCGATCAGCTTCACCGAGAACTGCATCTGCCATGTGGTGAGTCGCATGCTGGGGGAGACTTATGCCGAGGCCAACCAGGATGTCTTTGATGCCGTAGGGGAATTGACCAATATGATTTCAGGCGTTGCCAGGACCCATATGGAGAAGGATGGTATGAAGGTCTACGCGGCCATTCCTTCGGTGGTCTTTGGAAAAGACCATACCATCAACCACATCCTTGACAGTCCCAGCATCGTTATCCCCTTCCATACGGAAAAGGGGGATTTTGTGGTCGATGTATGTATCAAGAAGACGGCGCGAGAGGCCAGGAACGTACAGGACTATCAGGTAGTAAATAGGAAAACCATTGCAGGTCCTGGTCCGGCGGTCGATCCGGTGAAAAATTCCGATGAGGATCAGCAACCCCCCCAAATGGACAGAAAGGAGTGGCTGAACAAGAAACTCAAGGAAATGGTGGCCGCCCGAGACGATATGGTCAAGGAACTCAGCGAAAAACCTTTCATGGAGCTATCAAAGAGGACGATGTTTAAAAAAAGGATTCCTTTCCTTGATGCCAAGATCAGACGGATAAAGCTGGACCTTGCCGCCATGGAAATGATTGCCAAGATTTCCCCCGAGGACATGGCCAATCCGAAACTCGTCCCGCATTACCAGCATTATGATAACAAGAAGAAGTAGGGATGTGCCTCCCAGGCAAGGCCTGGCAGCATCGAGGCGGCGCTATTTGGGGACGTTCATTATGGGTATTCCTTAGAGGCTGGAAGGTGCCATGGCCTGTTCGGGCATTGGATGTCAAGAAAGCGACAAGGAATGCTGAATATTTGTCATACGGGATGGCAGATCCGTGATGGCCTGAGTTCCCTGACGCCGGTTGACGCTTCGCCAAACTGAACAGGGTTCGAACAAAAAATAATTGAAATTTTTATTAAATATGGCAATATGCGACGCAAAAAGGTTCTTGAGGATGGTTCTGCCGGTAAATCGGGAGGGTGGACTTCCCCAATTACCCATTCGACAAGGAGGTTTGCATGGGCCGAAAGATGCTGGTCGTTGACGATGAGCGGTCCATTCGCGAGCTTTTTCAATCGACTTTCAGTGAGGCCGGATATGAGGTCTATCTGGCAGAACAGGGTGAGCAGGCGCTCCTGATACTGGAACAGAACGACATTGATCTGATCTTCCTGGATCTGAAGTTGTTCGGGATGAACGGAATCGAGTTGTGCCGGCAGATTAAAAGAAGCAAGCCGATCTCTATCATATACGCGATTACGGGGTGGTCTGGTCTCTTTGAAGTCGAAGAATGCAGAGAAGCCGGTTTTGATGATTACTTCACCAAACCGGTTTCCTTGGATCTGCTCATGCGCGCGGTAGAGGAAGCCTTCGCAAAATTGGATCGATGGAAGAAACGGTTCTAAGGATGCATATCCAAAGATCCAGTATAAAGGAAAATCGACCATTCATGGTTTCAGACGATCGAAATTGGACCAAAGCGGATCACGATCCGTCCGTTCCGAGGGAGGGGACCTCTCTCCCGGAAGCATCGGGGGAGATGTACCGCTCCATTTTCGAAAGGGCCAACCAGGCCATGGTGGTTGTGCAGGATGATCGGATAAGACTCTGCAATCAGAAAACGGCCGAAATTCTTGGACTCCCCCTGGAGAAACTGCAGGATAGGCCGTTCTTGTCATTTATTTACCCTGAAGATCAGCAGGCCTTTCGGGAAAAGAGCCTGTCTGCCTCTGACGGCCCCTTCACTGCCGCTGTCTTCTCCGTTCGGTATATGGATGGCCAGGGGCGCCGTCGGTGGATGGAGGTCAATGCGGTCCACATCCCGTGGGAGGGCCGTAATGCAACATTGAACCTTCTCAGTGATATCACCGAACGAAAATCCCAGGGAAACAACGCAGGCGAAGCGGAGCAGAAATATCGCACATTGGTAACGCAGGCCAGGGATGGGGTCGTCATCATTCAGGATGATCGGTTCTGTTTGGCCAATGCCGCCTTCTGCGAGATGTTGGGATACCAGGAGGCCGAGGTTGTCGGTAAGGCCGTTTCGGCGTTCATCGCCGATCGGGAGTGGCTTAAACTGAGTGAATGGCACCAGCGGAGGATGGAGGGAGAAATTCTGCCCAATGTCTATGAGGCCATCGGTAGACATAAAGAGGGGAGAGAGGTCATCCTCGAATTCAGCAGTAACCGTATGGATTATCTGGGACGGCCAGCCATGCAGGCGATCATCCGAAACGTTCCTGAACGCCGCAAGTTGGAATCTCAGCTCATCCAAGCCCAAAAGATGGAGGCCGTCGGTACGCTTGCCGGTGGAATCGCTCATGAATTCAATAATCTCCTGATGGGCATCCAGGGTTACACCTCGCTGATGATGCTTGACCTGAACCCAGCCCACCCCCATTACAATAAATTGAAGTGCATTGAAGAACAGGTCCGCAATGGAGCCGAACTGACCCGCCAGTTGCTCGGGTTTGCCAGGGAAGGGAAATATGAAGTCAGACCGGTCGCCATGAACGAAGTCATTCGAAAGACTTCGTCCATGTTTGGCAGGGCGAAGAAGGAAATCGAGATCACATGCCAATTTCAACAGGATCTCTGGCCTGTAGAGGTGGATCAGGAACAGATAGAGCAGGTGCTGCTGAACTTATATGCAAATGCTTGGCAGGCGATGCCTGGCGGTGGGAAGCTCCACCTTGAGACACAGAATATCACCTTGAATGACTTGAGGGAAACGTCTTTCTATATCAATCCGGGTTCCTATGTGAAGGTATCGGTGAGAGATACGGGAGTGGGGATGGACGAAAGGACACGTGCCCGTATCTTTGAACCATTTTTCACAACCAAGGAAATGGGACGGGGAATAGGATTGGGACTGGCGGCGACTTACGGTATCATCAAGGGCCACGGGGGCTTTATCCAGGTGAGCAGTGAGAAGGGACAGGGAACGACCTTCGAGATATATCTGCCTGCCTCTACAAAGAATGTGGCACCGGTTCAGAACCCCGAACCGCTTGACGTGAAGGGTCATGAAACGATCATGATCGTGGATGATGAGGCAGTCATCATCGAGGTGATGCAGGAGGTCTTGGAAACGCTTGGTTATCGGGTCATCTGTGCCCGTTCCGGTAAGGAGGCGATTGCCCAATACCAGGAGAGAGGAAGGGAGATCAGCCTGGTCATCCTGGACATGATCATGCCGGACTTGGGGGGTGGGGAAACCTTCGACCATCTGAAGGCCATGGATCCATCGGTCAAGGTGATCCTCTCCAGCGGGTATAGCCTTATTGGGCAGGCCAAGCAGATCATGACCAGGGGGTGTAACGGATTTATCCAGAAACCCTTCAGGATACAGGAAGTATCCCTGAAGATCCGGGAAGTTCTGGACTCCTAAAGGAACGGGACGTATTGGCCGTGACCGGCCGTTTTAGGCATCGTTACCCCAGGCGGAATCCCCCTCATGAAGATTGAAACGCTTCAGTTTCTCAACCAATGTCGTGCGATTCAACTGGAGGAGCTTTGCGGCCCTGTTTTTGACACCGCGACTTTTTCTTAAGGCCTGGAGCAGCAAGTCTTTTTCAAAACGGCTGACCATTTCATTGAAATTGATTCCTTCGCTTGGCAGATCCATGTGGCTGTTGGAAAGCTCCGCATTGGTGTAATTGAGCAGCTTTGGAGGCAGATCACTGAGTTCGATGTCTCCCTTTTCTTTCATGACGACCAACATCTCCATCAGATTTTCCAGTTCCCTTACATTGCCCGGCCAGGGATAACGCATGATGCAATGGATGGCCTCGGGCGAAATCCGGGCGATGTTCTTCTTGGACAATTGGTTGAACCTCTTTAGGAAATGGTGGGCTAGGATTTCGATATCCTTGTCCCGTTCGCGCAAAGGCGGCAGATGGACCGGGATGACGTTGATTCGGTAAAAGAGGTCTTCCCGGAATTTTTTCTCGATCACGGCTTTTTCGAGATTCTGGTTGGTCGCGGCAATGATTCGGACATCCACGCTGATTGTCTTCACCCCGCCGATGCGTTCGAAATCTCTTTCCTGAATGACTCGCAGGAGCTTGACCTGCAGTGCCGGGCTCATGTCCCCGATTTCATCCAAAAAAATCGTTCCACCTTGGGCCAGTTCAAAACGACCGATCTTGGTGCGGATGGCGCCTGTAAACGCCCCTTTTTCGTGGCCGAACAGCTCGCTTTCCAGCAGCTCTTCGGGAATAGCCCCGCAGTTCACGGGGATCAGGGGCTGATTCTTGCGATCACTGTTGAAGTGGATGGCCCGTGCCACCAGTTCCTTGCCCGTCCCGCTTTCACCATGGATCAGGATGGTGCTATCGGAGGAGGATACCCTGCTGATCGTGTCGAATACCTTTTTCATGCAGTCGCTGTAACCGATCATCTTGCCGAAATCATGCTTGTCCTTGAGATGATCCTTTAAAACGACATTTTCTTCCTTGAGGCTTGCGAAAGACAGCGCCCTGGCGACGGTCAATTTTACAAGATCGTCCCGCAGAGGTTTTGTGATGTAATCAAAGGCTCCCAGCTTCATGGCATCAACGGCCGTGTTAACGGTTCCGTATCCGGTGATCATGATGACGATGTTGTCTGGATTCGTTTCCTTGGCGAACTTGAGAAGCTCCAATCCGTCTACGTTGGGCATTTTCAAGTCGGTGATGATCAGATTGAAACGTTGCTCAAGAAGTGCGTCCATGGCCTCTTTGCCATCCCCCACGGCCTTGACGTCATAGCCGCACAGAGATAACAATTCAGCGAGGTTTTCACGACTTAAGTCATTGTCTTCCGCAATCAGTATCTTGGCGTTCTTCATGTGAGGCCCTCATCCTTTTCCCGCAGGGGTGACGTTATGACGGTCGAACAAGGTGAGGATATTTATACGACATGATCGTGAAAATAACAACAGGGTAATGTCAAAAATTTATCTTTTTCGTTATCCAAATGGCTGGGTAAGGGGATTTTAACGTCAAAGCTATGACTACGAGAACCCGTTTCGATGCATCCGCAGGCTGGTATCGTTGTAAAGGTTATTAAAAAAACGATATATCGTGATTTCTTTCTCATCTGGCACAAATATTGATTGGATTTCACGATAAATGGGTGTCCGTGATGGGAGCAGCAAAGAAGGTTTCCGGTATTATGCGCGATAATATGTCAGTATATGAGTTGAGAGATATTGATTTCGAACGGATCAGCCGTCTTGTCTATGAACAGTGCGGGATCAACCTTCACGATGGGAAGAGGGAACTGGTCAAGGCGCGCCTTAGCAAGAGGCTCAGAGAAGGCAACTTTACCTCCTTCGGGGATTATTATCGTTATGTCGTGAGCGACGAAGGAACGGACGAATTGATTTCCATGATCGATTCGCTGTCCACGAATCTCACGTATTTTTTCCGGGAGGATAGCCACTTCCGGAAGCTCAGTGAAGTTCTGCCGGCTATGCTGTCGGGGGCGAGGCCGGGTGGCTCCTCTGCCAAACCGAAAATCTGGAGTGCCGGTTGCTCAACCGGGGAAGAACCGTATTCCATCGCCATGATCGTTTGCGAGTGCGCTGAAGAATTTCAGTCTGACATCAAAATCGTTGCAACGGATATCTCCACCCGGGTGTTGGGCTTGGCCAGCAAGGGGATCTTCTCCAAGGAAAAACTAAAAAATATATCTCCGGCCATGTTGCGAAAGTACTTCCAGATCGGGAGCGGTCCCTATGAAGGTTCGTTCCGGATCAAAAAGCATGTCCGAGGGATGGTTGAGTTTTCCAGATTTAATCTGATGTCGACACCGCCTTCCAACTATGTATTCGACGTCATATTCTGCCGCAATGTGTTGATTTATTTCGACAAGGAAACGCAGGCCGCACTGGTGAGGCGATTCTATAACTGCCTTCAGAAAGGGGGATATTTCTTCGCCGGGCATTCTGAGAGCCTTACGGGATTGGACCATGAGTTCAAGTATATCGAACCGAGTATCTATCGAAAATGAAATATGAGTACTTATGAGTGAGATTATTGTGGGGATTTCAGATCTCAAGGTTAGCAATAATCCGGATGACGTCCTCATCACCTATGCACTTGGGTCCTGCATCAGTGTGGCCGTTTATGATCCTAAGGTGAAAGTGGGGGGGCTCCTGCATTTCATGCTTCCCGATTCGACGCTGGATGCTAACAAGGCCAAGGAAAAGGCCGCCATGTTTGCCGACACGGGGATCCCGCTCCTGTTTAAATCCTGCTACGCCATCGGGGCCGAGAAGAAAAGGATGATCGTGAAGGTTGCCGGCGGGGCGAGCATCCTGGACGATGGGAATTATTTTCGTATTGGTCAGAAGAACATCACGGCAATGAGAAAAATATTCTGGCACAACAACGTCTTGATCGATGCTGAAGATACCGGCAGGAACTGCAACCGCACGGTGAGGCTCGAACTTGCCAACGGCCGATGCTTAGTCAAAAGTTCAGAGGGTACGGTAAAGGAACTATGATGATTGACCGGATCCTTAAATCGATTGAGAAGCTCCCGGCGTTTCCGGCAACGATCCAGAAGGTGACCGACCTTCTCCACAATGAAGATTATGCGGTGGCCGACCTGGTGAATGTGATCCGATACGATCAGGCGATTGCGGCAAACATCTTGAAGATAAGCAATTCGGCGTATTTTGGCGTTCGTCAGAAGATCAAGACGATTCAGGACGCAGTGGTGTATCTCGGGCAACAGCAGTTGATCAGGGCGGTCCAGATGGCCGGTGTTACACGGTTCTATAAGAAGGGCAGTAAGGGATATCAGGCGCAGTCAAGCGACCTATGGGAGCATTCCGTAGCCGTTGCCCTGATGTCTCAGATCCTTTCCCGGTTGATCCGGAAAAATGAGGATCCAGCCCTTTATACCGCAGCACTGCTGCATGATATCGGCAAGATCATCATGGGGGAATACGTTTACGACTCGTTTGAACAGATCATCAGTCGCGTGAGACAGGGGCAATGTTCCTTTCTGGAGGCGGAGGAGGAGATCCTTGGCATCAATCATGCGCAGGTTGGAGGGAAGGTCGCTGCCCATTGGAATTTTCCGGCTGAAATCAGAGATGCCATCGCCTATCACCATCGACCTGACCTGCTGACCGATGCGGACAAAACAAATGCCTGGTTCGTATACTTATCCGATCAAGCCTGCCTGATGTATGGGATTGACGGGGGGGTGGACGGACTTGCGTATAAAGGGCTGGAAGAAGGCATGAGGTTTTTTGACCTCAGGGCCATTGATCTGGAAAGGTGTTTCATCACGCTTCATGATGAGTTGGAAACGGCAAAGGACGTGATTTACACGTAGGCCGATTAAGAGGAGATTATGTCATTCAACGTTCTCATTGTGGATGATTCCGGTGCCATGCGGTCGGTTATCAAAAAGGTGATTGCCATCTCGGGTTTCAAACTCGACCAGTGCATTGAAGCTGGCAATGGACGGGAAGCCTTGGAGAAGCTGAAGCAGAACTGGGTGGATGTGATCGTATCGGATATCAATATGCCCGAAATGAACGGGCTGGAGTTATTGAAGGCCCTAAAGCAGGACCCTCTCTATCAAAATATCCCTACGATCGTCATTTCTACGGAAGGAAGCAGTGAAAGGATGCACGAAGCCTTGGAGGCAGGGGCAAAAGAATTCATTAAAAAACCCTTTCTGCCAGAGGACATCCGAAGGGTGCTCTATAATGTCATAGGAGTGGGATCAGATGGAGAATATCAAGAAGATCGGAGAGATGCTTCTTCCCTCGATTTTTGATGTATTTGAAAAGATGTTTTTTGTTTTTGCCGAACCCCTGAGGGAGGTGGAACAACCCCATCAGTTGCGGGCCGCAATCCATTTTGAAGGACCCTTCAAAGGGGAGATGCAGCTCCTTCTCTCCTCTGAACTGGCAAAAACCATGGCCAAGAACATGTTGAATCTTGAAGATGCGGAAGTAAACGATTCGATTATGGCGGACTGTGTTAAGGAGGCCATCAATATGATCTGTGGCAGCTTCCTTAGGAAGGTCGATCCTGTGCACGGGTCCCAGATGTCGATTCCGACATGCGATCGTCTATCCAATCACACCGATGATGGAAAGGGTGGAGATGGCAAAGGGGTAAGGTTGGCCTTTGCGACTGAATGCGGTCCCTTTGAGGTGATGGTGGCTACAGAAAAATAACTCTCTTTTATCGGTATAATACGATGGGCGTTTTGGCGGCAGCAAAGAATGGTGACTCCTTGAAACAGCGTGATCAATAACCGGGTCATGATCATGACCATCTTGGCTGGCCAAGACCCCTATAGCTTGAAGGATCGATAAATTGAAAAAGATTAAAGTGCTCATCGTTGATGACTCGGCCATCGTTAGAAAGATATTTTCTGAGGAACTCTCTAAATATCCTGATATCGATGTGGTCGGCTCGGCGCCGGATCCATTTGTTGCCAGGGATAAGATTGTGGCCCTCAAGCCCGATGTGATTACGCTGGATATCGAAATGCCCCGGATGGACGGCTTGACCTTCCTTCGAAAAATGATGAAATACTACCCGCTTCCCACCATCATAGTTAGTTCTTTGACGCCCAAGGGAGGGAAATTGACGCTGGAAGCCATGGAAATCGGCGCCGTTGATGTGATCGCCAAGCCTGGCAGCTCCTATACGGTAAGCGATATGAGCGTCCAGTTGGTTGAAAAGATCAGGGCGGCGGCTTGGGCCAAGGTTGTAAAAACTGATTCAGAAGCCCATGTCTCCTCAGAGGGGACGCCGTTAAAAGCCCTTGCCGAAACCTCTTACAAGGTAATTGCCATTGGCGCTTCGACTGGGGGGACGGAGGCCCTCAAGAAGGTTCTGACCCGGCTTCCGGCCAATGCCCCTGGGATCGTCGTTGTCCAACATATGCCGGCCAATTTTACGACCTCCTTCGCCGAACGCCTTAACACCCTCTGCCAAATGACCGTCAAGGAAGCCAGTGACAACGATTCGGTCGTTCCAGGAACGGTGCTCATCGCCCCGGGAAACTTCCATATGATCCTTCGGAGGAGCGGGGCCAGGTACTATGTGGAGATCAAAACAGGGCCGATGGTACACCATCAGCGGCCGGCCGTGGACATCCTTTTTAAATCGACGGCAAAATATGCTGGATCCAATGCCATTGGTGTGATTCTCACTGGAATGGGTGCGGACGGAGCGGAAGGATTGCTGGAGATGAAGAAGGCCGGCGCCGGGACCATCGCCCAAGACGAGCGTTCCTGCGTGGTCTTCGGGATGCCGAAAGAAGCGATAAAATTGGGGGCGGCGGATCTGGTTCTACCCCTGGATCAAATTCCTGCTGAGATGATGAGGATGGTGTAACTATGGAATACGACGCGTTGATAAAGTCTATCGATGAACTGGCATCTGAACTGCTCTTTTTGGACAGTAGGGAAATTGATATCCCATCCTCGGGCAAATTCATGAACAGCCTGGAGGAAATCATCAAAGAAGCGGAGAGACTCCGTGTTGCACCGCTGGTTCAGATCGCTACCGGTCTGAACCAGATCCTGCAGAAAATGGTTTTTGATACATTGCCGGACAAGGGGCTTGGGTTCGGTACCTTTGAAAGCGGCATAGCCCTCATGCAGGAGATCGCAGGGACCCTTCAACGGAATGGAGAGTTCACGGGCGATATTCAGCCCTTTCTCGAAGCGACCGCCAACCTAACGGGTGTGCCCATCCATTCGGAAACGCCGAAGAAGGAAGGTGCGCCACCGCCAGACCAAGAGCCTCAGGTCAGCAAGGCGCAGACTCAAGACCTGTCGCTGGTCAAGGATTTCATCGCAGAAGGGTTGGAATATATCGACGAGATTGAAGTCAACATCTTAAACCTCGAGCAGGATCCCGAAAATTCAGAATATATCAACGCGATCTTCAGGCCCTTCCACTCTATTAAAGGCGTGGCGAGCTTCCTTAATCTCGAGAACATCCGTCATCTGGCCCACAACCTGGAAAACCTTTTGGATAAGGCCAGAAACAATGAGCTCACCGTGACACCGCCGTTGATCGATCTGATCTTGGATGGTGCAGATGTCCTCAAGACGATGATCCTGCAACTCAAGGATGAAATCGAAAACCGCCCCGTCAAACCGCTGAATGTCGATTTGGCTGCTTTGGCGGAGAGGATTCAGAATGCGGAAAAGCTGGGGGCCGACGATGTGCCCGACAAGAAGAAGTTGGGTGAGATTCTAGTCAACGACGGCGTCATTACAAACGACGATCTGGATCATGCGCTCAAAGTCGCACAAACACCGCCGCCCAAGAAGATCGGAGAGGCCCTGATCGACGAGGGCAAGGCGACCCCGAAGCAGGTGTCACAGGCGCTGAGGAAACAGTCGGAGAAGGCGGTCGATGCATCGACGTTGCGCGTTGATACTCGAAAATTGGACGACCTGATCGATATGGTCGGAGAACTGGTGATCACCCAATCGATGATCCAGCAGGATCTCAGCCAGCAGGTGAATGCCAACAAAAACCTGATGAGGGACATCTCTCAATTCTTCAGAATCACCTCCAGCCTTCAGCGGACCTCCATGCGGCTGCGGATGATCCCCATCAAACAGACCTTTCAGCGGATGTCCCGATTGATTCGGGATCTGGCCAAGAATGAGGGGAAATCGGTCAATATCGAGTTGATCGGGGAAGAGACGGAGATCGACCGGAACATGGTGGACGAGATCTACAATCCCCTGGTCCATATGGTCCGCAATGCCGTGGATCATGGCCTGGAGTCACCCGAAGACAGGGCCAAGGCCGGAAAACCGGAGAAGGGCTCGATTTGTCTGCGTGCCTATCATCGTGGCGGGAATATTGTCATCGAGATTTCTGATGACGGGCGGGGGCTAAACAAAGAAAAGATTGCCGATAAGGCACTTAGAAAAGGAGTCGTATCGAGCATTGAGGGATTGACAGATCAGGAAATCTACATGATGATTCTGCTGCCCGGGCTTTCTACGGCCGACAAAATCACGGACGTGTCAGGCCGCGGTGTCGGGATGGATGTGGTCAAACAGGCCGTAGAGAAGCTGAGGGGCAAGATCGAAATCGAAAGCAAATTGGGGATGGGGACCACATTTATAACCAGTTTCCCATTGACATTGGCAATTATTGACGGGATGCTGGTCAAGGTGGGCCAAGAGATTTATGTCATCCCCACAACGGCCATCCGCAAGACATTGCGGCCTGCCAAGAAGGACTACAGCCAGGTGGTCGGCAAAGGCGAGGTCGTCAATGTCATGGGTCAGCTGCTGCCGCTGGTCCGTTTGTATGAGTTGTTTGGTATTGAACCCGAATACAATGAACCCTGGGATGCCATTGCAGTCGTGGTAGAAGGAGAAGGTCACGCCCAGTGTCTGCTCGTGGATAGAATCATCGGCAAGGCCGAGGTCGTCATCAAGAGCCTCGGTTCGGACCTGAAGAACATTAAGGGGGTTTCCGGTGGGGCGATCCTGGGAGATGGCCGGATCGGACTGATCTTGGATACAGAAGGATTATTCGCACTGAATGAGAGGAAATAACCGGAGGAGGGGTGCATGGACAAACAGATTAAGGTATTAATTGTAGATGATTTTGCCACGATGCGGAAGGTCGTCAGGAATCTTCTGAAGCAGATCGGGTACGAGAATATCGTGGAAGGAGAAGACGGGGTCAATGCATTGAAGATTCTCAAGTCCCAGAAGATCGACCTGATCATCTCCGACTGGAATATGCCCAATATGACAGGGCTGGAATTATTGAAGGCTGTTCGGGCGGACGAATCGTTGAAGGCGACTCCTTTTCTGATGGTTACTGCTGAGGCCCTGCAGGATAACGTGATCGCCGCAGTCAAGGCAGGGGTCAGCAATTATATTGTCAAACCCTTCACTGCCGAAGTCCTGAATGAAAAGATCAAGAAGATCCTGGAGAAACTGTAGAACAGCCAGAGAGAGGAGTCTTTATGGATGTCCGATTTATCAACCCCTTCCTGGAAGGTACGATCAGCGTGTTAAAGACGATGGCCATGATCGAACCCAGGGCGGGAAAACCGTACTTGAAGGAAGGCAAACAGGCCAAGGGAGACGTATCCGCGATCATTGGATTGACGGGGTCGGCGCGCGGTTCTCTGGCCTTGAGTTTCAGCGAGGAGTCCATTCTTAAGATCATCTCCAATATGCTCGGAGAGAACCACGGCGAGATCAACGGCGAGGTCAGGGATGCCGTGGGTGAGATCACCAATATGATTTCCGGTGTAGCCCGAAAGAAACTGGAGGCGGAGGGATTCAACATTGCAGCGGCCATCCCGACCGTCGTTTCCGGAAAGGACCACTCTTTCATCCACGTCCTCGGCGGGCCCTCCATCATCATCCCCTTTGAAACGGATAGCGGTCCCTTCTTTGTGGATGTCTGTCTGAAGGATACGAGAAAGGAGAAGAATTAAGGACCAGTCCTGGGCAACGTTTCTTGGCCCCCAATGGGGGCCTATGATTTAATCCCTCCTGGGATTATCATGCGTCAACTCATCAATTTCCGCATTCCGAAGCCAGTCATGCAGAGGAACCCACGGGACGGGATTCATGTCGTCCGGGACCTTCTGTTGTGAAGGGAGGACAGGGGGATCTGTATCTGCAGATCGGTGAAATGAGTGGCGATCATTCCCTGTCGGCGATAAGGGCAGAATAAATCTGGCCCGGTGGGGAATTTAAAGCAGATTACCGCGGCAAATCGAGGTCCTCTGCAGGATATTGCTGTTGCACGGCCAAGGCTGCGGATCTCCATGGTGATCCTGATCGACTTTCTCGCCTCTTTGGTCAATCCCATCATCTTTTCCCCAATAATTTCTCATGGCATTTCAATGACAGACAGAGCGTCAACTCCTAGACCTTTTGTTGCGATTCGGATCAACGGTTTTGTATTTTTAGCCTGGAGAATACACCGTGATGTTCGACATCCCTCATCAAGATGTCCTGTAGGGATGCGAATCAACAGCAGAATCCTGTGGGATTGATGCGAAGGTGCTCGAGAATGGTATGTTAGTTGCAATTCCGGGTTAGGTCAAGGAATTGTCGACGAGGGTTGTCTGTGATGGATTTATCCAACCGTAAAGTGATCAAAGCAGGGGAAATAAAGCTTCTTTCCAAACCTGAAAGGGTGGGGGCCGCGCCTCCGGTGGTAAATCCCGCCCCATCAACGGATGAATGTGCGGCACTTAAGATGGAATTGGAGGCGTCTTTTGCGCAGAAGATTCAGATTGCAGAACGGGAAGCCCACGCAAGGGGGGTATCGGAAGGGATCAAAAAGGGGATTGAAATCCAGAAGAACGAGCATCTCAAACCTCTGCAGGCCTTGAATGATCTGATCAAGGAACTTTCGGAGGTCAAAAAGAAGATGCTCGAGGAGGCGGAGGAACAGATCGTCGAGCTGTCGTTGGCTGTTGCCGAGAAGGTCATGCATCTGGAGGTGACCACGAACCGTGATGTCATCCAAGGTGTCCTCAGGGAGGCCATAAAGAATATCGTTGATCGGGAGAACATGAAAATCAGGCTCCATCCCGATGATTTTCGTTATATCATGGAGATAAAGTCAGACTTCATCAGGAGCTTCGATGGCATCAAGAATATCGTCTTTGAAGAGGATGTTTCCGTCGGCCGAGGCGGGGCGCTTATTGAAACCGTGTGCGGGGAAGTCGATGCGAGACTGGATCAACAGTACAACGAAGTAAAGACATCGATGCTTGCTCCCCATCGCTGACGATGGGGGATGGTCGAACGATGTAAGAAATCATGATCGATTTTGCGAAATATCACCGCTCGCTGGAGCAAATCAATCCGATCCGGGTTCACGGCAAGGTCAGTGAGATCATCGGATTGGTGGTTGAAGGTCACGGGCCGGCTGCCTCCATTGGGGAGGTATGTATGATTGCATCCGGCGGCCTGGAAAAACAGCTGCCGGCGGAAGTGGTCGGTTTCAAGAAAGGCAAAGTCCTCTTGATGCCTTTGCACAGCATGCAGGGGATAGGGCCGGGCTGCAAGATCATGTCTATGGGTCGTAAAGCCAGTGTGCATGTCGGGAAGAACCTTTTGGGGAGAGTGATTGACGGACTTGGCAATCCGATTGACAATCATGGGGCAATCGAATGTGAGAAAGAATACCCGATCTATGCGGACCCGATCAATCCACTCAAAAGAAGACGTATTGCTGAGCCGATGGATCTCGGTATCCGGGCGCTCAATGGGGTTTTGTGCTGCGGAAAAGGACAGAGGATGGGGATCTTTTCCGGCTCCGGGGTAGGCAAGAGCGTTTTGATGGGGATGATGGCCAGAAACACGAAGGCGGATGTCAATGTTATCGGGTTGATTGGGGAACGGGGAAGGGAGGTCAGAGAGTTTCTTGAAAAGAACCTCGGCGAGGAGGGGCTCTCGAGATCGGTGGTCGTCGTCGCCGGTTCGGACAGCCATCCCCTCATCCGCATGAGGGCTGCTTATGTGGCCACAACCATATCCGAGTATTTTCGAGATTTGGGAAATGATGTCCTGCTGATGGTCGATTCATTGACAAGGTTTGCCATGGCCCAAAGAGAGATAGGTCTTTCCGTAGGGGAACCGCCGGCGACGAAGGGCTATACCCCTTCCGTGTTCAGCCTTCTTCCTAAACTCCTCGAACGATCCGGGACCCTCGAAGGCCGGGGAAGCATCACCGGACTGTATACGGTTCTCGTCGAAGGGGATGATTTCAATGAACCCATATCGGATGCCTCCAGATCGATTCTCGACGGGCATATTTATCTGACCCGGGACCTGGCCAACAAGAACCATTATCCGGCCATAGACATCCTCCAGAGCGTGAGCCGGGTGATGAATGACATCGTGGATGAGCAGCACCGTCAATTGGCGAAAAAGATCGTTAATGTGCTTGCCACTTACAAGAAAGCTGAAGACCTCATCAATATCGGTGCTTATGTCCAGGGAAGCAATCCCGATATCGATTATGCCATTGCCATGGTGGAGCGTGTCAATCGTTTCCTCAGACAGGACATTGGTGAAAAGATCGATTTTCAGGAGACGAAAAAACAGATGTTTTCATTATTTGAATAAGGATGGCTATCGGGCGTATCATTAATCTCCGATAGGGGTAATAAGGCATGGCAAAAAAAGCGACGCTTGATGTCCTGGATATCCAGGTCGATGAGATAGCGGCGGAAAAACAACAAGAGGACACCCTTGCCTTGGACAAGGAGGCAGAGGCCCCTGCCGGGCAGCAAGCCCCGCGGCGTCTGTTTGTCCTGTTGAAGCGCCTGCTTTTTCGTCCGATGGTCTGGATGCCCCTGTTGGGTTTGCTCGTGTTGGTGCCCCTTGTCATTATGGTTGTCTCCTTCCATGATGGGTCGGAAAAAAGTCGGGAGGTATCCAAGGCGCCCTCCCCGAAGGTTCAGGCACCCACGCCGGGCGAATTCGTGGTCTTGGCGGGATTTGTTATCGATCTCAAGGATGATCGCGGTGCGGCCAAGGTTGTTTTCTGCGACGCCGTTTTGAATCTCGAGAAATCAGAAAAGACGGTCGCGGATCGAAACTGGGCTGACGGTCGAAATCTCATCTACATGAAGTTGAAGAAGAAAAAGCCCCATGAACTGTTGTCGCCTGAAGACAGAAACCGCCTCAAGATTGAACTTAGGGACGACCTCAATGGGCTTCTCGGCGCAAATTTAATAAAAAGTGTATATTTCACACGTTTTGAAATATTCTGATGGCTGACACACTCTTTGCCTGTCAATCCGCATGGCTTGAATCGATAGGACCGATGTTCGGAAAGGGGGAAGAATAGTGATGGAGGGAGAAGAGATCTATCGTTTTCTGGAGAAGCAATTCATTGACACATTTCTCGGTGAACTCATTCCAGGAATCTTTCATAACTACGCCAATCCCCTCAATGGCATCATGGGACGATCGAACCTCATGCAGCGACGTCTCCTGGATTTTGTGAAAAAGATTGAGGCCCGTTATCCTGATGTGGAAAGAGAACTGGGTGCAGACTATAAGAAGCTCATCGCCGATATCAATGCAATTAATAACGAATCCGACAAGTTCCACGATATGTTCCGCGCCTCTTCCGGAAAATTCTACGCAATCGCGAACCATGGGGTGGAGACGTTAAACCTTTCGAAGCTCATAGAAGCGGAAATGGGCTTCTCGGATTTCTATCTGGATTTCAAACATAACGTGAAAAAGGACATCCGGCTCGATCTCGATGTCCCTGATATATCAGGCATAACGGGTTACTATTCCATGGCCCTTTGGATGTTGATCCGCTTGGCTATGAGTGGGCTGAGGGACTGCCGCGATAAGGTCTTTTCCTTAGAGACTGGGCATCAGGAAGGGATCGTTTTCATAAAGATATCTGGAATGGGCAGGGAATTGATGGCGGGGTGGAAGGAGGGGCTTGTCGATTCCCGCATCTCTCCGATGGATGGGACCGAGCGACACAATCTGTCCTGTGCACTCTTGCTTCTGAAACAGGGCAGTAAGGATGTGGGCCTTTCCTATGATGAGAATATCGAGACGCTGACCATCAGCGTTCCTTATCGCCATGCCAAGGAACAGCAGAGGAACTAATTTGAATTTCTTAACATATTACCAGCTCATCATCGATGTCGTCTTCTTTGTCACGATCCTGCTTTTGTTGCATCGTTTGAGCGGGAAGATTGCCAAGAGACGTTCAGCCGTCGATGCGTCCATGATGGACGAGTTTAAAGACGTTATGACGGAATCTCAAACCGTCACTCACCAGTTCGTTGAGGCAATAGAAGAGAATGTCCAGGCGTTGAATAGGCTCAGTCATCAGCTTGATGAAAAGGAAAAAAGACTGGTCACCCTTCTGGCGCAAGCCGATTCGGCCATCAAGTCCATGGAGGCCAAGAAGGAAAAACCGGAAGCGATCCCCCAGGTGGAGGGATACGAGGGGGTTGTAAAAATGGTTCAGCAGGGTCTGAGCCGTGAGGAGGTATCAAGACGAACGGGATTCTCCGAAGGGGAGATCAGTCTCGTGATGGAACTGGTCCGCGTTAGGAAAGAAAAAGGATAGCCCATTCGCTCGCTGAGTCTACCTTATTGCAATTCTTCTGAATTCTTTCTTTAAAAAAATCTAAAGTTTTGCCCCCATCTATCCGATATTAAGAGCGGAGAGAATTCACCAAGGGATGGGTGCAGTCATGACAATATCAGCTTATCAAGTGGACAATGTCATCAAGGCATACAGCAAGCAGAGCAAAAAAGTATTGCCTTCTGATAACTTGCGGGAGTCTACTCTGGACCGATACCGCGATGTTGTGACGTTGTCCGGCAACGATGATATGAAGACGGACGCATATCAGAAGATTTCCTATAGCCTGCTGGATGTCATCACGAAGGATAAAACATAGGGATATTCTTTAGTTTTGGGGATCGGATGAAAATGCCCAACAGAAGACAGGTTTGCCCCGGGGAATGGCGATTCGGGCAATGGTGGTAACGATACAATGATGCAAAACCTACAAGTGGAGGAAATCCCGAGACTCAATAAGCGAATTCTGGTCGTGGACGATTACCCGCCGACGAGGCAGCTGATTATCGATGCCTTGAATCAGGCGGGTTATTACGCCATCAGCGAGGCTGAAAACGGTCAGGAGGCACTGGATAAATGCGCCGAAAATCACTTTGAACTGGTCATCAGTGATGTCATGATGCCCGGCATGGGGGGGATGGAACTCCTCAACCGGCTCAGGGAAGTCAGCTCAGATACCTCCATCATCATTATTACCGCCCATCCGGCTGTTGAATTGGCCGTATCCGCCATGAAGAGAGGGGCCGTGGATTTCCTGAAGAAGCCCTTCAATATCGATGACTTCTTATTGAAAGTCCATATCCATCTGGATGAGAATGCGCGATACAAAAAGGAAATCAAAGCCCAATCTGGCATCAACGAAATCCAGATTAAGGATAAGATTAGGGAACTGTCCGTTCATGGGTACATCTATGATTCCTTTGAGAGCATCGAAGGGGACAATGAGTATATATTCAACAAACTCGTTGATTTGTCCCTGAACGTGGTCGATGGGGAGGAGTGTGCTCTGCTTCTGTTTGATGAGGAAGAGGGCCTGTTCCGACCGAAAGTCATCAAGAGCCATGATCGCAAAATCTACGAATCCAGGACAATACCCGCCCTCAAGCAGATCTTTCAGGAAGTGGTCACCAAGAGAAGGGCATTGATGATCCACTCATCGGAACATCAGGAAATTGCACCCTCCCTGATCTGTGCGCCCCTGATGATCCGGAATAACATCTTCGGGATTCTGTGCATCCGCAAGAAGATCAACCGGGAATCGTTTACCTCCAAGGACTTGAGTTATATCATCAATCTGACCAAGAGGGCTTCCCTCAACATTGAAAATCAGATGCTGTACGAGAGCATCTACAGCAATGTCCTGGATACATTCCGGTCACTTGTCGCCTCTGTTCAGGTCCGTGATCATTATACGGAAGAGCATTGCTTGAGGGTGAGGGATCTTTCGGCCAAGATCGCCGAGGAGATGCAGTGCAGCGACAAGGAGATAGAATCCTTGAAAATTGCCGCCATTCTGCACGATGTTGGAAAGATCGCCATCCCCGATCATATCCTGCTGAAGCCGGGCCGATTGACCGCGGAAGAGTTTGCCGTCATTAGAACCCACTCTGAAGCCGGTGAAAAGATCCTCAGACCGATTCTCCTTTTTGATCAGGAGAGAAGGATCATTCTTCACCATCACGAGCGTTGGGATGGCAAGGGTTATCCTGCAGGCCTGAAGGGAGAGGAGAGCCCGTTCCTTTCCAGAATATTGATGGTTGCAGATTCTTTCGATGCCATGACCAATACCCGGCCCTACAGGCCGGCCATGAACTTGGATTATGCCTGTGAGGAGTTGAGGAAGAATCGGGATCTGCAGTTCGACGGGAGGGTGGTCGACGCCTTCTTGAAACAGATCTGATCGGCATGATCGTGCTCTGACCGACAGGAGAATGCCGCCTCGGAAGCAACTAAGACCGATCAGACCTTTTGTTGTTCGTAGTAGCGTGTCACCGCGCTGACGTAGTGTCTTGTCTCGGCCGGCATCTGGCCGGATTTCTTTTCTAGATTTCCCATCCCCCAATTATAGGCGGCCAGTGCAAGCGGCACGTTCCCGTCATACCTTTTCAAAAGCATCTTAAGATAACGGGTTCCAGCCCAGATGTTCTCGCTGGGGTTGTAGGCATTCTGGACCCCCAAATCCTTGGCCGTTTCGGGCATCAGTTGCATCAATCCCATGGCCCCTTTGGGGGAGGTGCTGTTTGCTTTGAAATTGCTTTCAACCTTGATCACGCTCTTGATCAGATCCGGGTCGACATCATGGGCCTGGGCGGCCTGCTGAATGATCGTGTCAATGGAATTTGACGAGCCTGGAGAAAGAACGTCATGATGAGAAACGTCATTATTTTGAGTTTCGTGATAATTATTTGACGATTCTGGCGTGGGAACGATGAGCCGGTCAATCAACCCCAGATATGCGGTCTCGACGTTTTCCCCCGAATCGAAGCTCAGGGCACGGATCAGGCGGGCATCCATTTGTGCTTTTACATTATTAATGATGTCAATAAGTTGTTCCTTGGAAAGGGGAGGGACTCCGTTGGATTGCTCCTGGCCTTTCTCATCGAGGGTCTGGCTGAGGAGTTCCTTGAAGGAATAGGTTTGAGGCCGTGAATCCCCGACCAGGGTCATACGGTCGGTACGGACTCTGTTAATCGGCACAATGTGATTGACTGGAATGGTCAAGATCTTCCTCCTGAACGTATCAACAATAGAATATCAACTTCCATGCCAAGGGATGGGGAGCTATGTCGTATTCCCAGGGTGATGATACTGTAGCTGCTTGTTTTTATGTGATATTCTATGATTACGGAGAGGCAGTTTCCATTCACCTCTGTTGGGCCGGAAGTTCGATGAACCCGTCTCCATTCAAAAAGGCCCCCATAAAGACAACCAATCATTAGGATAACTGAAATAGTGGCATGATATTCGCCTAGATGTTCAGGGTGAAGCCACCACCATGGTTTTCAGGAGTGTCGTCATGCAGGGAGAGATCAAGAGAGAAGACGCCGGACGTCTGACGAAGAAGCTCTTGGAATGCCGGCTGCATCTTCAAAAGGAGAACGTCTATTCTTGCCTCGCGGGATTCCGGGATATCCTCGAAAAGATGCAGACAACCAGGATGCTTCCCGTGGACGAAAAACAGCTGCGGCAGGATATCAATGCCTTCCAGACCGAGTTGGCTTCGTCGAGGGCCTTCCGTCATCTCTATGGTCCCGTCACATTCGCTGATGATGATATCGCCACAACGCTCGATTTCATGAAGCAACTGATCCAGATCAAGGAAGAGGAGATCGTGGCTGCGATGGAAGCCCAGCAGCAGGATGCGACCATGGAAGGTGCATCCGATGATCTCCAGAAACGGGTTCAGGAAATCATGGTGCCCACGGAAAAGGGTGATTTCTCCACGGCCAGAAGCATGGCAGAGAAGGACGAGGAAGCGGCCGATGCCTTGATTGAACTCTACAATTCAATGGGGATTCAATACCGAATCGCCAAAGAATTCGACAAGGCCGTCACAACCTTTAAAAAGGCCCTTTTTGTACGGCCCGACGATGAAGGCCTCTATTACAATATGGCAAGGTCCTTTATCGAAGCGGGGGATTGGAAATCGGCGAGCAACACCATCGATGAGGGGTTAAAAAGCAACCCGGAATTTCAAGAAGGCATAAAACTTCAAGCCTTTATACGAAAAAAACTTATCTAGTCATCGTCAGGACCATTCCAATGGATTTTGGTAAGAACAGATTGAAACAGCTGGACCGGATGTTGAAAAAGGATCCGGATGCCTATGAAACGAATATGCAGATGGGGCTTTTCTATCTGCGGCAGGAGGATATCTCGGCCGCCATCCCCTATTTGGAAAAGGCAGCGGCCAAGTCGAAGGAATCGAAGCTGCTGTTTGTATTAGCCAATGCCCATAAAGCACTCGGCCATCAAGAGGTATGTGAGTCCTACTTTAAACAGGCTGTGGCTATCGATCCCAATAATTTCGAATATCTGCACAATTATGGCCTTTTCCTCCATTCGGCCAATCGATTGGACGAGGCCATCGACCTCCTCGGCCGGGCCGTTCTCCTGAAACCTCAAAATTTCGAACTCTATAACGACATCGGTGTCCTCTGTTACCGACAGAAGAGATATGACGAGGCGGTCCGCCATCTCCTCAAAGCCATACAGATCAATGGACAATATACCATTGCCGTCGTGAATCTCGGTTATGTCTATCTGGCCATGAACCGCTTTGCCGATGTCCAAAAGCTTATCGACCAGATGGACCCTTCCCAGGCCGAAGACGGTGAACTGATCGAATTGAAACGGCAGTTGGGGGTGACCTTGACCCAGAATGGTCACACATCCGTGGATACGGAGGCCGATCTGTCCTTTTCAGACCAGCTGTTTCAGATCAAGCCCTTGAAAATCATCAAGGGGTTTGGAGACACCAAACGGTTTGAACCGATTGCCTTGTCTGTGGTGGTTCCTGTTTACAACGAGGAAGAGAACATTCCCCTCTTGTACCAAAAACTGATCGCGGTCCTTAGCACGCTCAAAGAGGCCTACGAAATCGTCTTTATCGATGACGGCAGCACCGACGGGAGTCGGCGTGCCCTTGCCGTCATCGCCGCCGAGGACACCCATGTCAAGGTGATCCATTTCCGCAGAAACTACGGCCAGACGGCTGCTTTGAATGCCGGGTTCAAATATGCCCGCGGCAGCGTCGTGGTGACCATGGACGGGGATCTCCAGAACGATCCGGCCGATATCCCGAGACTTCTGGAAAAAATGGCCGAGGGATACGACCTGGTCAGCGGATGGCGCAAGGACCGTAAGGATACCTTTGTGACCCGGAAGATCCCCTCCTTCATGGCCAACCGGATCATCAACAAACTGATCGAAGGCACAGGGGTCCGATTGCATGACTTCGGCTGCACGCTGAAGGCCTATAAACGGGGAATCGTCAAGAATATCCATCTCTACGGGGAGATGCATCGATTCGTGCCGGTCTTTGCTGCCTGGCTCGGGGTCAAGGTGGCTGAGATTCCCGTCAATCATCTGCCGCGTCAGTTCGGTGTGGCCAAGTACAACCTGTCCCGTGTTTCGCGGGTCATCTTTGATCTGATCGTCGTGCGCTTTTTCTCCGATTACATGACGCGTCCCATTCAGTTCTTTGGCAGAATCGCCAAGAAACTGGTCGGCGTGGGAATGCTCTTCATCCTGTTCCTGATCGCCTTGAATTTATTGACGTCCATCAAGATCTCCCTCGGTGTGATTGTTTTGCTCATCGCCCTTTTGCTGTTTGCCTTCCTTCAGATCCTCTCCATGGGCCTCCTCGGTGAAATCATGATCCGATCCTATTTCGAAACCCAGGGCAAGGATTACTATGTCGTGGAGAGCGTCGTCAATGACGAGGAGCCGATCTGATGTGCGGCATTGCGGGGATGATCTGCCGAAGCGGCTGTCGGCTCGACGAACGGGTCCTTTCCGAAATGACCGAGGCCCTGCATCATCGCGGACCGGATGACGGGGGGACTCATATCCTTCGGCATCCCGATCTCCAGATCGGCCTGGGACATCGCCGGCTGAGCATCATTGATCTGTCCGCGGCCGGACATCAGCCCATGACGAACGAAGACGGGACGCTTTGGATCACCTATAACGGTGAGGTCTACAATTTCGGAGAGATCAGGGAAGAACTCATCGGACACGGCCATATCTTCGTTTCCCAGAGCGATACAGAGGTGATCCTGCACGGATACGAGCAGTACGGCGTCGGGTTGCTGGAGAAGTTGAACGGGATGTTCTCCTTCGCCCTCTGGGACGACCGGAAAAGGCAACTCCTGCTCGCCCGCGACCGCTACGGGAAGAAACCGCTCTATTACCACTGCTCGAACAAGGGGCTGATCTTTGCCTCCGAATTGAAGGCTATCCTCAAGAATCCTGAGGTCAACAAAGAGATCGATATCAGGAGCCTCAGCCGTTATCTCCTCCATGAGTATGTCCCCGTCCCCTATTCCCTGATCCGGGGCGTTGCCAAGATGCCCCCCGGCCACTACGGGTTATGGACAGAGGCTTCCTCCCTTTCGATATCTCCCTACTGGCAGATCCGGTTCGATGAGACCCATAGGGACTTTCCGCGCGAAGAGGAGGCGCTTGAGCGGCAACTGATCGGGCTCCTCAAGAAGGCTGTGGAAAGGCGGTTGGTCAGCGATGTCCCGCTGGGCGTTTTTTTGAGCGGCGGTGTCGATTCCAGTTCGATCGTCGCCCTGATGGCGGAACTCATGCCGGCCGACCGGATCAAGACCTTCTCGATCGGTTTTGAAGAGGCTTCGTTCGATGAATCTCTCTATGCGAAGAGAGTGGCCGGCCTTTTCGGAACGGATCATCGCGAAAAGGTGTTCACGCCGGCGATGATGCTGGAGACGCTTCCCCAGGTCTGGGATTTTCTCGATGAACCCCTGGCCGATGCCTCCATCCTGCCCACCTATATGCTGGCAAAGTTCACACGGGAGTTCGTCACGGTGGCTCTGGGCGGCGATGGCGGGGACGAGATCTTTGCCGGTTACGACCCCTTTCTGGCCCATCGGGTCGCCGGAATCTACCAGGCCGTTCCCGCATGGGTCCGCGACGGGCTTCTCAATCCCCTTTTCCGGGCCCTTCCGGTGTCCACGAAGAACATGTCCTTTGATTTCAGGATCAAGCAGTTCCTGAAGGGACTTCCCCATCCGCTTGCCGTGCGCAATCAGGTCTGGCTGGGTTCTTTCGACAGGGACGAACAGAAGAAACTCTTCAAGCCAGACTGCCTTTCCCTGCTGGCAGGTGACGATCCCTATAGGGATATCGAGGAATCCTACCGAGGGATGACGTTTCGCGACGATCTGGACCAAATCATCTATCTCTACTCCCGCTACTATCTGGGCGAGGACATCCTGACCAAGGTGGATCGGGCCAGCATGGCCACGTCCCTGGAGGTCAGGGCGCCATACCTGGACGTGGAGTTTGCCGAGTACGTCAACGACCTCCCGTCTAGCTATAAGCTGCGTGGATTGACCCGTAAGTACCTCTTGAAGAAGGGCCTGGAGCGGATATTGCCGAAGGATATCCTCCATCGGAAGAAGAAGGGCTTCGGGATCCCCCTGGCCAAATGGCTCAAGGGGGAATTGAGGCCCATCCTTTTGGATGTCTTTTCTCCGGCCAAGATCAGCCGGGAGGGTTTGTTCAACGGTGAGGTGGTTCAAACCCTGCTCCGGGAACACTTCTCTGGGCAGAAGGACAACCGCAAGCCGATCTGGACGCTGCTGATGTTCGAAATGTGGAAGGAGCGTTTTTCCGTCTCCTGATGAAGGGATGCGCCCCCGGCGGCAGGGGTGGAAAACGCTGGAGGGCGGTGCAGGTCACTCCGGAGTCTTTATTGGAGGGTTTTTTTGATGGCATTGACCAGCGAACAGATCCGTACAGCGCTGGGCGACGTGTACCGGATTTTTGCCGAGCTGCCCATCGAGGCGCAGGAATGGTTCTTCCATCAGACGTGCGGCCTGATGGAGGGCAGAAACAATACCAGCCTCTATTCCTATGCCTGCTTCAAACAGATCTATGAACTTGCGCGGACATACGGATTATCCATCGAGAATCGTTCGATCCTGGAGATCGGTGCCGGCAAGCCGCTGGGTATGGGGCTCTTCTGGAACCTTGCCGGAGCCGGGCGATACACCTCCATTGATAAGTTCGTGCCGGTCAACCTCGATGAACTGTGGCTTTCACGGTTTCAATGGCTCATCGGGATGAATCTGTTTCGACCGGCGTCCTTCGAGATGGGGGAACTGGTCCGGAAAAACGGGGACGGATACAGCCTGAACCGGGACAGGATCGATCTGATCCAGGGGGATTTCGACACCCATCCCTTCCAGCCGGAATCCTTCGATTTCATCTATTCCCTGGCCGTCCTCGAGCATGTCACTGGAATCGAATCCATCCTGAAGAGGATGCACCATATCCTTCGCAGCGGGGGAATGATGATCCACCTGATCGATCTCAGGGAACACCATACCCATCTGAGGACAGTCCCGGACAAGAACCGCTCGATCGACTTCATGAAATATCCGCGGGCCGATTGGGAACATCTGTATCCCCCGGGCTCGGAGCATTACATCAACCGTCTGCGCGCCAGCGATTTCAGGGAGCATTTCCTCACGGCGGGGTTCGAGATCGTCGATTTCACCGCCACGCAGAGCATGGACGTCACCGAATCGGTCTATGCGGATATCGACCAGGCGTTTCATCATTATCCGCTGGAGGACCTCCGGATCCTGGCTGTCCAGGCGGTCCTGAGAAAAAGAGGACGTTAAGAGGGATGCAAGGAATGCCGACGAACGAAACTGTGGATCTCAAGACAGCGGAAGCCTTTTCGGACTCCTGGGTCAACTGCTTCTCTGCGTCCCCCTATACCCTGGTCCAGGTCCGGGAGTGGTTTGATCCCGTCGGATTGGAGGGACTGGCAGGAAAGAGCGTATGCGAATTGGGCTGCGGAAACGGCGGCCTGCTGCAGTATGTGGCCCGCTTCAGCTCAAATGTCACAGGAGTGGAACTCGGCCGCTGTGTGGAGGTTGCCAAGGAGAATTTCCAGAGGATGCAGATCGGCCATGTCCAGTTCCTCAGGGAGGACATCCTGCCCTTTGCCGATCACCATCCGGACGAGTATGATTTTGTATACTGCATCGGTGTCCTGCACCACATGAAGGAACCGGCGGAAGGGTTTGGCGCCGTGGTGCGGTCGACCCGACCAGGGGGGCGGTTTCACTGCTGGGTTTACGGATATGAGGGGAACTTTCTGATCAGGACCCTGCTCGAACCGCTCAGAAGGATCGCCTCCCGGTTGCCCTGGAGGCTGAACAAATACGCCCTGGCGCTTCCCCTGGCTGTCCCGTTCTTTCTGGCTTCCCAGCTCGTCAAACGACTGCGCCGGGACCCCTTCGAGCGGCTCGTCCCTCTCTACGGTTATCTCAAATGGATCGGACGCTACCGCTTCGCCTTTCATCACCACGTGGCCTTTGATCAACTCGTCTCCCCCCAGACCACCTATATCAGGAGGGAAACCATTGCAGCGTGGCTGGACAGGTCCGATCTGGAAAATACCTATATCCTTCCCCGAAACGGGAATTCCTGGAAGTTCGGTGGGACGAAGAAACGATGAAGAGACCCGAAACGATCCTGGTGCTCAACTATGAGTACCCGCCGCTGGGAGGGGGGGCAGGCAATGCCACCCACTTCCTTTGCCGGGAGTGGAGCAAGATGGATTTGGGGATCGATGTCGTCACCACTTGGTTTCCGGGTCTGGACGAGATCGAAAAAACACCGGACCGCACGACGATCTATCGGGTCCGGTCACGCCGGAAAAGGATGGAACAGTCCAATCCGCTGGAGATGCTGGATTATATGGTCCGCGGGTATCGCAAGGCCCGGGACCTCTGCCGGCGACGATCCTATGATCTGACCGTCTCCTTTTTTGCCCTTCCCTCCGGATGGATCGCCTACCGGCTTTTCAGGAGGGCAAAGCTGCCATACATTGTCCTGCTCCGGGGCGGCGATGTCCCCGGCTTCCTGCCCGACCAACTGGCGCTGTTCCACAGATGGACCCTTCCCTTGACCGACAGGATATGGAAAGGGGCAGGGCGTATCATTGCCAACAGTGCCGGCTTGCGGGCTTTGGCCATGGAAACCGGTCGCCGTTTGGGGATTTCCGTGGACATGGTTCCCAATGGCGTGGATGCGGATTTCTTTCAACCCGGTGATCGTCACAACCATGGGAAACCCTTTACATTCCTGTTCGTGGGACGATTTGTCGTCCAGAAGAGGCTGCTGTCCCTGATCGAACAATTCGAGAAGCACATCGCCCCCCATGGGGCCGTGCTGTCCCTCGTGGGGGATGGACCGGAAAAAGGTTCGCTGGTGAACAGGATACGGTCCTCCCGCTTACTCGCATCCACGGTGACCCTCCATCCTTGGAGCGACAAAGAGGCGCTCCGGGGATTCTACCAGAATGCCCATTGCCTGGTTCATCCGTCCTCGCAGGAGGGTCTGCCGAACACGCTCTTGGAGGCGATGGCCTGCGGTCTTCCCGTGATTGCAAGCAATATCGGCGGCAACAATGAGGTGGTCGTCCATGGCAGGAACGGGTTCCTTTTCGAATTGGACGACCAAGACGGTTTAGGCAATCGGATGCGGGAAGTCATGTCCAGCAGGGACATCCATGAATTGGGCGCTCGGGCGCGGGAGGCGGTGCTGGAGCGTTTTTCGTGGCGCTCGTCGGCTCAGCAGATTCTTATGGATTCATGACCATGAACCTTCGGCAATTCGACTTCGGCCAGAACTGGATCGATTTCTCACGGCATGCCCTGACCCCTGAGAAGGTGGAGCAGGCCCGCCACGATTTTCTGCGGCTCTTTGCCGGCATCCCCCTCGACGGGAAGTCTTTTCTGGATATCGGCTTCGGTCAGGGGCTCAATCTCCTTTTTGCCCAGGAGGCCGGGGCACGGATCTTTGGCAACGACATCAACCCGAAATGTGAAGAAGCCCTCCGGCTCACGGCATCGGTGCTTCGGGCCAACGGAAATGTCCCGGTGGTCATCGGGTCGTTCCTGGACGCCGGTGTGCGTTCCCGTATCGCCGCGTTGAACGAGCCGGCGCGAAAATTTGCCGTTGTGCATTCGTGGGGCGTGCTGCACCATACCGGCGGCATGAGGGCGGCCATCCAAAACGCCGCATCGCTGGTTGATGACGATGGCCACCTGGTCCTGGCGATTTACAACCGCCATTGGTCTTCCCGGGCATGGCTGTCGGTCAAATGGGTTTATGGTTCCTCTCCGAGGTGGTTCAGGCCGCTCCTGACGGGTTTTTTCTATCCGATCATTGCCGGCGCGAAGTTCTGTGTGACCGGGAAGAATCCCTTTCGGAAAAACCGCGGGATGGATTTTTATTACGACGTCGTCGACTGGATTGGCGGTTATCCGTACGAATACGCGACCCGCGAGGAAATCGAATTGATCGTGCAGCCCCTTGGATTTTCCTGCGCCAGGTACGAGGCGGCCGAGGTTCCCACGGGTTGCAATGAATTCGTCTTTATCAGACACGGGGGGGGTGACTGATGGTACGCATCTCCCCCCGGCTCCTGGAAAAAGTCATTGCCAGCTATGGCGTCTTCTTTGAAAAGATCGCCAGGCTTCCGGCGGAAAAGTGTGCCCGCGACGTCGTTGACGAGCAGAAGGTTCACGACCAGGTACGCCTTTTCTGCGAAACAACCGGATTGAAGATCGATGCCCTGTCCGGGAAAAAGGTCCTTGAGGTGGGATGCGGTTTTGGCCTGTTCGTTTTCGTCACCAGAAGAGACTATGGATGCGACACGGTCGGTATTGAGCCCGCGGAAAGGGGATTCGACACGTCCTATGCACTGGCCAGGCAGATTGCCGCCGAGTATGGAATGCCGGCGGAAGCCGTGATCAACGGGAAGGGAGAAAAGATCCCTTTCCCCGATGGCACGTTTGACATTGTCTTCTCCTCGACGGTCCTTGAACACACCGAGGATCCCCGGGCGGTGCTTCGTGAATCGCTTCGGGTCCTCAAGCCGGGCGGGTTTCTTCAGTTCGTCTTTCCCAATTACGGCTCGTTCTTCGAGGGCCATTACGCCATTCCCTGGATACCCTACCTGAACAACCGGATGGGGCAGCTTTGGGTGAGGCTTTGGGGAAGGGACCCTGCTTTCATGGGGACCCTGCAACTGCTCAGTTACCGTCAAGTGAGGGCCTGGATGAGGGATTGCCCCGAGGCCCATGTCTTGACCTATGGGGCCGAGGTCTTCGAAAGACGGATGTTGACTTCGGACATCAAGGAATGGGCAGGACTCGGAAAAGTGAAAGGATGGCTCCGTATGGCCCACCGATTGGGCCTCATTCGTCTCATCACCAATGCCTTGATTTGTGCCGGCTCTTTCGAGCCCGTCATCCTGACCGTGACAAGGAGGGCCTGACCGTGGATGAAAAGACCAGGACATTCTACGACCAATTCTGGCCGAGAAGCGTGCCTCACTATGAAGAGACCAAGAAATACATGCTTGCAACAATCCGGGAAAAGCATGTGGGCCGTTCGCTCGATGCCGGTTGCGGACACGGGGTGTGTTCGGTTGTCCTTTCGGAGTTCAGCGATGAGGTGACGGCAGTCGATCTCTCCGGGAAGTGCATTGAAACTGCGAAAATAATTGCAGAAAAATTCGGAAGGGTCAATATCTCCTTCCGTCAGGAAGACCTGCAGCAGCTGGACATGCCGGATGGTTCCTTTGATCTTGTCTGGTGCTGGGGCGTCGCCATGATGGCCCCAAGACCGGAGCTGGTTTTTAGAAACATCTTCAGGGTCGTCAAACCCGGGGGGGTGATTTATCTCGGCGTTTATTTGAAAACATGGCTTTCGCCGGTTCACCAATTTCTGAGGCATCTATTCCGGAGGTTTTTCGCCACCGGAAGGAGGAAACAGTTCGTTCTGGATTTCTTCGCCGGCCTGACAGGGCTCGCTGTGAAGATGAAGGGGCAGGAGATCAATCTTCGTCCCGACAACATCTCCATCCAGGTGCAGGTGGAGGATTGGTTCTATCCTCCCTTCAAGACCTTCTATTCGCCCGGCGAGATTATCGCGAAAATGAGGCAGCAGGGCATAGACGGCCAGGTCATTCAGGCTCAGGCCGGCAGGATGAAATCGGCGACGATTTTCGTTGTGCGAGGGGTCAAGAGGGCGGACCATGCTTAAAGGGTGTCTCAACCGCCTTCGCGCCCTGGCCGACCTCCTGGCGAGAAAACCCGCCCCCAGGTTGCTGGTCGCCCTGTATCTGTCCGTGCGCTGGCGCTGCCTAGTTTCGCCGAGCACGGATATCCACTATCCCTTCAATATCGTCATGGGCCGCGGCACGATGATCCCCGGACGTTGCACGCTCATCGCCAGCGGGGACGGCATCGTGATCGGGAAAGGGGTGGAGATCCACGAAGGGGCATACCTTCATTGTCAGGGGGGGCGCATCACCGTGGGCGATCGGACGGCGATCGGGCCCTATGTCGTCGTGTACGGCGGCGGCCAGGTGCGGATCGGGTCTCATTGCGGGATTGCCACCCATACCACGATCGTCTCAACCGGACATGTCTTTGCCAGGACGGATACGCCCATCCGCAGCCAGGGGGATGAGAGACAGCCGGTGAACATCGGCGATGACGTATGGATCGGCACGCACTGTTCCATACCGATGGGTGTTGCCATTGGCCATGGATCCGTCCTGGGTGCCGGAACGGTGCTCCTCAAGTCGGTTGAACCATTTTCCGTGGTGGTCGGCGTGCCTGGCCGGGTGCTCCGAAGGCGGTAAGGGATGGGATCGAAGTGGCCCGTCCATCGGCGGTCACGGGGAAAAAGATGCGCTGTTCTAAATCGATAACCGGGGATTCGACATGGAACATTCCGTTGCGATAGGGATCATCATCGTTGCCGGTGTGCTCCTGCACATCCCCATGCTCAGGAAGCCCCTTTCCGAGGATGACGGCAACTGGTTCTACCTTGCCGTCTTCTGGAAGCGGGGGGCAAGGTTATTCAAGAACAATCTGAGAGTCATCGGATACTTCGGCATTCAATGGATGACGGCCGTCCTCTATAATGGCATCGGTTGGCGGGACGTCCGGTTCTTCTATGTTTATAAATCATGCTGGTATATCGGCAATGCGCTGTCGGTGTACTGGCTGGTCTCCATTTTCTCCGCAGAAAGCGTCCTCCCCCTGATGGCCGCCTTGCTCTTTCTCATGGTAACGGCAATACCCAACACGCTGTTTTTCCTTACCTATGCGGAGCATTTTCTCATCCTGCCGATCAACCTGAGCATCATTTTCTCCTGTTACGGATCCCTGACCGGCAACACGGGGTATTTTCTGCTCGCCGGCCTCATGGCCGGATGGGCGGTGCAGATCAAGCCCATCGCACTGCTGCCCGCGCTTCTGTTGCCGGTGAGTTTCCTCTTTCTGCATTCTCCCCTTGTCCCTTGTCTGTTCTATCTCACGGCTTTTGCGGGCTTGAACCTCTTCCCCCTGATGCTCCTGCGAGGATACGGCAAGGCGGCGGTCGCCGATTATTTCATGATGACCTTTGGGCCGGTTATGAGCCTTCTGGCGATTGTCCTGGAGCGGTTCAAAGGGCGCCCTTTCATGCGCTTCCTGCCAGAGGGGCTTCATGACGAGCAGTTTCAGATCTATATCCGGCAGCATTATCAAATGGATTCCCGCCAGCAACGGTCGGCGTTCAAGCAATTCATGCTCCCGGCGGTCAAGGACCTCTATCCCATTCTGATCCTCGCTGCTGTGCAGATCATCCTCCTTTTCTTCAGATTCGATCTTCTGGCCTTTGTGATGGTTCTGCTCTTTGTGGTCTTTGTGCTGACCCAGCAGTTCCAGAAGAACTACTACACCCCCCATTTCAATTCCTGCTGGGCGCCGCTCAGCATCCTGGCTGCCATGACGGTCGATGATCTCCTGCCGGTCCTTCGGGACGGCGGCCTCTTGGGGTGGACGCTGGCCCTTGTCCTGGCCATTCCGCTGTTCACCCTCTGCCTGACGATCGTCCGCTCATATGTAAAATCGCAAGCTGATGCCTGGGGTTATATGGGGACGGCCCTGGGTTCCCTTTTCCGCCTGGCCGGGGCCGTGGGGCGATACCTCCGGCAGCATTCCAAGGAGACGGATCGATTGCTGGTTTGGGGCGATCAGCCTTCGATCCACCTGTACGCGGAAAGAGAGGCCTTTGATCCGGGCTATCTGATTCTCTATGCCCACCACCGGAGGATCCACGACCCCCGTGAGGAGAGAAAACTGGTCGATGCCCTGAGGGAGAATCCGCCGGAATGGATCGTCTTCTACAATTACAAGATCGACGATGGCTGGAACATGCAGCGACTGTCCGATGCGATCGCGATTCCCTATCGGTTGCAGCAGGACTTCCGACTGAACGATCCGCAGGGAAAAGTCATCCGCACCCAGAACGGCGTGACGCTGGATTTCCCCCTCTATCGGAGGGACGACCGGATATACAAGGAGGTCCTTGTCGATAAGGCGATTGCGGCCCTGGCGGACGGCCGCACCGAGACGGCCATCACCCATTTGGAAAAGGCCCTTCATCTGTATCCGGGG
>JAJFUM010000236.1 GCA_021372415.1 Deltaproteobacteria bacterium
CAACGCGAGAAAAGCGGGGCATGGAGAAAGCGGAAGGAAAACGAGGAGTACGGTCAAGGAAATCGTATTATGTCCCGCAAGGGACGATCCGAAAAAGGCCTCCGCAAAAGGAGATTTGCCGGTAAGCGGCCCGCAAGCCGACCCGCGTGCAGGCGGCGATGGCTTCCTCGGCGGCCCAGTAATCTTCGCTTTCATCCCACAAGCTCGCCCAACGCTGTGAAGCCTCCATGCGGGCGGCCGTGGTGGGAAAAGCGATGTCGGCGATGAGGATTCCTCCGTCGGGGGACAGAAGACGCGCTGCAACCTGTTGCAGCAGGCGCACGTTCGCCGGGAAGTCGAACTCGTGCAGGACGTAGGCCGAGACAACCCGATCGAAGGGCTGCTTAAGGAGCTCCTCCGGCCACTCCCTCAGCAGGTCCGCCTGCACGAGGTGCGCCTCCGGCAGTTTTACCCGCGTGTCCGCCAACATCCCGGCGGAGAAATCCACCCCCCACACTTCGCATCCCCGGCCAACGAACCGTGAGGCCAGGTTTCCTGTGCCGATACCCAGGTCCAGGACCCGCATGGACGGCCTAACATCGGCCCACTCGAGAACTTCGTCCAAAATCCGTTCGTAACCGTCGAAAGGGAAACTGCCTTCCAAAGACGAGGAAGTCACGGCGGCGTCGTAGTCCTTCGCCCATCGATCGAAAAGGGCCTCTTGCTCCGCTGGGCTCGTCATACCTGAACGCTCCTCAGAAATCCCTCCCCTCGCGCCCATCGCGGAGAACTTCTCGAATTACGGGGTTGCTTCACGCTGAGATTTCCCTTTCTCGCTGAAGCTTCGGTTTCCTCCATCCACGCCGCGACAGCCCTTTTCCGTTCGTCGAATCAGCGGATCGCACCTTCCCGCTCACAAACATAGCACGTCCGGCTCTGGATCCCCTCATAGCTTTCGATGAGCCTGACAAATTCTGCAAGAACAAGAAGAAGGGGCATAATGGCGAACGCCGACCGCCACTCCGTCTTTTCGATCCGCCCGCTGAAAGATCAGATCGAACAGCACCTCTTCCTTTTTTTCCAGGTAACGCCGCAAGGCATAGCCACACAGATCCGCGATCTGAACCATGCTGGTAAAACGGCTGTCGACGAAGAGGGGGGGTTCAATCGTCTGATTGACCTCCGTCCAGAGCGTGCCAGCGTTTTGATATTTCCGCATTAATTCGGTATGCGCTTTTGCTACCGTCTGATTATTATCATGGATTAAAAGCCCATATTCCGGCTCTCTACTTTTGCTAATGATCTGCAGAAACTGCTCGAAACGGGAAACAAGTTGCTCGAAGGCCTGTTCCTCCACTTTTTTCCCAGCCCTTACGGGATCGAAATACACTTTATCGATACACTCTGCAAACAGACGGGCCTGCGTCCACCTCGCGATGCATTGCGCCAATTGCGTGATGAAAGCAAGCCGTTCTGGCTCATTGAGGTGGACGTAATCGGCTGTTTCACGGAAATTCTTCTTGGTCTGTTGGTACTGTTTTGGGTTCTGCCCCTGAAGCCGCAGCAGCTCTCCTCGCCGCACTTTTTCCACATGAGATCTGCGTTGCGCAAAATCCATCCGATCGAAGTCGGTGACCTTGCCCTGTTCAAAATAACGTCGAATCATCCAAGCGGTATGGATCTCCACATGGCTCAATCCAAAGGGCTTTTTTAGTTGTTCGACTTCTTGATCGTATGCCTTCCATTGGGAGATCGGAATGGCAATCCCGACAAGGACGTAATGCGATGAGTTCCCCGAAAGATCAGGAGTCCCCGATTCGTCTACATAACAAAGGTACATATTCCTCCTCCCAAAATAAAAATGCGACTGGGCTTAGGGCGCTCGCCCTAAGACAAGACGCTAAGCGACTTTCCCAGACGCATCATCATTTATATAAAGCTAGGAATTCGCTGTCAAGATTTTTTTCAAAGCGCCTGCGGCTCTTTCGTCCAGACGGCCAGGCGCAGGCCAGCCGACTTGCCGAAACCGGGCAGGTAGATCCGCACCAGGGTGGCCTCGAGCGGAGCCTCCGGCTCCAGGTCGCGGGCGATGCGGGCCACCAGCGGACGTGGCAGATACCCCAAACGGCCCTCCGTCCAGCGCCCGTGACGGTCCCGCCAACGCCCCCGCACCGCCACGGCGTTCCCGTCCGCGTCGTTGTCCGGTTCGCGCATCAGGGACAGGCTTCGTCGCGAACCGAGGAGAAAACCCTCCAAGGCCAGCCGGTGGGCTTCCACCCGCACCCCAGCCACCGGGACTGCAGGGGCGACACACCGGTCGAACCCGGGCGGAGGAGGCTCGCAGCAGCGTACATCACAGGGAGGTTCCCCGGGCCGCCGGTAACAGTCCCCCGCCCGCGCTTCCTGCTCCGGCTCCAATACCGGCGCCGGATAGGACCTCCCGGGCCGGCGGATTTTGCTGGAACGCGGCGAGCGCAAGCTTCCCGCTACCAGCGCCTCGCAGACGGTGCGGCTCATCAGACCGGCTTCCTCCAGGTAGAAGCAGGTAGCGCTGAAGGAAAGGCCCACCGATTCCGCCTTGTCCCGTGTCCATTCGCGGATCTCCTCCAGGCTGTAGAGATCGGGGGCCTCATCGCGCAGCGAGCGCAAAGCTTCGGCCGGGAGGAGCAGCCGGGCCACGGCCCGATCGATCTCCCGCTCGTTCCGCGGGCGCCCGCCCATCTCCGCCGGCAGCAGGGAATCGATGCGATGGAACAGCTCGTGGGCCAAAGTCCAGAGACGCTCGCCGGGCCCCAGACGGTCGCTGATCAGGCACCACCAACCGTCGTCGAGCCGCAGCAGCACGCCCCGGCTGCTTTCCAGCGGTTGGTAAGTCACCTTCACCCCGAGGAAAGCCAGGGCTTCTTCCAGATCCTGGACCGTCATCCCATCCCTTTCCTCCCAGGCATCCGGCGCAGCGCCGCCTCACGGAGGGCCTTCCCGCCGTTTTCCCCCGGCTTTAGCCGCTGGGTAACGGTGGCCGGCTCCGGCAGGAAAAACCGGCACAGCCTTCGTCCAAGCCTCCTTTGCCCCATTCGCAGGCCCGTGTCCTCTTCGATCCCGGTCATCCGCATCACCTCTTTTTGATCCTAACGCACTGTCGCCGAAATGTCATCTTGGTCATTCGATGAACTAGCTATTGACAATTTATTGACATTAGATGGTATAATTCCATCGAAGAGTCCTATCTTCGCAAATATAGCAAAGGAGGTTGTAGAGATGAAACGAGCTACTCACCCACCCCACATCGCCTTCGGCGTTCGCCTTTCCCCGAAAGAGCGCGCCTGGCTGGAGACGATCGCCCGCCAGGACGTCCGCTCCGGCGGGGAAGTGTTCCGCTGGCTGTTGCAGCGGGAGGTGGAAGGGAGAGGGATGACTTCCTCTCCAAACGATCCGGTAGAGGAAAGGAGCTAAAGCATGGAACGGAACACAGTGCAGGAAAACGGAACGCACCCGGCGGCCAAGCCCGCTGAGGTGATGGCTCGGGCGCGGGAGGCCGCCGGCCTCCTGGCCGAGGTGATGGAGCGCAAGACCCGCCGCGTCACCCTGGGCGGCCAGCGCTACTTGGAGTTCGAGGATTGGCAAGTCCTGGCCGGTTTGACCGGGATCTCGGTGCAGGTGGAGTGGACGCGGTCGGTACCCGGCGAAGTGGTCGGTTTCGAGGCCCGTGCCGTGGCCCGCGATGCCAACGGGGTGGAAGTCTCCAGCGGAGAAGCCTGTTGCCTGGGAGACGAGTCGCACTGGCGCGACCAGCCCCTTTTCATGCGCCGCAGCATGGCTCAGACACGGGCCTGCGCCAAAGCCCTGCGCAATCATCTGGCCTGGGTGGCGGTACTGGCCGGTTTCGGCCCCACCCCGGCGGAGGAGATCCAGGAGGTGCCGGGCGTTCAGGTGGAAATCGCGCCGGAGGAAGACCGCCAAACACCCGCACCGATCGCCGCGCGGGCGACAGTATCGCCCGTAGCCGCACAGGAATTGGCATCCCCTGTGGCTGCGCGGGAGTCGGTTAAGGCGGAACCCGACCTGGACAAACCGTCCGCCTCCGTCGTCGAAGAGCGCCCGGCGAAGTCGGAGAACCCCGCGGAACCCACCGCGCCGATCGCGGAAGCACCCGCGGCGCCGGCCGTGGGAGTATCAGCAGCGACCGCCGAACCGTCCGCTCCGCCCCTCCCTTCCCCCTGGCTTCCCGGAAGGGCCGACCTGCGCCAACTCTACGGCCTGGCCAAACGGC
>JAJFUM010000252.1 GCA_021372415.1 Deltaproteobacteria bacterium
TCGGAAAAACCGCTGACGATGATCGCCTTCTGTTTGGGGTTGATATCCAGAACCTTTTTGTAGGTCTCCAGGCCATCGATCCCCGGCTCCATGATCATGTCTAGGACCAGGATGTCCGCCTTGTTTCCCTTGAGGTATTCCACCGCCTCTTCACCGCCGGAAACGGCATGGACCTGATACCCAAGCCGGCTAAGCAGCGTCGAGGCAATCTCGCGCTGCTCGGCCACGTCGTCGATCACCAGAACGGATTCACCTCTTCCCAGGTATTGTTCGATGGGCTCCTTCTGCTTCGCCGCGGCCACTTCCTCTCGCGTCACCGGGAAGTACAGCGTAAAGGTGGTCCCTTCTCCGATCTCGGTCTGGATATCGATATACCCGTTGTGATCCTTCACCGTCCCCCAGACGATCGCCAATCCCAGTCCGGTCCCGCTCCTGCCCATCTTCTTCTTGGTATAGAACGGCTCGAAAATCCTCTCCCGGTCCTTTGCCGAGATGCCCATCCCCGTATCGGAAACGGTCAGGACGGCGTAATCCCCCTCTTTGACATCATCGTAACCCCTGATGGGCTTGTCCAGATAGCGGCTCTCCGTCCCGATCGTCACCTCGCCTTCGCCGGATATGGATTCCGCCGCATTCGACACCAGGTTCATCAGGGTCTTCTCCAGATGGACCGGGGACCCCTTGATGTTCAGCAGGTTCCCGTCGCAGGCCGTCCTGAAGCGCACCCGGGGGTGATAGTCCCTGATCTTTTCAAAGACCGGGGTCTTGAGGAAATCCGAGACGATGCTGTTGAGGCTGATCACATCCGACGCCGTCACGCCCCGTCTGGCCAGGGTGAGGAGGTCCTGGATGATGGCGGCCCCTTTCTCCGCGGACTGAAAAATCTTTTCGACGTGCGTCCGGGTCCGGTGCCCCTCGGGGATCTCTTCCATCAGCAGTTCCGAATAGCCGCTCATGATTCCCAGGACATTGTTCAGATCATGGGCCACGCCGCCAGCCAGTTGTCCGAGGGCCTCCATCTTTTCCGAACGCTGCAGCCGCTCCATCAACTCACGCCTTTCCTCGTCCCCCTTCTTGCGCTTGGTGATGTCGCGGTTGAAGACCACGGCCCCGATGAACCGTTGGTCCTTGTCGTAAAGGGCTTTTTCCTTTCTCCAGACTGGCACGAGCTCGCCGGTGGCCGTGACAAGCTCCACCTCCCCTTCCCAATAGCCGCTCTCGTTGAGCGCTGAAAGACCGTTCAACAGGGGATCCCGGCTTTTTTGCGAAAAATGGTCGGAAGCGAGGCTGCCGGTCAGTTCCTTACGGCCGTAGCCCAGAAGCTTCTGCTGGGACTCGTTGGTGTGGATGATATGCCCCTCGGCGTCGATGATCTCGACGCCGTCCGGGGCCGCCTCGAACAGAAGCTGGTAGTTGTCGATCCCCTCCAGGTTGCTGTTGATCTCCCGGATCCTGCGGTACAGCTCGAAACTTTCGATGGCATTGGCGCTGTTGGACAGGACGAAGGAGACCAGGGACAGAGAGACGTTCAGGATGCCGTGCACATCGTTCTTCAGCAACCCCACAAACATGCCGCGGATCCGCGTGGTCGTGGCCATGCTGTGGAGGATCAGGGATTGCTTCTGGCCTTTGGTGGGCACGACGACCGGCCTCTTTTCCCTCAAGGCCCAGGCAAAGATCCCGTCATCGATCGCATGGTCCACTTCGCTCTGGATGAACGCCCTGTGCTGTTCGGAATCGATGTGTTTCAGGTGGAAGAAGTTGCTCTGCTCATCCACGAGGAAGAAAGCGACTGTTTCAAAGGGGATCAGGCTCTGGATCTTGATCCCCGTCTCTTCGAGGATCGTGGTGACGTCTTGGAGTTTGTTGATGCTGTTCTGAAAATCGCCGAGGGACGCCGCCAGTTCGAGCGAATCGATGACGAACCGTTCGACGCCTTCGAGATGGCTGAGACGCTCTTCGAGATAGGCGTCGTTCTTGGGATCAATGGGTTTGTTCATCGGTATAGATCAGTTCGAATACGTCTTCCAGTTGCTGTTCGGCCTGTTCCATCGTCACGGACAAGGTATTCGGCGTGATGCCGAGCTGCACCCATGCCTCCTGTTTGAAGAGCGGGATGAGCCTCTCCCCGCTGGAGCCGATCCCCATGACGTTGGCCATGATGTCGGCCAGGTGGATGATGGATGCTTCGACGCGATTCTTGGATCGTTCCGGGTCATGGTGATGGCGGATGCAGTCTTCGAGAGACAGGGAGAGCTGCCATTTGTTGAGCAGATCACCGCCGATCGTGGAATGGTCGAAGTTGAAGAGATCCCGTTCGGCAACCGTGAGGAGGCTGTGGTTGCCTCTTGCCGTGGTCGCGGCGAAGAGCGATTCGATGGGCAGGTAATTGTACAGAACCAGGCGTCCGATATCGTGGAGCAGTCCCGCGACGAACATCCGTTCCGTGTTCTGGATGTTCTTGTAGCCGGCGATCACCTTGGCGCATATCCCACAAAGGACGCTGTGCTTCCAGAACATCTTCATGTTGATGATTTCGGAGGGGATGTTCTTGAACGCGCTGGTGATGTTGATCCCCACGGCCAGGGTGCTCAGCTGTTTCGTCCCGATGATGTTCACCGCATGGGAGAGGCTGTCGATCTTCGACGGGTAACTGTAAAAAGCGCTGTTGACGATCTTCAGCACCCGCGCCGCCAGATTGGTGTCCATCCGGATGACCTTTTCGATGTCGTAGGTGGAGCTGGAGGGTTTCGAAATGGCATCGATGATCTGTCTATAGATGGCCGGCAGCGTCGAGAGTTTGGTGGTGTCCCCGATATACTGCGCCGTATTGACGTTCAGGGGGATTCTCTTTCTGATCCGGTCGAGCTCTGCTTTGTGCCGTTGGATGGCCGCATCGTCGTCCTGGTCGGTTTCCACCAGATAGGGTATCCTTCCCGACGCGATCCGCAGGGTGGACAGGCGGACCAATTCCCTGATCGCCGGGTGGGTCATGTCGTTATGGCAGAAACGTTCCTGAACGATCTGCTCGGCGGCCGTGACGGCCGCTGCATCGAAACTGTTGATCGCCGAGGCGTAGAGGTCTTCTGGGGAAACCCCCTGGACATCGGCCTCGACCACTCCCCACATCCTGCAGATCTTCAGGTACTTTTCATTCAGGACAGTGCCTTTGCTGATGAGAAGCCTGCCCCTGCAATCCTTGATATCCCCCAGAAGCACCATCTTGGGCTTCAGGTCTTTGATATTGATGATTCCCATGATCTTTCAAAAAGTCGCTCCGTTATGCCTGTCCTGCGCTTCACTCCGATGGGCAGGCCGATATCGTCCGCAAAAATCCATTGGGTGCAAATTGCCGCTTTCTCTGCCTCTCCTATCGTCAGAAGTGCTGGAAAACTTTAGGTCCCTGAGAGAATTTCCAGCCCAAAGCCGATGGGTCCATGAACCGATTCTGTTCACTTTTCCGGACCGGACCCTGACGGGGGATTGGAGGGCTCCTGCGGTGGGTCGGACGGGCCGCATGGCCTGTTTCGCAGGCGGCGGATTCGGGCGTCTATCCGATGGGGATGAGGAAGCTCATGGTGGCGCCTTGCCCGGGTCCGGGGCTCTGGGCCCAGACGGCCCCGCCGTGGAGCTCCACGAGCTTGCGGGTCAGGGAGAGCCCCAGCCCCGTCCCCTGGAACCGGCGGGTGTTCGAGCTGTCCCCCTGCTCGAAGGGCTCGAAGATCCGCTCCAGGTCCTCCCGGGGGATCCCGATCCCTGTGTCCCTGACGATGATTTTGAGCCAGGACCCGTCGCCCCCGGCAACGGAGGCTGGGATCCCTTCCCCGCCGCGGTCCATCCAGCGTCCCTCTTGCCGGCGCAGAATCTCCCCGAGGACCGTCACCCTTCCCCCGTTCGGGCTGAACTTCACCGCGTTGGACAGGAGGTTGTAGAGGATCTGTTTGAGCTTGCGCTCGTCGGCCCGGACCGTGGCGGGCAGGCCGTCCAGTTTCGCCTCCAGGACGACCCCCTGCCTGCGGGCCCACTGCCGGACCACGATCAGGCTCCCATCCAGGAGCCGCTGGAGGTCCACCTTGCCGAGTTCCAGCTCCATCCGGCCCGCCTCCACCTTGGAGAGGTCCAGGATGTCGCTGATGAGCGCCAGGAGGTGCTGGCTGCTCTGGAGGACATTGGCGAGGTACTCCTCCTGGGTGGCGTTGAGCTCCCCGGCATGGCGGTCGGCCAGGAGCTCCGTAAACCCGATGACGCCGTTGAGGGGCGTGCGCAGCTCGTGGCTCATGTTCGCCAGGAACTGGGACTTGGCGAGGTTCGCCTTCTCGGCCTCGTGCTTGGCCTCCAGGAGTTTCGCCTTCTCCTCCTCCAGCATTCTCTGCTTCTGCTTCGCCTCGATGCGATATCGTTCCCGGACCAATTCGTATCCATAAGAGATGAGGATCAGGACCGACATCGAGACGAGCAGACGGACCGCCGAGGCCATCCCCAGCGGCACGGTGCCGGTGAGATCGCCCTGAAGGACGAAGAGGACCACCGCCGCCCCGGCGAGGAATATCAGGTTGAAGATCATCCCAGGGATGGGACCCAGGAGAAAGAAGTGGACCACGGGAAGGATGTAGAGCCAATAGACCGTGTAGCCCATGGTGCCGCTCAACAAGAGGGCGTGGAGGAAGACGAAGCCGATCAGGGCGAGGTTGAATCGAAGGGAGATCTGGATTCCCTGCTGGAACTTGGCCAAAAAGAAGTTGATCGTGAAGCTCGTGGCGGTGATGATCTCGATCAGGCCCTTGAAGCGAAGGCCTTCGTGCAGGTGGTAGATGCCGAAGGCGTAGAGAACGGGGGCGCCCACCACGATGGCGAAGCCGATGACCAGACGCCGGGACCGTTCGTCCGGATCCAGCGATGGAGGAATCAGAAACCGATCGATTGCCTCCAGGATGCCTTCTGCCAAGCTTCGTCGCCGGTTCATCGCGTGTATCGGTCCTTATAGCTGAAAGATCCGTCCGTGGACGGGTCGTTGCACCTATCGAGAGGCGTGCCCCGCAAATCCTCGGCCCTCTATGACCTGGAGGGGCAGCAGATCCTCGGAGAAGCTTGATATCGAAGGGCGCTGCCCAAGCCGCATTCTTGCGGACTGAGGGTATCATCTTTAAGGTACGAAGGCTGGTGCCGACTGTCAAGGAATATCATGTTCTGATAACGTTCGCCTGCAATCCGGATCGGAACTTCGGCCCGGCGTCTGGGGAAACCAGAAAGACGGGCAAAAGGGGAGGTCCCCCGCGGCTCGCCGCGGGGGACCTCCCTGTGTATGGCCGGATCACACCGGCCGCCTCATGGGATTACTTCACGCAGATGCCGTCCTTGGGCATCGTGCTCTCCAGGACCAACTGATACTCCTTGGAGTCCCTCATGCACGC
>JAJFUM010000255.1 GCA_021372415.1 Deltaproteobacteria bacterium
CACGCCGGGCCCTCCCTGCCTGGCGATGATCGTGGAGATCCTCTGGGCGATGTCCTTCACCGTACGGACATTGATGAAATCCTCCAGTTCGATCGTGATCCCGAATTGGCGTTCCGCAGCATCCATGATGATGGGGAGGCGGCTGGATCGGATCGAGAGATCCTTTCTGAGATCCATGTCGGGTTGGATCTCGTCCCGGTTGAATCCGGTAGCATCCATGATGATTCGAATCAGCCTCTCCATGAGATCCTGGTCCTCGGACGCCTCGCCAGGGGCAGGTGCGGCCTGTTGCAGAATGGCAGGGGTGGATTCGAGAGGCGGCGATGCCGGTTTCCCGGGAGAGACCTGCCTCTGGCCTTCGGGAGGCCCCGAACCCGCAAGCATGGATTGGATCACGGATGACAGATCGCCTTCCTGGAACGCCGGGTCAAGCTCTTTGCGGATGGCTTCCAGCATGTTGGGCTTCAGGGAGCGGCCGAAGGTCTCGATCATGAATCGGTTGATTTCCCTCTGGATGATCCTCTCCATCGGGTTGGAGCCTGCAAGTCCGCGTTCCAGTTGCCTTGCTGCGGGTGCCGGAGCGATTCGGCGGGGTTCGGGAGCTTTTCCGAATGCAGAGAGGGAAACAAATTTCGGTTCTCCTGCAACCTTCAGATGACCCTGGACGAAGAGCCGGGCAAGAGCGGCCCGGTAGGTGAGGCCCTCTTCGTAGGGAAGGCACGTCTGGATGCATGCAGGCTCGGGAAGCGTGTCTGCGATGAGATTGCATAAGGCTTCGCCGGGTCCCACCTCCACGAAGAGCCGGACTCCGCAGTCATTCCAGAGGGTCTGCACATTACTCATCCAATGGACGGGATTTTCCAGGTGGGCCATCAGGATTCGCCTGATCTCACCGGGATCGGATGGATAAGGCGCCATGGTCGTATTGGAGATGACGGGAATCCGCGGGGCGTGAAATGGCATGGAGGCCATGTAGGCCTCGAGCTCATCGTGGATGACCCTCATCATGGGAGAGTGGAATGCCATGCTGACGCGCAAGAGGGTGGCCCGGTGGCCCATTTCCTTCAATCGTTTGCAGAGATCCCTGACCGCCCCGGTGCCGCCGCTCAGGACAACCTGGTTCGGTGAATTGATATTGCCGATGTGGACATCCTGCCTTCCCCGGATCATCTCTTTCAGCACATCCAGGGGGGCGTCCACGGCCGCCATGACGCCGGGTTCCACGTCCATGGCAGCGGCCTTGTCCATGCAGAGGGCCCTCTTGTTGACGATTCGAAACCCGTCCTCCGGGGAATAGACGCCGGCCAGGCACAAGGCGATCAGTTCGCCCAGACTGTGGCCGGCCATGGCCACGGGGCGGATCCCCAGGGAGATGAGGTGTCGAGCCATGGCGTGTTCCATGACGAACAGGGCGGGTTGCTGCCACCGGGTCTTCTCGAGGTTCTCCTCTCGATCGTGGAACAACAGGTGAAGGAGGTCGAAATCCGCCGCAGCGGCAACCCGATCCATCCACTCCCTGATGACGGGAAAGGACTCGTAGAGCTCCCGTCCCATTCCTGCGTACTGTGAGCCCTGTCCGGGAAACACCAGGGCGAGAGGCAGGGCCGGCAAATTCTCGCGGCCGATGAAAACACCCTGCTGCGCCAGGGACCTCAATCCCCTGGGTGAATCGATTCCGGCTTCGATAAGGGAGACCGACCTCTCGATGACGGCGAGCGCCTCCTCTCCGGATTGCGCCACAACGGCCACCCGGCACGTACGGCCGTCGATCTCCGTCCGGAAGAACGAGACGCCCTGAAGCGCGGGAGAGCCACCCCCCGTCTCCCGATCGAGCGCGGGTTCTCTGCCCGGTGAGACCAGGATCGTGTCCGCCTCATCCATGGCCTGCTCCATCTGCACCACGTAGTTGGAGCCTCCAAACCCGAAGGCGTTGACCTGAAGCCTTCTTGGCTCACCGTTCCTGCCCTTCCAGTCAAGCGGCTCCCTGGCGATGAGCAGACCCGATCCTTCCAGGTCGATTTCCGGGTCCGGATGCACATAATTGAGGGTGGGAGGGAAAACGCCCGCCTGCATGGCCGTGACTCCCCGAATGAGGCTGATCATGCCCGAGACGCCCAGCGTGTGTCCGATCTGGGATTTGAATGCCGTGAGCACGGTGCGATTGGAGGAATGGAAGAACGTCTTCAGGGCGCGAACCTCCTCCACGTCCCCTTGCCGGGTGCTCGTGGCGTGGCATTCCACCAGGTCCACGGCATCGGGCCCGTAGGGCAATCCGCTCAAAGAGGCGCCGATGGCGATCTCCTGGGTGACACTGCCGGGCTCCACCATGCCCAGATGGTTGTTGCTCGCTCCCATGCCGGTGATGACGGCGTGGACACGCGCCCCTCTTGCGCGGGCCAGGCTTTCCCGTTCGATGACGATCATTCCCCCGCCTTCGCCCAGGACCATCCCGTCGCGCTCACGATCGAAGGGCCGGGAGGTCTCGTGAGGGGGCCTTTCCTGTCCGGACAGCCAGTAAAGTGCGCCCAGGGCGGAGAATTCCACATAATGCATGTGCGTGAGATGATCCTCGCCCCCTCCGACGATGGCTGCATCGATGATGCCGTTCCGGATCATCTGGATGGCGGTGTGAAGAGCCACCAGCGAGGTTGCGCAGGCTGCGGAGACCGCATAGCTGGGCCCCATGAACCCGTAGCGGTTGCAGATGAAGCCGGGCGCAGCGCAGCTGAGTCTGCCCAGCAGCGTGGTGTCGTCCGGGGCCATGCGTCCGGCCTTCACCTCCCGTTCGACGGCGCTCTCCTGATCCGGCGTGAGGGGAACG
>JAJFUM010000256.1 GCA_021372415.1 Deltaproteobacteria bacterium
GAAGATAACAGGGGAATCTGTCGCTCCCAGCAAGGTCGTCATCGGTGATGTCCCCCTGCAGGTCATGCGCAACGTTGCCGACAGCTCATTGGTTCCCCTGGGCGGAGGTGTGCCGAACCCTGACCTGCTGCCTACGGATAAGCTCAACAGGATGCTGGCCGTGGAAGTGCGGCGCTTCCGCACCTGGAGCGTCTCTTACGGCTCGGCCCAGGGGCTCATGCGCCTGCGCACCCAAATCGCTAAACGGTCCCTCGATGCCGGCTGCAGTTTGTCTGCGGAAGACATCATCATCACATCGGGTTGCAAGGAAGCCATGATGCTTGCCCTCCAGGCCGTTTGCCGACCGGGTGACACGGTGGCGATCACCTCTCCGGTGTACAACTCTTTCCTGAATGCGATCCAGTGGATGGGACTTAAGATCATCGAGATCCCTGCCTCGGCCGGAGAGGGCATGAACATCGAAATCCTCGACTACGCCATCAGGAACAACCCGGTCCATGTCTGCGTGGACGTCCCAAATTTCAACAACCCTCTGGGAAGCCTCATGCCGGAGGAGAAGAAGCGCAATCTCGTGGAGATGCTGGCAAGGCGAGATATTCCTCTTATTGAAGACGATGTCTTCGGCGATCTGGCCTTCAACCATAACCGTCCTTCGGCGCTCAAGGCTTACGACAGGAAGGGTTTGGTCCTCTACTGTTCTTCCTTTTCCAAGACCCTGGCGCCGGGCTACCGCATCGGCTGGATCGCGCCGGGCAGATTTCACCAGCAGGTCGAGAAGCTCAAGGCCCTCTTCAATATCGCGACTGCCTCTCCGACGCAGCTTGCTGTAGCGGAGTTCCTGACCAATGGCGGCTATGACCATCATCTGCGCCGCATCCAGCGGGTCTATGCCCGCCAGGTCGCCTATATCCGGGATAAAGTCAGCCGCCATTTCCCTCCGGGAACGAGGCTTACCAAGCCTGAAGGCGGGTTCCTCCTCTGGGTTGAACTGCCGGACGGGATCGATGCCATCCGTCTCTATGAGCAGGCCCTGCGTGAAGGCATCAGCATTGCCCCTGGTCCGATTTTTACCAGCGGAGACAGGTACGGCAACTGCATCCGCCTCAATGCAGCCTTCTGGTCCGAACGGATAGAGCGGGCCATTGAGACGCTTGGCGCTCTTGCTTTCTCAGGCATCGAAGATGTGAAGGCCGACAACAGCGGTCGATCACGCTGAAAGAATGGTTGAATCCCTAGGAGGTTTGCCGATGGTTGCGGTCCACAATCTTTTCAGTGATCTCCCCTCTGGGCAGGGAGAGGCCTTCGAGGAAATCCTCAGCAAGGGCGGGGTCCGGATCGAAAGGATCGTCTCCCGGGGGCAGGCCTCGCCGCCGGGCTTCTGGTACGACCAGGGGTGGGCCGAGTGGGTCCTTCTGGTCCGGGGGAGCGCCCTTCTGGGCTTCGCCGACGGTACGACGGTTTCGCTCGGCCCCGGGGACCATCTGCTCATTCCAGCCCGATGCCGCCACCGGGTGGAGAGTACGGACCCCTCCGGCGAGACCCTCTGGCTCGCCGTCCATCTGGAGGCGGAGGCCGGAGGGGGGTAACCTGCCCGTCTTGAGCCTCCGGCGAGGAACGGAAAGCGGAGGTCGTTATCTCCCGCAGTCAGGACAGGCCGGGTCCTGCTTGACGGCGACGGTGTCTGCTCTCAAGGCCAGCCCGTCCCAGAAGAAGAGGCGGCCGGCCAGCGGTTCGCCCTTGCCGGTGAGGAGTTTGAGGGCTTCCGTCGCTTCGATGGAACCGATCACGCCGCAGGTGGTCCCGGCGATCGGAAAAAACTCCGACGGCGGTCCCGAAGGAAAGATGCAGCGCAGACAGGGGGTCCTGCCGGGGATCACTGTCGTGGCCTGCCCGTAGAATCCCCGGACGGCGCCGTGGACGAGGGGGATACCCCGCTCGAGGGCGGCCCGGTTCAGCAGATAGCGGGTCGGGAAATTGTCCATCGCATCGACGATGAGATCGCACCCCGCCGCCATGGCACCGATGCTTCCCCTGTCGATCTTGCCGGGGCGCTCCTCCAGGCGGACCAAGGGATTCAGGGCGGCCAGCTTCTCCGCGGCGGATAGGGTCTTCGGCCTCCCGAGATCGCCGCTCCAGTGGAGGAGCTGGCGGCTGAGGTTGCTCTCCTCCACCGAATCGCAATCCACGATCCTGAGCGTCCCCACCCCGGCGGCGGCCAGGTAAAGAGCGATCACTGTCCCCAGTCCGCCCGCCCCGGCGATCAGGACCCGGGCCCCCTTGAGGGCCTCCTGTCCTGCCTCGCCGAAGAGGGGAATCTGGCGTTGGTAGCGTCTGAGCTCTTCTTCGGTGATCATCGTTCCTCCAGTCCTGCCCCCTTTGTAAAGCAAAGAAGCGGTCTCCCAAACGGGAACACCGACCGTCCCTATGAACGGCACGCTTCTTGAAAAGTTGAAGAGAATGGTGCGTTCTTGAACAGTTCGTTGCATTTTTGTACCAAAATGTGTTTAATATATATGACTCGTTTGAAAAGGCAAACATTATCCGGCTTGAAAAAGCTTGGATCACCGGCTGGAAGGAGCCCCCGGAGGGGCAGAAGAGGACCCGCTTTCATCATGAATCCTTCGAATTGGCGGCCATCGAGAATCGGTGCGCCCGGAGCCCAGGAGTTGAGTATACACAATTACGAAGAACTTGCAGCCCTGCACGCCATCGCCCGGATACTGGCCCAGCCCCAGGAACTGCGGGAGCAGCTCGAACAGGCGCTGCAGGAGATGAGCAACCGCCTCGGAATGCAGCGGGGAATGATCTCGCTCCTGGACCGCGAGACCGGAGAGGCCTGGCTCGACGTGGCCCACGGCGTCGACATCCGGGGCCTGGACGTGACCTACCAGCCCGGCGAGGGGATCACGGGCAAGGTGGCCCAAACCGGACGGCCCATGGCCTGCGCGAACCTTGGCAAGGAGGCCCACTTCCTGGACCGGACCGGCGCCCGCCGGAACCTCAACCGCTCGGAGCTGACCTTCCTGTGCGTCCCCATCGTCTATGAATCCCGGGTGGTCGGGGTCCTCTCGGCGGACAAGGTCGCCCGGGACGTGGAAAATCTGGAGCGCGAGCTGGCCCTCCTCTCGTCGGTGGCGGAACTCCTGGCCAGGGGGGTCCAGAACCGCGCCATCGAGGAGGAGAACCGGCGCCTGCGCAGGATCGTCGGCCGCACCCAGCCGCCCTCGACAGAGATCATCGGCCACTCCAAGGTGATGCAGGACGTCTTCGGTCTCGTGGCCCAGGTGGCCGACTCCAACACGACCGTCCTGATCAACGGCGAGACAGGGACGGGCAAAGAGCTGGTCGCGCGGGCGATTCACAGGAACAGCCCCCGCCTGAGGGGGCCCCTGATCCAGGTCAACTGTGCGGCCATCCCGGACACCCTCATCGAAAGCGAGCTCTTCGGCCACGAACGGGGGGCCTTCACCGGCGCCATCCACCAGCGGCGCGGCCGCTTCGAGGAAGCCAACGGGGGGACGATCTTCCTGGACGAGGTGGGCGAACTTTCCGCCTCCGCCCAGGCCAAGGTCCTGCGGGTCCTCCAGGAGAAGCAGTTCCAGCCCCTCGGCTCGCAGCGGGTGATCCGTGTGGACGTCCGGATCATCACGGCGACCAACCGGAACCTCGAACAGGATCTGGCCGTGGGGCGCTTCCGGCCGGATCTCTTCTACCGCCTCAGCGTCTTTCCCATCTACCTGCCCCCCCTGCGGGACCGGGGAAGCGACATCCTCCTCCTGGCCGACCACTTCGCGGTGAAGTACACCAAGGAGATGGGGAAACCGGTCCGGAAGATCTCCCCGGAGGTGTCCGAGATCCTCCTGGCCTACCATTGGCCTGGGAATGTGCGGGAGCTGGAGAACTGCATCGAACGGGCGATCCTTCTCACGGCGGGCGACACGATCGAGATCGCCCATCTGCCCCCGTCCCTTCAGGCCCTGGCCCAGAGCTCCGAGCGCAAGGAGCGTGGCAAGCTCAACACCGTCGTCGAGACCCAGGAGAGGACACTCATCCTGGGCGCCCTTAAGGAAACGGGGGGCAACCAGACGCAGGCGGCCAAGCTCCTGGGGACAACCAAGCGGATCATCCAGTACCGGATCAGGAAAATGGGGATCGACGCCCGCCAGTTCCGTCAAAATCCGGCTTCTCGGGGCTCTTCGCCGGACAGGGGGTAGAAGAAAGCCGGAGGCCCTCCTTTGGAGGATGTACATTTTTGTTCCATTTTTCAGGCGTAGCACAATTTTGTTTCGTCTGAAGGGCTTCCGTTGTCTCCCGATAGAGGCTCAATTTTGGACTTCGCGGTATTCTAAGAAGTTTTTCCCCGTCCCTCTCCGGTCGTTTTTCGATCGTTGGCACGGTTATCGCTGAGAAGATTTTCCGGCCTTAGATGGACCAAGGCTTTTTGACGCATCACGAAAGGATGGACTTTATGTGCCGATTGTTCTCCATTACGAGCAGGGACCCCGTCTCTCCGATGGTCGCGATCCGCGCCCTGGACGTCATGAAGGAGGGCCATGACGGTTCGGGCGTAGGGCTCTTCATGACCGACCTGGGCGGGGATTTCGAACAATTCAAGGGTGGGCCGATCCTCTCTGGGATCTTCTCCAACTCCGGGATCAAAGCCCTGGACCGCTATATGATGGACATGGACTTCATGACCAAGTACAAGCTCTCCTTCCGGCCCACGAAGCGCCCCCCGGCCGGGACGCCCCGCCGGGACAACTACCTGATCCGGGTCTACGAATATCCCCCTGACTGGGAGAACCTTCCCGAAGAGGAGGTCCAGCGCCGCCTGATGATGTGCCGCCTCCACCTCCGGGAGATGGGGGAGAAGGATGGCTCGATGATGGTCTTCAGCTTCTGGCCGGATGTGATCATGATCAAGGAGGTCGGCGACCCCATGACCGTGGCGGACTACCTGGGGCTGAACCGCAAGGAGCTCCAGGCCCGGACGATCCTGGCCCAGGGACGGCAGAATACGAACTACTCGATCGACATCTATGCCTGTCACCCCTTCTTCATCCAGGGGATGGCCACGATGACCAACGGCGAGAACACCGCCTTCGTCCCGATCCGGGAGTTCCTCATGTCGCGCAAGGAGGCGGGTTACATCGGCTACCAGTCCGACTCGGAGGTCTTCACCCATACCCTCCATTACACGCTCAAGCACCTGAACCTGGACCTGGAGACCTACAAGCACATCATCACGCCCCTCAAGGACGAGGAGCTGTCTGTCCACCCAAACGGCCCCTGGCTCCGGATGCTCAAGCAGAGCTGCCGGCCGCTCATCATCGACGGGCCGAACTGCGTCATGGGGTGCCTGCCGGACAAGACCTTGTTCATGCTCCAGGACAGCAAGAAACTCCGACCTGGCGTGGTCGGCGGGAACCCCGGGATGTTCGCCTTCTCCTCGGAGATGTGCGGGCTCGACGCGGCGATCCCGGCGCGTGACAAGAGCCGGGACTTTCAACCAATGAAATACGACACGGTCTTCGTGGGACCTGAACGCCAGGAGGTGGGGCGATGGAGCCAGATGGACAGCTTAAGCCGTCTACACTAAGCACGAAGGACCTGCCCTGGCAGGTCCTCTGGAACAAGGAGACCTGCACCCTCTGCGGACGCTGCACGGCGGTCTGCCCCGTTCAGGCGATCGAACTGGGCGTCCACCGCAAGAGGATCCTCCAGGTCCCAATGGGGCTCGTGGAGAAACCGGGGAACGTCTTCGGTGTCTACCACGGAATCCGCCAGCGGACCGATGTGGCCCACGCTTGCATCGGTTGCGGCATGTGCGACATGGTCTGCCCAAACCACGCGATCCTGCCGGTCCACAACGACGAGCCGGACAAACTGCGCTTCCACATCAACCAGGGGGGCATCCCCCGGCGGCGCGGCGGCCGCCGCAACATGCCCGGACCCAACGTCCTGGACCAGATCAAGTTCGTTCGGATTTCCATGCTGACCGACCCGGCCCTGGATGCCGGCCGTCATGAGTTTGAGCTTCGGACCCTCCTGGGCCGTATCCTCCCCCCCGAGGAGGCCCTGCGGGTCACCCGCGAGGGGGGGTGGGTCCCGCCGGTCCGGGAGATCTACCCGCTCATCCTGGGCTCCATGTCCTTCGGGGCCCTCTCCCCGACCATGTGGGAGGGGCTCCAGATGGGGATCGCCTACCTTAACGAGGAGTTGGGGATCCCGATCCGGTTCGCCACCGGTGAGGGAGGCTGTCCGCCCCGGCTCCTCCGGTCGCGGTTCCTGAAGTACATCATCCTCCAGATTGCCAGCGGCTATTTCGGCTGGGACGAAATCATCCACGCCCTCCCCGAGATGAAGGAGGACCCCTGCGCCATCGAGATCAAGTACGGCCAGGGGGCTAAGCCCGGCGACGGCGGGCTTCTGATGTGGTACAAGGTGAACCGGCTCATCGCGGCGATCCGCGGGGTCCCTCAGGGGGTCAATCTCCCGAGCCCGCCGACCCACCAGACGAAGTACTCCATCGAGGAGGCGGTCGCCAAGATGATCCAGTCCATGTCGATGGCCTGGGGTTTCCGCGTCCCGGTCTACCCGAAGATCTCGGCGACCTCGACGGCCCTGGCGGTCCTGAACAACCTGACCCGCAACCCCTACGCCTCGGCCCTGGTCATGGACGGCGAGGACGGCGGGACAGGGGCGGCCTACAACGTCTCGATGGACCACATGGGTCACCCCATCGCAGGGATCGTCCGGGACGCCTATCTGAACCTCGTGAAGATCGGCAAACAGAACGAAATCCCAATATTTGCCGGTGGCGGCGTGGGCAAGAACGGGAACCTGGCGGCCAACGCGGCCGCGCTCATCATGTTGGGGGCCAGCGGCGTGCAGGTGGGCAAGTACATCATGCAGGCGACGGCCGGGTGTCTCGGCTCCGAGACGGACCGCTGCAACATCTGCAACATCGGTCTGTGCCCGAAGGGGATCACCTCCCAGGATCCGCGCCTCTACCGGCGCATCGATCCGGAGAAGGTGGCCGAACGGCTCGTCGAGACGGTCCTGAGTTTCGATCAGGAACTCAAGAAGATCGTGGCCCCGCTGGGCCGTTCCACGTCGCTGCCGATCGGGATGTCCGACGCCATCGGGATCGCCGACAGAGCCGCAGCGGAACGCCTGGGGATCCGCTATGTGATTTAATGGAACCCGGGTCCTCAGACTGCAGACAGGACAGAAGAAAGATAAAGAGCCGGTCTCTATTAAAGGAGATGTGATGTCCAGCAAACCTACAATCATTATTCCGGGCTCGGAGAAGGGGGCCCGTGTCGATTCCCGGATCCTCGAGGAGCGCCTCCAGAAGGCCATCGCCGACGGCCACCGGCGCATCGAGATCATCGCCCAAGGCCAGCACGGGATCGGCGGCCGGCTCTGGCGGGCCGGAAAAGAGGCAATCCATGTCCGGATCCTCGGAACCTCTGGGCAGCGGGTCGGGTCGATGGGATTCCCCAATACCTGGATCGACGTGGTGGGCCCTGCCTCCGATGACGTGGGCTGGCTCAACGCCGGCGCCCGGATCACCGTCCGCGGCAACGCCACCAACGGCGTGGGAAACGCGATGGCCCAGGGGAAGATCTTCATCGCCGGCGAGATCGGGGCGCGGGGGATGACGATGACCAAGCACAACCCCCGTTTCGATCCGCCTGAACTCTGGGTCCTGGAGAGCGTGGGGGACTCCTTCGCTGAATTCATGGCCGGCGGTGTGGCGGTGGTTTGCGGCTTCGGGAAGGAGAAATCGGACAATGTCCTGGGGTATCGCCCCTGCGTGGGCATGGTCGGCGGAAAGATCTTCTTCCGGGGGCCTCATCAGGGTTACAGCGAAAAGGACGCCCGGCTGACGGTCCCGGATGACGAGGAATGGCAATGGCTGACCGTCCACATGGAGGAATTCCTTGAGGCGATCGGCCGGACCGAGCTTTTGGCTGGATTGACCGAGGACCGCGGCGCCTGGCAGATCCTGGCCGCCCGGAAGCCCTACGAAAAGACGGGCAGCCCCTACCGCAAGGTCGGACGTTACCGCAAAGAGGTCTGGGACCTGGAATTGGGGAAGGGCGGGATGATCGGGGACCTGAGCGACCAGACGAATACCCCCGTCGAAGTGATCACGACCGGGGAACTGCGCCGCTTCGTCCCGGTCTGGGAGAACGAAAAGTACCTTCCCCCCTGCCAGGCCCACTGTCCGACGGGAATTCCCGTCCAGGAGCGGTGGGAGTTGATCCGGAAGGGCAAGATGCAGGAGGCCGTTGATCTGGCGCTCAAATACACGCCCTTCCCGGCAACGGTCTGCGGCTACCTGTGCCCCAATCTTTGCATGCAGAGCTGTACCCGCCAGAGGGCCGACCTGCCGGCGGTCGATACGGCGCTCCTCGGCCGGGCCAGCCTCGAGGCGGTCGCCCCAGTCCCGGCCCCGGCCACCGGCCGGAAAATCGCCGTCATCGGCGGGGGGGCGGCGGGTCTCTCAGTCGCCTGGCAGTTGAAGATGAAGGGCCACGAGCCGGTCATCCACGATGTGCGCAAGCGGCTCGGGGGCAAGATCACCGAGACGATCCCCACCAGCCGGATCCCCGACGCGATCGTGGACCACGAGCTCAGGCGGATGGAGGAGCTGATCGCCCGCAAGACCTTGAAACACCCCCTCACAGAGGAGGAGTTCCGGAAACTCGAAGAGAAGAACGATATCGTCGTCATTGCCGTCGGGGCTCAGAAGCCGCGGATGATCCCTTTTCCCGGCCACGAGCGGGCAGTGGCGGCCCTCAATTTCCTGAGGGAGAGCAAGCTCGACAGGGCCAAGGTGGGAAAAAACGTCGTCGTCATCGGGGCCGGGAACGTCGGTTGCGACGCCGCCAGCGAGGCCTTCCGCCTGGGGGCTCAATCGGTCACCCTGATCGACATCCAGGAGCCGGCCTCCTTCGGCGCGGAACGCAAGCACGCCGAGGCCGCCGGGGCGAAGTTCCTCTGGCCACGCTTCACCAAGGTCATCACGGAGACCGCCGTGGAGCTCAAGGAAGGCGAGATCCTCCCGGCCGATACGGTGATCATGGCTGTCGGCGACCAGCCGGATCTGTCCTTCCTGCCAGAGGAGATCCGTGTCGAACGCGGGTTTGTCGCCGTGAACGAGCAGTACCAGACCAGCGATCCGAAGGTCTTCGCCATCGGGGATGCGGTCCGGCAGGGCCTCCTCACCGAGGCGATCGGCGCGGGCCGGACCGCGGCCCGGGTGATCGACGATCTCCTCCGGGGAAGGCAGGAGACCTACGACCAGCTTCCCGCCATTGATCCCGGCCGGGTGAAACTCGAGTACTACGATCCGCGCCTCAGGACTTTCGATGATCCCCAGGCCTGCGCCGCTGGCTGCGCTTCCTGCGGTGCCTGCCGGGACTGCGGCCTCTGCGAAACCCTCTGTCCCCAGAACGCCATCTCGAGGCGGGAGATGGGCGGCGGGCAGTACGAGTACCTCGTCGATCCGGAGCGTTGCATCGGGTGCGGTTTCTGCGCCGGGGGATGTCCCTGCGGGATCTGGCGGCTGATCGAGAACGACCCCATGGCATAGGATTTTGGCATAGCGATTGCTGCTCTGAGGATGTTTCTCGGAAAGGCCGGTCAAAAAGGAACAAAAGTGTTCCTTTTCAATCCGGGTCTCAACCCCATGTCGGCGGTCCCAAGGCTGCTTGCGGCAGCGGGACCACCCAGAATCACGGTGCAGCTTTTGAATTAGGAGGAATGAATCATGATACTTACCGAGGTCTTTGGATCGAATGTCTTCAACGACAAGCTGATGAGGGAGCGTCTGCCCAAGCCTGTTTACAAGGCCCTCCGGCAGACCATTGAGAAGGATCTGCCCCTGCGGCCCGATGTGGCCGAGGTCGTGGCCAATGCCATGAAGGATTGGGCCCTCGAGAAAGGGGCGACTCACTATACCCATTGGTTTCAACCCCTGACGGGTTTCACGGCGGAAAAGCACGATTCCTTTATCTGCCCGACGACCGATGGCGGGACCCTCATGGAGTTCTCCGGCAAGCAGTTGATCCAGGGCGAGCCGGACGCCTCGTCGTTTCCCAGCGGCGGTCTGCGCAGCACCTTCGAGGCCAGAGGCTATACGGCCTGGGACTGCACCTCCCCCGCGATCCTGAAGACCGACGTGGCCGGAAACGTGACCCTGACGATTCCCACGGCTTTCTACTCGTACTACGGAGAGGCCCTCGACAAGAAGACCCCCCTCCTGCGCTCCATGAAGGCGGTCTCGAAGCAGGCCCTGCGGGTCCTCAGGGCCCTGGGCAACACCACCTCCACGAAAATCACCTCCACCGTCGGCCCCGAACAGGAGTATTTCCTCGTGGACAAGAAGTTCTATCTGGAGAGGATCGACCTGATGCTGGCCGGGCGGACGATCTTCGGCGCCCCGGCGCCCAAGGGCCAGGAACTGGAGGATCAGTACTTCGGGGCCATCAAGGACCGGATCTCCGCTTACATGCACGATCTCAACACCGAACTCTGGAAGATGGGCATCACCTCCAAAACCCAGCACAACGAGGTGGCCCCGGCCCAGTTCGAGATGGCCCCCATCTTTGCCACGACGAATATCGCCACCGACCACAACCAGCTCGTCATGGAGACCATGCAGAAGGTGGCCCTGCGGCACGATCTGGTCTGCCTGCTCCACGAAAAGCCTTACGCCGGCATCAACGGCTCCGGCAAGCACAACAACTGGTCCCTCTCCACGGACGACGGCATCAATCTCCTGGAACCGGGCCATACGCCGAGCGAAAACGTCCAGTTCCTCTTGGTCCTGAGCGCGCTGATCAAGGCCGTGGACACCCATGCGGACATCATCCGAGCCACCTGCGCCCATGCAGGCAACGATCACCGTCTGGGGGCCAACGAGGCGCCTCCGGCAATCATCTCCATCTTCATGGGCGATGAGCTGACGGAGATCCTCGAGAAGCTGGCCAAGGGCCAGAAGGTCTCGACGAAGAACGCCCAGTTCGTCCAGGTCGGCGTCGACACCCTGCCGGCGATCCCACAGGACAACACGGACCGGAACCGGACCTCGCCCTTTGCCTTCACGGGGAACAAATTCGAGTTCCGGATGGTTGGGTCCTCCCAGTCGATCGCCGGACCCAACGTTGCCCTGAACACGGTCGCCGCTGAGGCATTCGACGAGATCGCCACGCGCCTGGAGAAGGCCAAGAACAAGAACGCCGAAGCGGCGGCGATCATCAAGGAGACCTACCAGAAACACAACCGCGTGATCTTCAACGGCAACAACTATGCCGCGGACTGGCCCAAGGAGGCAGCCCGTCGGGGATTGCCCAACGTCACGAACGCCGTGGATGCCCTAAAGGCCTTCATCTCGGATAAGTCACTAAAACTTTTCGAGAAATACGGAGTGATCACGCACAAGGAGATGCACTCCCGCTACGACATCTATATCGATACCTACGCCAAACAGATCAACATCGAGGCCCGGACCGCCATCGACATGGTGACCCGGCAGTTTCTGCCTGCGGCGACCGAATACGCCACTTTCCTGGCCGAGTCGATCGCGAGCTTCAAGGATGTATCGGTTTCAGCTCCCGTCCAGGAGGGCCTGTTGAAGAAGGTCAGCGGGCTCCTGGCGTCGGCCTACAAGAACCTCGGCAAGCTCGAAACTGCAACAGCCAAGGCGCAGGGGATAGCCGACACGGTCAAGAAGGCGGAGGCCTATCGTGATCAAGTCGTCACGGCCATGAAGATCCTACGCACCGACATCGACGCTTTGGAAGAGATCGTTCCCAAGGACATGTGGCCGGTGCCGACCTATGCGGATCTGCTGTTCAAGCTATGATCCGCGGTCAGTTGAATAACCCTCAACAGAAAGGATTCGGCCATGTTTGAATTAAAGACCAAAAAGGATGTGTTGAAGGTCGTCAAGGAGAAGAACGTCAGTTTCATCCAGTTTTGGTTCACCGACGTCCTCGGGGTCCAGAAGATCTTCTCCATCACCCCCTCGGAGTTGGAGGAGGGGATGGAGGAGGGGATGGGCTTCGACGGCTCCTCCATCCAGGGGTTCTGCCGGATCGAGGAGAGCGACATGATCGCCATGCCCGATCCCACCACCTTCCAGATCATCCCCTGGCGGCCCGCCGACCGCCCCGTCGCCAGGATGATCTGCGACATCTTCACTCCGGACGGAAAGCCCTATGAGGGGGACCCCCGCTACGTCCTGAAGAGGACGCTCAAGAAGGTCAGCGACCAGGGCTACACCTTCTACGTCGGCCCGGAGTTGGAATATTTCTACTTCGCCTCGGACAAGGCCCCCGAGTTCCTTGACATGGGCGGCTACTTCGACGGCCTCCCCGTGGACCGGGCGACGGACCTGCGACGCCAGACGATCTTCGCCCTTCAGGATATGGGGATCCGGGTGGAGTACAGCCATCACGAGGTTGCCCCGAGCCAGCACGAGATCGACCTGCGCTACGACGAGGGCCTCCGGATGGCCGATAAGGTCATGACCTACCGCACCGCGGTCAAGGAGATCGCCCGCCAGAACGGCGTTTACGCCTCCTTCATGCCGAAGCCCGTCTTCGGTCAGAACGGCAGCGGCATGCACGTCCATCAGTCGCTCTTCAAGGGGTCCAAGAACGCCTTCTACGACGGCCGGGACAAGTACAACCTCTCGAAGCTGGCCAAGCATTACATCGCCGGGATCCTGGCCCATGCCCCGGAGATCACCGGGATCTGCAACCAGTGGATCAACTCCTACAAGAGGCTCGTCCCCGGCTATGAGGCCCCGGTTTACGTTTCCTGGGCGCGCCGCAACCGTTCCGCCATGATCCGCGTCCCCATGTACAAGCCGGGCAAGGAGAAGGCGACCCGGATGGAATACCGCTCGCCTGACCCCTCCTGCAACCCCTATCTGGCTTTCGCCGTCATGCTGGCCGCTGGAATGAAAGGGGTCGAGAAGGGCTATCCGCTGCCCGATCCGGTGGAAGAGGACATCTTCGAGATGGACGAGAAGGCCCGTGCCAAGGCGGGGATCACGTCGTTGCCCGGAAGCCTTTACGAGGCGCTTAACGCCGTCCAGGGAAGCAAACTCGTCCGTGACACCCTGGGGGATCATATCTTCGAAAAGTTCATCGATAACAAGAAGGTGGAGTGGGACCGTTTCCGGATCCATGTGAGCCAGTTCGAAATCGACCGCTACCTGCCGATGCTTTAGCGTCAGGTTGCTGTCCACATCAGGAAGGGGGAGTTATCGGATTTTCCTTTACGAATGGAAATCTTTCTGGTAACTCCTTTTTCTTTTTTAGGGCGATCGAGGGGGATCGCCCGGAGAGAAAAGGCGGTTCGTGATGCTGGACAATAAACGGCGCCAGGCCCTGCTGGTCTTGGAGGATGGGAGCGTGTACCGGGGACGGGCCTTTGCCGGAAACGGCGAGGTCATGGGGGAGGTGGTCTTCAACACGGGGATGACCGGTTACCAGGAGATCCTCACCGACCCCTCCTACCGGGGGCAGATCGTCGCGATGACCTACCCGCTCATCGGCAACACGGGGATCAATCCCGAGGACATGGAATCGGCCGGGATCCACCTCGAGGGGTTCGTCGTCCGTGAGTACGAAGCCTATCCCAGCAATTGGCGAGCCGACCGGAGCCTGAAGGCATTCCTGGAAGCCCAGGGCAAATTGGGGGTCGAGGGCATCGACACCCGGGCCCTGACCCGGCGGATCCGAATCACCGGCGCCATGCGGGGGGTCCTCAGCACGGAAACGGCAGACACGGAGGACCTCCTCCGGCGTGTCCGTGCCTATCCGGGCCTCGTCGGACGGGACCTCGTGAAATTGGTGACCTGCCGGGACCCCTACCTCTGGCGGAGCGGAAAACCCCGGTTCCTGCCCCCTCCTGGGACGCTGCGGGGAGGCAAACGGCGTGTCGTGGTCTTGGACTGCGGCGTCAAGTACAATATCCTCCGGAACCTGGAGGAGAGGGGGTGCGAGGTCCTGGTCCTGCCGGCTGCGGCTCCGGCGGAGGAGATCCTCGCCTTGGCTCCGGCGGGGGTGTTGCTGTCCAACGGCCCCGGCGACCCGGCGGCCCTTCCCCATATCGTCGCGACGGTCCGGGCTCTCCTGGGAAAGGTCCCGATTTTCGGCATCTGTCTGGGCCACCAGATCTTGGGCCAGGCCATGGGGGGGAGGACCGAGAAGCTCAAGTTCGGCCACCATGGAATCAACCAGCCGGTGAAGAACTGCGAAAGCGGGCGGGTCGAGATCACTTCCCAGAACCACGGGTTTGTCGTCGTTCCCGAATCCCTCCCGGCGGGACAGGATTCGATCCAGAACAACCTCAACGACTGCACCTCCGAGGGGCTTCGATACCCGGAACACGCAGCCTTCAGCGTCCAGCACCATCCCGAGGCGGCGCCGGGACCCCACGAGGCTTCCCATCTCTTCGATGAGTTCATTGCCCTGATGGACAAGGAGGGAAAAGCAACCACCTTGTTGGAAAAGGAGGATCAAGCGTGATCCTGATCATCGATTTCGGATCCCAGTACAACCAACTCATCGCCCGGCGCGTCCGGGAACACCAGGTTTACTGCCAGATTGAGCCGCCGGAGATCGGCCTCGAAAAGATCCGATTGCTCCGGCCCGAGGGGATCATCCTCTCCGGGGGGCCCGCCTCCATTTACGAGGCGCGATCCCCGCGGGTGGACAAGGGGATCCTTGAGATGGGGATCCCGGTCTTGGGGATCTGCTACGGCCTTCAGTTCATGGTGGACGCCCTGGGGGGCAAGGTGATCCGGTCCACGAAACGGGAGTACGGCTTCGCGGAACTTGCCATCAAGAAAACGGCGGGCCTCTTCGAGGGGGTGGAGAAGCGGACGCGCTGCTGGATGAGCCACGGCGATCAGATCGGAAGCCTGCCGGCGGGGTTCAGGATTACCGCCTCCACCGAGAATACCGAGGTGGCCGCCGCTGAGGACGTCAAACGCCGCTTCTACGGCCTCCAGTTCCATCCGGAGGTCGTCCACACGGAGCGGGGCAAGCATATCCTGGAGAATTTTCTCTTCGGCGTCTGCGGATGCGCCAAGAGCTGGACCATGAACGCCTTCGTCAAAGATGCGGTGGCCGAAATCCGCGCCACGGTCGGCGACAAACGGGTCATCTTCGGCCTGTCGGGCGGCGTCGATTCCTCGGTTGCGGCGGTCCTCCTCCACAGGGCGATCGGCCGCCAACTCACCTGCGTCTTCGTGGACAACGGTCTGCTGCGTCTGGGCGAGGCCGAGAAGGTCCGGGTTCTCTTCGCCAAACACCTCAGTATGAATGTCCGCTTTGCCAAGGCACAGAAGGTCTTCCTCAGCCGCCTCAAGGGGATCACGGATCCGGAGCGGAAGCGCAAGATCATCGGCCGGACCTTCATCGAGGTTTTCGAAAAGGAGGCCAAGAAGATCAAGGGGGCGGAGTTCCTCGGTCAGGGGACCCTCTACCCGGATCTGATCGAATCCCGGTCGGCCTTTGGCGGTCCCACGGCCGTGATCAAGTCCCACCACAACGTGGGCGGTCTCCCCAAGCGGATGAAGCTCAAGCTTGTCGAGCCCCTGAAGCACCTCTTCAAGGACGAGGTGCGGCTCCTTGGGAAGGAGCTCGGCCTTTCCGACGACGTCATCTGGCGCCAGCCGTTCCCGGGACCGGGTCTGGCCGTCAGGATCGTTGGCGAGGTAACGGCGAAGCGCCTCGACATCCTCAAGAACGCCGACGCGGTCTTGCTCGAGGAGATCCGGGCGGGGAATTACTACCGGAAACTCTGGCAGTCCTTCGCGGTCCTCCTGCCGATCAAGAGCGTCGGGATCATGGGGGACCTGCGGACCTACGAATACATCATCGCCGTCCGGGCGGTGACCAGCGAGGACGCCATGACGGCGGATTGGGCGCGGCTTCCCCATGACCTTCTCAGCCGCGTGTCCAACCGGATCATCAACGAGGTGCGGGGCGTGAACCGGGTGGTCTACGACATCAGTTCGAAGCCGCCCAGCACGATCGAGTGGGAATAAGCGTTCCATCCTCACCGCGACGGTGAGCAGCGGCAAGGAAAGGCCTCCTCTGCGGGAGGTAGGAATAGGAAGAGGGACAAGGAAGGAAGATGCCGAAGCGGACGGACATCAAGAAGATCTTGATCATCGGCTCGGGGCCCATCATCATCAGCCAGGCCTGCGAGTTTGACTACTCGGGGACCCAGGCCTGCAAGGCCCTCAAGGAGGAGGGATACGAGGTGGTCCTCGTCAACTCCAACCCGGCAACGATCATGACTGATCCCGGGACGGCCGACCGGACCTACATCGAGCCGATCACCCCCGAGGCTCTCGAAAAGATCATCGCCAAGGAGCGCCCCGATGCCCTCCTGCCCACACTGGGCGGCCAGACGGGCCTCAACACCGCCGTGGCCGTGGCCGAGGCCGGGGTCCTTGAGAAATACGGCGTCGAGATGATCGGGGCCTCGCTCTCGGTGATCCACAAGGCCGAGGACCGTCAGCTCTTCCGGGAGGCCATGGAGAAGATCGGCCTCAAGGTCCCCATGAGCGGTTTCGCCCGATCGATGGACGAGGTCTTCGCCATCGCTTCCGAGATCGGTTTCCCGATCATCGTCCGGCCCTCCTTCACCCTGGGCGGGACAGGCAGCGGCGTCGCTTACAACCGCGAAGAGCTCGCCGAGATCGCCAAGGGGGGCCTCGATGCCTCCATGATCCACGAGATCATGCTGGAGCAGTCGGCCCTCGGCTGGAAGGAATTCGAGCTCGAGGTGATGCGCGATCGGGCCGACAACTGCGTCATCATCTGTTCCATCGAGAATCTGGATCCCATGGGAGTCCACACCGGTGAGTCGATCACCGTCGCCCCGTCCCAGACCCTGACCGACGTGGAGTATCAGAAGATGCGCGACGCGGCGATCGCGATCATGCGGGAGATCGGCGTCGAAACCGGCGGCTCCAACGTCCAGTTCGCGGTTCACCCCGCCACCGGCGAGATGATCGTGATCGAGATGAACCCGCGGGTCTCCCGCTCCTCGGCCCTGGCCTCGAAGGCGACGGGCTTCCCCATTGCCAAGATCGCCGCGAAGCTCGCCGTGGGTTACACCCTCGACGAGATCCCCAACGACATCACCCGCGAAACGATGGCCTCCTTCGAGCCGACGATCGACTACTGCGTCGTCAAGATCCCCCGCTGGACCTTCGAGAAGTTTCCTGAAACGGAGGATTTCCTCACCACTTCGATGAAGTCCGTGGGCGAGACGATGGCCATCGGCCGGACCTTCCGGGAGGCCCTCCAGAAGGCGATCCGCTCCCTGGAGATCAAGCGGTTCGGCCTGCTGGCCGAGATACCGGATGGCGCCGCTCCCCTGGAATTCCTCGAGGAGAAACTCAGGACGCCCAATTCGCTGCGCCTGTTCTATGTCGCCACCGCCTTTCATCACGGGCTGACGCTGGGGGAGATCCAACAGCTCACCAAGATCGACCCCTGGTTTCTCGACCAGATCCGGTCGCTCGTCGAGGCGGAGGCCCAGATCCGAAACCTTCCGCCCACGGCCGAGAACCTCTATGAGGCCAAGCGCCAGGGGTTTTCCGACCGCTATCTGGCCGGCCTCTGGGGCCTCACCGAGGAGGAGATCCGAGCCCGCCGCTTCGAGGCCGGAATCGTCCCGGTTTACAAGCTTGTCGACACCTGCGCGGCGGAGTTCGAGGCCTACACGCCCTACTACTACTCCACCTACGAGCAGGAGAATGAGACCAGGCCTTCCACGAAGCCCAAGGTCGTCATCCTGGGAGGTGGCCCGAACCGTATCGGCCAGGGGATCGAGTTCGACTATTGCTGTGTCCATGCCTCCTTTGCCCTGAGGGAGATGGGCTACGAAAGCATCATGGTCAATTCCAACCCCGAGACGGTGAGCACCGACTACGACACCTCGGACAAGCTTTTCTTCGAGCCGGTGACCCTGGAGGATGTCCTGCACATCCTGAAGACCGAACAGCCGCAGGGGGTCATCGTCCAGTTCGGCGGCCAGACCCCGCTGAATCTGGCCCGCGGGCTTGAAGCGGCCGGGGCGCCGATCCTGGGGACATCCCCAGACGCGATCGACCGGGCGGAGGACCGCAAGCGCTTCCAGGAGATCGTGAACCGCCTGAAGCTCCGCCAGCCTGCGAACGACACGGCCATGGATATCGACGAGGCGGTCCGGGCCGCCGAGCGGATCGGCTACCCGGTCCTGGTCCGCCCTTCCTATGTGTTGGGCGGCCGGTCGATGGAGATCATCTATGACACGAAAAGCCTGAAGGCCTTCATGGTGCGGGCCCTCGAAGTCTCACCGGGCCACCCGATCCTGATCGACAAGTTCCTCGAGGATGCGATCGAGGTGGATGTGGACGCGATCAGCGACGGAAAGACGACCGTCGTCGCCGGGATCATGGAGCACATCGAGGAGGCGGGGATTCACTCCGGGGACAGCGCCTGCTCGTTGCCGACGATTACCTTCGGCCCTGAGCTCCTGGAACGTATCGAGCGTCAGACGATCCTCATCGCCGAGGAGCTCCATGTCGTGGGGCTCATGAACATCCAATACGCGATCAAGGACGGTGAGCTCTACGTCCTCGAAGTGAACCCCCGTGCCTCCCGGACGATCCCTTTCGTCAGCAAGGCGATCGGCGTTCCCCTGGCCAAGCTCGCCACGAAGGTGATGCTCGGCAAGACCCTTCAGGAGCTGGGGTTCACCGAGCCCATCCGGCCCAGGCACATCTCCGTCAAGGAAGCGGTCTTTCCCTTCAACCGCTTCCCGGGTGTGGATATCCTCTTGGGGCCGGAGATGAAATCGACCGGCGAGGTCATGGGGATCGACCGCTCCTTTGGCATGGCCTTCGCCAAGTCGCAGATGGCCGTGGGTTTCAAGATGCCGCTGGCCGGACGGGTGTTCATCAGCGTCCACGACGCCTACAAGGACCGGATCGTCCCGGTGGCTCAGGCCTTTGCCCGGATGGGATTCCAGATTGCCGCCACGGCAGGGACGGCGGAGCGGCTGCGATCCCACGGAATCGACGTGGAGATGGCCCTCAAGGTGAGCGAAGGGCGGCCCAACGTTTTGGACCGGATCAAAAACGGTGACATCCAGTTGGTGATCAACGTGAGTCAGGGCCGGCAATCCTCACGGAAGGATGCCTACCACCTCCGGCGGGGAGCCTTGGTCTACAACGTCCTTTACACGACGACGCTCTCCGGCGCCCGGGCCCTGGCCGAGGCGATCGACGCCCTTCGGCAATCGCCCTGGGAGGTCATCCCGCTCCAGACGTACCACCGCCGGGAGACGAAAGAAGCATAAAGGTGCTGTACGGAGAAGGGCTGCGAAAAAGAGCCAAGGTCAAGCAGACGGAAAGGACCGGATAGTAGGGGACCCATGAACGGTTTGGATGCAGGGGAGAAGATCATGGAGGAGGAACGGGACCAGGACCGGCCACACGAGGAGTGCGGCGTCTTTGCCGTCTACGGCCACGAGGAGGCCTCGCGGGTGACCTTCTTCGGCCTTTTCGCCCTCCAGCACAGGGGCCAGGAGAGCGCCGGGATCGCCGTGGCGGACGGCTGCCAGGTCCTCGCGCACAAGGGGATGGGCCTCGCCTCGGAGGTCTTCCGGGAAGAGATCCTCGGCAAGCTCCCCGGCCGCCTGGCGATCGGCCACGTCCGATACTCCACGACAGGCTCGTCGGTCCTCTCCAATGCCCAGCCCTTTCTGGTCCACCATGCCGACGAGTACTATGCCCTGGCCCACAACGGGAACCTGATCAACGCCCTGGAGCTGCGGGCGGAACTTGAAGAGCGGGGCTCGATCTTCCAGTCAACGATGGATTCCGAGGTGATCGTCCACCTGATGGCCCCCCATCTGAAGGCGGGCATCGAGGAGGCCCTGACCAAGGCCCTTGCCCAGGTTCAGGGGGCCTACAGCATCGTCATGCTGACGCGCAATCAGGTGATCGCCGTCCGCGATCCCCGGGGTTTCCGGCCACTCTCCCTGGGCCGCCTGAACGGCGGCTGGGTCGTCTCGTCGGAGACCTGCGCCTTCGAGTTGGTGGGGGCCAGGTATGTCCGGGACGTCCTTCCCGGCGAGATCGTCATCATTGACGAGAAGGGGCTCCACAGCCTGACGCCTTTCCCGAACGTGAGGCCCAGCCACTGCATCTTCGAACTGATCTACTTTTCCCGGCCCGACAGTCAGGTCTTCGGCCAGAACGTCTACCTCTGCCGCAAGAGGCTGGGTCATCGGCTCGCTTTGGAGTACCGGCCGGAGGTGGACTTCGTCATGCCCTTCCCCGACTCGGGGAACTACGCGGCCCTGGGTTACGCCGAGGAGAGCAAGCTTCCCTTCGAGATGGGGATGATCCGGAACCACTACGTGGGGCGGACCTTTATCCAGCCGAGCCAGGCGATGCGGGACTTCGGCGTTCGGGTCAAGCTCAACCCCGTCCAGCCGCTCATCGAGGGCAAAAAGATCGTCATCGTCGAGGATTCGATCATCCGCGGGACCACGAGCCGGAACCGCGTCCGGCGCCTGAGGGAGAGTGGGGCCGGGGAGATCCATATGGTTGTCAGTTGTCCGCCGACGCGCCATCCCTGTCCTTACGGGATAGACTTTTCCATGCGCGGGGAGCTCATCGCCGCCGAGCAGGACGAGGCGGCCATCGCCTCCTTCATCGGCTTGGACGGCCTGCACTACCTATCGCTCGAGGGGATGGTGCAGGCCACGGGAATGGGCCGGGAGCACTTCTGCCTGGCCTGCTACAGCGGCGACTACCCCCTGCCCCCCCCGAAGACCCTCGGGAAGTTCTGCCTCGAGGGTCGAGTATAGAGTGAGTAGCGCCTCTTCATCCCTCTGCCTGGCCGAGTGCACGACGCCAGGGGCCCTTTTCAGGACAGGACAGATGGGGGCGTCGGTGGCCGGGCCGTAACCGCGTCCTGCCGGCAAACTGCTTGAATTCCTCCAACGTTTCCTGAATCTGCGAATTCCTAATCTCTTCCAGAAGTCTTTCGTCCCTTCCACAACCGGGCCAACGGAACATCCAGAGAAGAACGATAAATTAAAAAATTCTTGACTTTTTATAGGAGAATTAGTAATTACAAATGTAATTACATTTGTAATTATATAAAAAGATCGTTTCTCGGCTGACTGGACTATCCATGACGATGCCAGAAATGGAACCCAATGATCACCAGAAATGGGGGCCATGACGAAGAGGAGAGGATTAGCGATATGACCACGAAAAAGAACTCCCCCGAGCAGCAAGAGGATGCGAACCTTGCCCAGAAAGCCTACAAGAGCATTCGAAAGATGCTTTTTCATGGCGAAATCGTTCCAGGGCAGAAAATCCCTTATCGTGATCTGTCCAAAAAGCTGGGAATGAGCCCCACTCCGGTCATTCAAGCCCTTAAATGGCTTGAATTCCAAGGATTGGTCCGACAAGAGCCCAATCGGGGCTGTTATGTTGAACCCTTCAGCCTGGATGAAGTCAGCCAGGTTTATGATCTCAGGCAGGTTCTGGAGCTGAATCTGCTGCCCGAAGCCTTGATGCGGATGAACGAGGAAGACGAAACCGCTCTGAAAAAGGCCTTGGATGACCATTTGAAAGCGGATCGGGCCTCTTTCTTAAACGAACGGTTACTCAGAGATATGGAATTCCACCTAGCCCTGGCCTCCATCGCCAGGTGGCACGTACATCTCCGGATTCTGAAGAACCTGTACGACCTGCTCTATCTAAAATATCGGGGCAATTACCTATCGGCTCGTCCGGCGGAAATCGTCGACCGCGAGCATGAGGTCATCTTGAAGGCGGTGCTGGCCAGGGATATTACCAAGGCGCGTGACGCCTTGGCCTTCCATCTGACCAACGTCAAGAAGGAGGTCATCGACAACCTGGAGCGAATGATCACGGAGAAAAAAACGACCAATTTTTAACGACCCCTGCGGGGTGCATTCTTAAACACAGTGGGGTTTATCCATGACGTTGAAGCAGAACCAACCATTCAAGGCCTTGAAAATCAACTCGGCGGATAACGTGGCCACCGCCCTGACCGACATTCCAGAGGGAGCAGAAGCGTCCGTCCTATCCGATGACGGCAGCCTGCTCAGAATCGAGGCCATCGACCATATCCCCTTGGCCCATAAGATTGCACTGGTCAAAATCGCCACCGGGGGAAAAATCATCAAATACGGTGAATCGATCGGTGCTGCTACCCGGGAGATTCGTCCGGGCGAACATGTCCACATCGCCAATGTCAGGAGTCTGAGAGGATGCTGATGGAAACGTTCTGGGGATACAAAAGAGAAGGTGACAATAGCGTCGGGACCAGGAACTACGTGGCCGTAATACCCACGGTATTTTGCGCCAACGAAGTCGCGGAAGCCATCGCCCAGGAACATCCTATCTGCCGTCCGCTTTTGCACAACAAGGGGTGTGGGCAATTACAGCCGGACAACGACATCATTACCAGAACACTGGTGGGTTTGGGTCTGAACCCCAATGTCGGCGGTGTCATCCTGGTTAGCCTGGGCTGTGAAGCCGTCTCCTTGGATGCCGTTCATCAACGGATCGCGGATCGGAACAGGTGGGTGGAGAAAATCGTCATTCAGGAGACCGGCGGCATGGAGCGTGCCGTCAGCAAGGGTCGTGAAATCGCCCGCAAGATGGCCGGGGAACT
>JAJFUM010000263.1 GCA_021372415.1 Deltaproteobacteria bacterium
AAGCGGATACTCGGTATCCCGGAGAACTACCTGGCCGGCATCATGCCGGCCTCGGATACGGGGGCTTTCGAAGCCGCCATGTGGAGCCTTCTGGGCGCCAGGCCCGTCACGGTCCTGGTCTGGGAGAGCTTCTCGGAAGGATGGGCGACGGACGTCACCAAGCAGCTCAAGCTCAACCCCACGATCATGAGGGCCGATTACGGGCAGATCCCGGACCTTGCGGCTGTCGACTGGAACCAGGACGTGGTATTCGTGGCCAACGGGACCACCAGCGGCGTCAGGATCCCCAACTGGGACTGGATCCCGGCCGACCGGAAGGGTCTGGCCCTCTGCGACGCCACGAGCGCCGCCTTCGCCATGCCGATTGACTGGTCCAAGACCGACGTGGTCACCTTCTCCTGGCAGAAGTGCCTCGGCGGCGAGGCGGGCCACGGCATGCTGGTCCTGAGCCCCCGGGCTGTGGAGCGGATCGAATCCTACGACCCGCCCTGGCCGCTCCCCAAGATCTTCCGCCTGAAGAAAGGCGGCAAGCTCAACCGGGCGATCTTCGAGGGCGACACGATCAACACCCCTTCGCTCCTGTGCGTGGAGGATTACCTGGACGCCCTGACGTGGGCGGACGGAATCGGCCTTCAGGGCCTCATCGCCAAGAGCCTGGCGAACCTCAAGGTCATCGAGGAGTGGGTCGCCAAGACCGACTGGATCGAGTTCCTGGCCGCCTCCCCGGAGACCCGCTCCAACACCTCGGTCTGCCTCTCCGTGGTGGGCCCGAAGGTCCGGGCCCTTCCCAAGGAGGAACAGGCCAAGTTCCTCAAGGGGATCGCTGGCGAGATGGGAAAACGGAAGGTCGCCTACGACACCGGCTCCTACAAGGACGCCCCGGCGGGCTTCCGCTTCTGGTGCGGGCCCACGATCGACCCCGGCGACATCCGCGCCGCGATCGCCGAACTGGAGAAGGTGTACGGGGAAAAGAGCGCCGCTCTATAGACTTCCACTGGAGGCAAACCATGAAGAGGATTCTGATTAGCGACAATCTGTCTGTAGAAGGTATTGAGATACTCAAGAAGACCCCGGGGATCGAGGTCGATGTCCATTCCAAGATGACGCCTGACGAACTCAAGGCGGTCATCAAGGATTATGACGCCCTGGTCATCCGCAGCGCCACCAAAGTCACGCAGGAGATCATCGATCTGGCGGACAGGCTGGCCATCATCGGCCGGGCCGGCATCGGTCTGGACAACGTGGACATCCCGGCGGCCACCAAGCGGGGGATCGTCGTCATGAACACCCCGGGCGGCAACGCCGTCACGACCGGCGAGCATGCCATCGCCATGATGCTGTCCCTGGTTCGGTACATCCCCCAGGCGACGGCATCCATGAAGGCCGGCAAATGGGAGAAAACCAAGTTTACGGGACGCGAGTTTCTCAACAAGACCATCGGGATCATCGGCATCGGCCGGGTCGGCAGCATCGTCGCCGACCGGGCCCAGGGGCTCAAGATGAAGGTGGTCGCCTACGATCCCTTCATCACCCCGGAGGCGGCGGAGAAGGCGGGGCTCACCCTGGTGACCCTGGATGAGCTCTATGCCCAGGCCGACGTCATCACGATCCATACCCCGATGACGAAGGAAACCCGCGGGCTGGTCAACACAGCCGCC
>JAJFUM010000276.1 GCA_021372415.1 Deltaproteobacteria bacterium
ACGCCGTCGTAGCCCGCCTCCTGGGCGTGGAGGGCGTGGCGCACGGAGCCCACCTTGTGGAACATCCGGACCCCCGCCTTGCGCAGCATCTCCATGAACTCCGGCCCGCAGGCCTTGTCGATGGGGGCGCCGGAGATCTCCACGCCGGCCACCTTCTCCTCGGCGCAGACCCGGAGATACATCTTGTGATGGGCCCCCGAGATCCGCACCGACGGCAGGATGGTGACGTTGACCATGAAGGGCCTTGCGGTACGGGCCCGGACCTCGCCGATGGCGGCCCGGAAGGCGTCCTCCGTCTCGTAGTTGGCCGCCGTGAGGTTGCCCAGTCCGCCGGCCTCGGAAATGGCTGCGCACAGGGGCGGCTTGCAGAGCCACATCATGGCCCCGCAGAGGATGGGGTGCCGGATTCCGAACATCTCGGTGATTCGTGTCGCGATCATGTGTCCCCCTGCCCTGTCCGGGATCGGTGGATTTCTGCCACAGGGACCTATCACGGGATCGCCCGATTGTCGAGGGGCAACAAAAAAGGCCGCCTCGAGCGAGGGGCCTTTCTCTTCCGTGCGCCGGTTGCACGCGGTCGGGCTACGTGGCTCGGCCCTCCCCGCGGACCCGGGCGACACAGTCTGCCAAGGCCTCCCGGAAGGCGGCTTTCATGGCATCGGCCGTCTCCGCGGGCTCGTAGCCCAGTTCCTGCCTCGCCCGTGACCAGTCGAGGTCCCAGACCTCGTTCAAAAATGCGGGCCCGCGCCAATCGCCCGAGGGGGTCATCTTCACTTCCGACGTCGACCCGGTCAGCCCGACGATGATCTGCCCGATCTCCTTCCAGGTCATGAACAGGCTGCCCACGTTGTAGACGCGGCCCGCCGCGGCGGGGCTTGACAGCGAAAGCTCGACAGCCCGGGCCAGGTCGGTCATGGTCAGAAAGGCCCCGCCCGCATCGGGCACCATCTCGAGGGGCTGGTTGTGGATGGCCTTCCGTACGAGGTCGCGCAGGTTGCTGCCCCCGATGGTCGCGCCGTAGGCCCACCAGAAGCGAAGGACCGTCGTGGCGAGGCCCCGTGCCTTGAAGGAATGCCGGCAGAGTTCTTCCGCCGCGACCTTGCCCAGGGCGTAGAGAGGCTTGCGGGCCTCGGCGACGAGGCACGGGTGCGACTCCGTTACGGGGTGCTCCACGGCCTTTCCGTACACGACGGCCGTGCTTGCGTAGACGTAGCTCTTGACCTTGCAGGCGCAGGCCGCCTCCAGGAGATGGACGTGGCCCTTCACGTCCTCGCCGAAGATCACCGCGGCATCGTCGGAAAAGCTCCAGGCCAGGTTGACGACGGCATCCATGCCCTTCACGGCGGCCCGGACGGCGGCGGGGTCCGACAGGTCCCCCCGTATGGCATTTCTCAATGCTGCCGTTTTCTCCGCTCGATCGAGAACCCGGACCGAGTGGCCCCGGCGGGTGAGGTCCCGGACGAGATGCCCGCCCACGTCACCGGCGCCGCCTGCAATCAGGATGTTCATGACAGCCTCTGAAAGAGAGGAAGGGAACAAGGTCCGCCGTCTCCACGGCCCTGTTCCCCTCCCCGTAAGAGTAAGTTGATTACCCGGTTAACTCGAACCGCTTTCTCACGCCTCTTTCCTAACTTCCTCGGCGATTCTCTTCCGGATGATCGGCCTCAGGACCCAGAGGGCCAGGGCCGCCGCAATGAGATCGAACACGGACGAGATGTAGTAGGGAACCGAGAAGGAGCCGGCGTAGAGGGCGGCCACGGCGGCCGCGCCCCATCCGGCCATGATCGACGCCAGCCCCTTGGCCGTATACATGATGCCGTAATTGCCCGAGGCGTTCTTCGCGCCGAAGACATCTCCCGTGATGGCCGAGAACAGGGCGTAAATTTCACCCCAGGCCAGGAACACGAAGGGCATCAGGATCATGAAGGCCATCGGGTTTCCTGAAATCTGCGTCATCAGGAAGATGAGGACGCCTTCCAGGGCGAAGGCGAAGGCCATCGTGTATTCCCGCCCGAACCGATCCGAGATCGATCCCCACATGATCCGGGCAAGGGCGTTCGTCACCCCCGCGATGGTCGCCACGACGGGCACAATGGCGATGCCCCCGATCTTCGCGTCGAAGACGTTGAGGGACTTGGCGATCTGCGAGAGATTCCCCGTCGTCATCAGCCCGCCCGTGCAGACCATGAGGAACATGAAGTACATGATGTAAAACTCTTTGGTCGACAGCATCTCCTTCGCCGTAAATTGCTTCTTCGTCTGCACAACCGCCTTGGGCGGCACCCAGTGTGGAGGAAGCCATCCTGTGGGGGGATGAATTAGAACGAGGGCACAGGCAATGGCCACGACACCCTGGCCGATGCCCCAGGCCGCCATGGCGCCCTGCCAGCCCATGCTCTGGATGGTGGCGGAAATGGGGATGAGCGTGAGCGCCGAGCCGCCTCCAAATCCCGCGGCTGTGCACCCCGCCGCCAGCCCTCGCTTGTCGGGGAACCACTTGACGGCATTGGCCACCGTCGCAATATAGATGATGCCGGCGCCGGTCCCGGCGATCACGCCGTACGTGATGTAGTGATGAAACACCGTTGTCGCCACCGTCCCCCCGAGCAGCCAGCCCAGGAGAATGCCAACGGCGCCCACAAGCATGAGTTTGCGGATGCCGAACCGATCGATCAGGTATCCGGCCAGCGGAACCGGCCAGGTTTCAAACAGGATGAAGAGGGTATAGATCAACGCGATTTGAGCATAGGGCACGCTTGCAAAG
>JAJFUM010000300.1 GCA_021372415.1 Deltaproteobacteria bacterium
AATTCCGTCTCAAGCGCCTGGGACCGGTCGATCCGCTCCGAGATTTCTGGGCGGGACAGCCCCAGTTGGTCGAGCTTCTTTTCCAGATCCTCCTGACCCTGGAGCCGGAGGGCCTTTCTCAGCACGGCGTTTGGAAGCCCGTTCTCCCGTCCGAATTCGGCGATCGTCATCCCGTCGCGATAGACCAGGGGGGCGGGCTTCCTTTTGCCCTCCGGCCCCTGCTGCCAAAGGCCTGAGACGAACGTCGAGAGCAGGATCACCGCGGCGACACAGACGATCAACTTTACAAATACCCGGTATCCCCTTGCCCCATCCGTCATGCTTCGATTCCTCCCGCAAAGATGTCCTTGCCGTGCTGCGCTATTTTTCGTCCGGACCCTGCGCGTCCCCCGTGTCGGCGGCATCCGGCCCCACGGGCCGGGGGGTGGGTCTGTCCTTGAAAAACTCGTAATAGAGAAGCGGTACCGCAATCAGGGTCAGGAGGGTCGCGCCGACCGCTCCGAACATCATGGCGATCGCCAGTCCTTGGAAAATCGGATCGAAGAGCATCACGAACGACCCGACCACCACGGCGGCCGCGGTCAGGACGATCGGCCGAAAACGGATGGCGCCGGCCATCACCAGGGCCTGTTCCAGGTGGCCCTTTTCGTTCCACTCCATCTCGGCGAAATCGACCAGGAGGATCGAGTTCCGGACGATGATCCCGGACAGGGCGATGAAACCGATCATCGAGGTCGCGGTGAAGAAGGCGTTGAAGATCCAGTGCCCCGGCAGTATCCCCACCAGGGTCAGGGGGATGGGCGCCATGATGACCAGAGGCGTGAGGAAATTCCGGAACCAGGCAACGATCAGGACGTAGATCAGGATCAGGACTGCGGCGAAGGCGATTCCCAGGTCGCGGAACACCTCGTAGGTGATGTGCCATTCCCCGTCCCACTTCATCGCGTAGGTTTCCTCCAGCCAGGGCTGGCGAGTGGAGTACTGCCTGAGGTGGTAGCCCTCCGGGAGCTTCAGCCGGTCAATTGCCTCCCTCATCTTCAGGATGGCGTACACCGGGCTCTCCTCGGTCCCCGCCACGTCTCCCAGGACATAGGTGACGTTCTTGAGGTTCTTGCGGTAGATGGTCTTTTCCTCGATGCCGTCCTCCCGCTTTGCCAACTCGGAGAGCGGGACCAGCGCGCCCGCCGGCGACGGGATCCCGATGGATTGGAGATCGCCGAGGGAGGCCCGCTTCTCCAGCGGCATGCGAAGGAGGAGACTGACCGGTTCCTTCTCCCTCTCCAGGTGGATCAGGCCTGCCTCCATGCCGCCCAGGGCCAGCTTCAGGTTCTGGGCGATTGCCTCGGTACTGATCCCGGCGCGGGCCGCCCGGTCTTGGTCGACGGTGAAACGGATCCTGGGCCGGTCCTCCTCCACGTACCAGTCGACGTCGACGACCCCTTCGGTCTCCGTGAAGATCTGCTTGATCTGGCGCGCGATTTCGATCCGCCGCTCCTCCCGCGGTCCGTAGATCTCGGCGACCAGCGTGTCGAGGACGGGAGGCCCCGGAGGGATCTCAGCCACCTTGATCCGGGCACCGTAGCGGTCGCCGATCGCCTTCAAGGGGGGGCGCAGCCGCTTGGCGATGACATGGCTCTGGTCCTTCCGATCTTCCTTGCCGACGAAGTTGACCTGCAGGTCCGCGACGGCGCTTCCGGAACGCAGGAAGTAGTGGCGCACCAGACCGTTGAAGTTGTAGGGGCCTGCGGTCCCGATATAGGCCTGGTAGTCGGTGACCTCGGGGACGGTCCGGAGGTATTCGCCCATCTCCCGGGCGAGGGCCGCCGTCTCCTCGAGCGTCCGGTCCTCGGGCATGTCGACGATCACCTGGAGTTCGCTCTTGTTGTCGAAGGGGAGCATCTTGACGGTGACCTTCTTCAGGGGGAGCAGGGCGACGGCCGCCAGAAACAGGATGAATACGGCCCCCAGGGCCAGCAGGCGCTTGAAGCGGTTCTCCAGGAGAGGGGCGAGCAGTTGCCCGTAGATCCGCAACATCCGTCCGCCCTCTTCCGCGGCCTCTGTCCTTTTGACGTTCTTCAGGACGATGAAGCTCAGCCAGGGGCTGACGATGAAGGCCACCAGGAGCGAGAAGATCATGGCTGCCGAGGCCCCGATCGGGATCGGCCGCATGTAGGGGCCCATCAGCCCCGAAACAAAGGCCATCGGGAGGAGGGCCGCGATCACGGCCAGGGTCGCCAGGATGGTGGGATTCCCCACCTCGGCGACGGCCAGGATCGCCGTCAGCGGCTCAATCGGGCGGAGCTTGAAGTGGCGGTGGATGTTCTCCACCACGACGATGGCGTCGTCGACCAGGATCCCGATCGAGAAGATCAGGGCGAAGAGGGTGACCCGGTTCAGGGTGTAGCCGTACAGGTAGTTGATCAAAAGGGTCAGGGACAGCGTCACCGGGACGGCGACGGCGACCACGATCGCTTCCCGCCATCCGAGGAAGAGGGCGATCAGGACGACGACGGCGACGGTGGCCAGCAGCATGTGCTTGAGGAGCTCGTCGGACTTCTCCTTCGCGGTGTCGCCGTAGTTGCGCGTCACGGTAACGTGGACGTCGCCGGGGATCCGCTTTCCCTTCAGGGCTTCCACCTTGGCCAGCGCCTCGCGGGCGACGAGGCTGGCGTTGGCGCCTTTCTTCTTGGCGATCGTGATCGTGACGGCCTCCTTGGGTCCGGGCGAGGCGCTGTGGAGTCCCTTCCGGGACGCCGCTGCCCCGAGCCCCATAAAGACATAGGCGGCCGGTTCCTCCGGACCGTCCTGGATCCGGGCCACATCCCGGAGTGAGACCGGCCGGCCGTCGAAGAGCCCGACGACAACACCGCCCACCTGCTCGCCGTTCCTGAGAAAGGCCCCTGTCTCGACGAGGATCTCCCGGTTGCCGGCCGGGAAGACGCCGGAGGGCAGCAGAACGTTCGCCTTCTGCAGGGCCCCGGCGATCTGGAGGGGGGACAGGTGATAGGCCCTGAGCCGAGCCGGGTCCAAGGTGACCCGGACCTGCCTTTTCTGCCCGCCGATGAGGGTGAACTCCGAGACGTCCTGGTCCTTCTTGATCTCGTCGCAGAGCTCCGAGCCGATCCGCCGAAGCTCGTAACCGGAGATGCGGTCGCTGTCGCTCCAGAGGGTCAGGGCGAGGATCGGCACATCGTCGATGGATCGCTGTTTGATCAAGGGGGGAGAGACGCCCGGCGGGATCCGGTCGAAGTTGGCCGACAGCTTGTTGTTGAGCCTGACGATGCTCTCCTCCATGCCCTGGCCGACGTAGAAGCGGACGATCGTGAGATTGAGGCCCGGCTTGACGATGGAGTAGACGTACTCCACTCCCTGGATCTCCCAGAGAAGTTTTTCCATGGGCCGGGTGACCCGGTCCTCCACCTCCCGGGCCGAGGCCCCGGGATAGGCGACGAAGATGTCGATCATCGGCACCAGGATCTGCGGCTCCTCCTCGCGGGGCGTGACCATGACGGCGAAGATCCCCATCAGGAGCGAGGCGACAACGATCAGCGGCGTCAGCTTCGACCGGATGAAGGCCCCGGCGATGGCCCCCGATATCCCCATCCTTTCCATGCGCTTGGTTCCCCCCCTATCGTCCCGCGGGAGCGACAAGGCCCCCGTCCACGGCCTTCAGGACGCCATCGACAATGATGCGGTCCCCAGGTTTGAGGCCCGACAGGATTTCCAACTGTCCGTCGTAGGACTTGCCGGTCCTCACCAACCGGTACGTGACCAGCCCCTGCCCGTCCACGGTGTAGAGGCCGGTGAGCTGTCCCTTTTCGACAATGGCGGCTCGCGGCGCCAGGAGGGCCTCCCTCTTCCCCCGGGCGATCCGGACCTTGGCGTAAAGGCCGCTCCTGAGGCCGGGGCCGGCCAAGGGAACCTTGATGAGAAAAGAGCGCGAGAGGGGGTCTACGGCGGGCAGGACCTCAGCGATCCGGCCGGTGTAACGCTTGTCAAGGGCATCGATGGTCACCGTCACCGGGGTGCCGATGTGCAGGTCGCCCGAGAGGCTCTCGTCGATGGGGAGCTCCGCCTGAAACGCCGTCGTGCTTTCCACCCGGAGAAGCGGCATGCCGGGGACGGCCATGCTGCCCACCTCCGTTCTCTTTTCGGTTACCCGTCCCTTGACCGGAGAGGTCACCCGGGCAAAGCCCAAGAGGATCCTGGCCTCGGCAAGGGCCGCTGCGGCGCGGCTCACCGCCTCCTGCAAACGCTCCTGCTCCAGCAAGGCCACCTGCCTCTGGGTCTCGAACTGATCCATCTCCTGCCGCGAAATCGCCTTTTGATCGTACATCCTCTTGTACCGCTCGTAGGTGACATCCGCGAGCTCCCGCCCCTGCCTGGCCGCCTCCATGGCCTTGGCCGCCTCACGATGGGCCGCCTCGGCCGCCTTGACCTTTTGGAGGAGATCGGCATCGTCGAGAGTCAGGAGAAGCTGGCCCTTTTCCACAGGGTCCCCTTCCCGGACCATCAGCGAGGTGACCGGCCCCATCGTACGGCTGGCGACATCACTCACCTGCGCGGCCTTGACGGTCCCTGCTGCTTCATAGAATTCATCGACCACAGTGGGGGCCAGAGAGGCGACCGTTACCCCGCTGACGACCGGTCTCTGGGTCGGCGCAGATGTCTTCTCGCCGCAGCCGGTCAGGAAAAGGCCGGCAACCAGGAGCGCCGCGCCGACCGGCCGGAAACCCTTTGATCGTCCTGATCTGAGGATCGTCTTCATCGTGTTTCTCCCTTTGGTTCCTCCAGTTGCAGGTCCGCCATGATCGTACCGCTGGCGTAACAGAGGTAGGCGATCGCTATCTGATATTCGTTTTCCTGGGCGACCAAGTTTGCCGCGGCGTGATCGCGGCTCAACTGGGCATCGAGCATGTCCACGATCGGCGACAGGGACCCTTCATAGCGGGCCCTCACCAGCCGTCGGCCCTCCTCGGCCGTCCGAAGCGACTCTTTGGCAAGCTCCAGGTTTTTCCTGGCCTCCCCGAGGGTCAGCCAGGCCTCCTCCACTTGAAAGGAGACCTGCTTCTTCATCCCTTCCAGCTGCTCTCCCAGTTCAGAGACTTGGTGGCCGGCCTTGATCCTTTCATATTTCCGCTTCGTCCCGTCGAAGAGTTCCCATTTGAGGAAGGCCATGAACTGCCAGTTGTCGCCTTCCCGACCCAGGGGAGCGTTGCGGTCGTTCATCTGGTAGGCACCGCCCATGCCCAGATAGGGGAAGTACCCCGCATCAGCCATCCTGACCTGATTTTCCGCGTTTTCCTTACGCAGTTCCAGT
>JAJFUM010000278.1 GCA_021372415.1 Deltaproteobacteria bacterium
TTCATCTACGGCCGGGCGGGGGGGTACTCAGATCAGCTGTCGGATATCTTCCGGGAGCTCGGCGCTTCTCCCGCTGACGGCGTCGGCTGATCTCCCGGGTCATGACCCGCTCCATGATCTCCTTGAGTTCCGGGTCCCGGACCGCCTCGAGGCTCTTGCGCATCACCTCCCGGTCCCGTCCGGAGAGGGGGGCGGGTGCGGGGTCGGCCGCGGGCCGTCCCGGCGTCCCGGCAGGAGGGGAGGGGATTTCGCCGATCGAGAACTTCAGGCTGCGGATGGAATCCGCGTCCGTCATCTCCCCCAGGCGGGCCAGGATCTCCTCCTTGAGGAACTGGAGCTGGTGCATCCAGACCGGGGCGGAGACGCGGACATAGAGGGTCCCCCTTTTGAGCGTCTCGGGATGGGTCTGCAGGGCGATCTGGGGGCCGACGGCCCGTCTCCAGAGATCGGTCAGACGCCGGTCCGTCGCGGTATGGGGGATGTTCCGCTTCTTGAGGATCTTCTGGAGGACCTCCCCCAGGGGATCCAGTTTAGGCTGTCTGGCCCGTCTGCGCATGGGCTTTTCTCTCACACTTTGCCGATCCCCGTCAAGGGGACGGCCCGTTGGGTGGTGGCTCTTTTTGTGCCCGCAGATGGATTCCGGAGCGCTCATGAATCTTTTTCGACCCTGCGGCGTCTTGCTTCGCTGCAACGGCAAAACTCGCGCCTGACGGCGCTCAAACAGTTGCCGTTGCAGCCGCTGCGCTTCGACGGCAGGGTCCCCGAAAAATCTTCAAATCGCTCTTCTGGAATCCATCTTCAGGCACAGGGCAAACTGACCCGCGACCGCCCGTTTTGGAGGATATCGATGGGACTCATGGAGATGATGGAACAGGTCAAGGCGCACCCCCTCTACCGGGAGGCGGGGATGATCCTCAGCCATACCGGCGTGGTCCGGTCGACGGCGCGGGACGGCCGCCCTGTCCGGGAGCTCACGGTCCGCGCGGACCACGTGCGCCTCGCCGAGATCATCGACGAGATGAAGAAGCGGCCGGGGATCGTCGAAGTCCTGGTCGAACTGAACGAGGGGAAGCTCCTGGTCGGCCAGGAGGTGATGTCCGTCGTCGTCGCCGGCGACATCCGGGAGAACTGCTTCCCTGTCCTGATGGATACGGTGAACGCCATCAAGCGGGACGTCACGAAGAAGACCGAGATCTAGCGGTCGCCCTGGAGTCCCCTGAGCTCCTCGGCAAAGGTTTCGTAGGCCCTCCGGTCGAAGAGGCAGAAGCGGATCTTTTCGATGTCGCCGTGCTCCTGCATGTAATCGATTGCGGTCTTGAGCGCGATGCGGGCCGCCTCGGCGAGGGGGTAGCTGTAGACCCCGGTGCTGATCGCCGGAAAGGCGATGCTCTTGAGGCCGTGGGACGAGGCGAGCCGCAGACTCGACAGATAGGCGCTCCTGAGGAGTTCCGCCTCCCCCTTCGTTCCCCCCTGGTAGACGGGGCCCACGGTGTGGATCACGTATCGGGCCTTCAGGTTTCCGCCGGTGGTGATGACGGCCTGCCCCGCGGGACAGCCCCCGATCTTCCGGCATTCCGCCATGATGGAGGGTCCTCCGGCACGGTGGATGGCCCCGTCCACGCCCGCCCCGCCCATGAGGCGCGAGTTGGCCGCGTTGACGATGGCGTCGGTCTCCTCCTCGGTGATGTCCCCCTGGACGAGGGTGATCGTCCCCTGGTGGATCCGGACTTCCATATGGATGACCTCCTTTCCTGCGAGACGTTTCATTCCTGCCAGGGGGTGCCCTCCCCCTGGACGAGCATCCGGTAGGTCTTTTCGATCCGGGCCCAGTTGTCCTCCCGGTCCATGGACCAGTAGCGGCCGATGACCGATACGACTTTCCCCAGGCCGATCTGGGCGGCCTTCTCGCCGATGCGCCCCACGTAATGGGCCCCGGCCTCCGGCATCTCCCCCCTCCGGCCGAGCATGGCGTGGATGAAAAGCTCCCGGATCCCCTCCTGCCGGGCGAGGTCCATCAGGGCGAAGAGGTGCTGGATCGATCCGTGGGAGCTGAAGAAGGAGACGATCCCCATCAGGTGGAGCGCCTTTCCCCGGTCGCGGGCGCTGTGCATCGTATCGAGAAAGGCCCTGTTCCGGAAGAAGGACCCGTCGGCGATGGCCCGGTCGATCTTCAACCGGTCGGAGTAGATCCTTCTGCCCGCGCCGATATGGAGGTGGCCCGCCTCGGAGTTGCCGACCGATCCGGAGGGCAGCCCCACGGCCTCTCCCGAGGCCAGGAGCGTCGTATGGGGCCACCGGGCCATCAGGGCGTCCATTGCGGGGGTTCGCGCCTTGGCGATCATGTTGCCCTGGGTCTGGTCGCTCCATCCCCAACCGTCCAGGATCAGCACGAGGACGCGCCTGGCGGCGGCCCCGCCGCCCAGGCCCGGGGCGGACGCGATGAGGGAACGCCCCGTCATCGCCGCCGGCACCGGAAGACCCAGAAGCTCCAGGACCGTGGGGGCGACGTCCGTGAGCTCCCCGCCCGGCCTGAGCGTCGTTCCGGCCTCCGGCGAGGCCAGGATGAAGGGCACGGGACTGTCCGTGTGGCCCGTGTCGATGTTCCCGTCGGGGTAGAGCCATTTTTCAACAGTCCCGTGGTCCGCGCTCACGATGGCGGTGAGGCCGGCCCGGAGGGCCTCTTCGATGATCCGGCCGGCGCAGGCGTCGACGCATTCCACGGCCCGGATGATGGCCGCCTCGTTATCGATGTGGCCGACCACGTCCACGTTGGGGAGGTTGACGAAGATGAAGCGGCAGCCGGGATCGCGGATCTTCCCGATGGCCGCTTCGGTGATGAGGGCGCTGGACATCTCCGGGGCTTCGTCGAAGAGGACCACGTCCTTGCGGGTCGGAACAACGACCCTCTCCTCGCCGGGCAGGGTCTCCTCACGCTTTCCGTTGAGGAAATATCCCACGTGGACCGCTTTTTCCGCTTCGGTGATCTTGGCCTGCCTGAGGCCATGCCGGGAAAGGGTGTCGCTCAGCGTGTCGGTGACCACGTCCTCGGGAGGGAAGGCCACCCGGACGGGAAGCCCCTTCTGGTATTCGATCATCGTGGCGAAGTCCAGTCCCAGGTTGCTCTCGACGGGGAATTCTTTGAAGTCTCTCTGGGTCAGGCAGCGGGTCAGCTCGATTTCCCTCTCTCCCCGGATGTTGTAGAAGATGACCGAATCGCCCTGGCCGATCCTCCCCAGGGGGTTCCCCCGGCCGTCGGTGAGGACCAGGGGACAGAGGGTTTCGTCCTCCTCGCCGCGCCCGTAGGCCTCCCGGACGGCCGCCACGAGTGGAAAAGGTGTTTCGCTCATGATTGCTCCTTGGCGGGGACAGCGGTCGGTTCCGGAGGAGAGGTCTCCTCCCCCGCCTTCCCGCAGGGTTTTATTAACGGATGCGGCGGGAAGAGTAAAGGGAAACTTTCCGTGGGGGATTGGGGCTTGAAAAACCTCTGCTCCGATGGTAAATACAGGACGCTTGTCGCCTGCGGCCGACCCGGTAGATCCTGGGTTCCGGGATGATCCGACCGGGCGGGGGGCGGCGGCCGGTCGGGGTTCTTCCACAGAGGTGAACAGGGGCGGGGGCGTGGCGGACCAATACCAGAAACACAGATTGAAGATGGTCGATGCCCAGATCCGGGCAAGGGGCATCAAGGACCGGCGTGTCCTGGCCGCCATGGAAAAGATCCCGCGCCATTGGTTCATCGACGAGGGGCTGGTCAACCAGGCCTACAACGACAGCCCCCTTCCCATCGATCGCCAGCAGACCATCTCCCAGCCCTACATCGTCGCCCTCATGACGGAGGCCATGCAACTGACCGGGAGGGAAAAGGTCCTCGAGATCGGCACCGGCTCCGGATACCAGACCGCGATCCTCGCCGAACTGGCCGAACGGGTCTTTTCCATCGAACGGATCGCCGTGCTGGCCAGCCGGGCCAGGAAGGTCCTGGATGTCCTGAACTACTACAACGTGGCGATCCGGGTTGGGGATGGAACCTACGGATGGCGTGAGGAGTCCCCTTTCGCGGCGATCATGGTGACAGCGGGCGCACCCAGGGTTCCCCAACTTCTGATCGAGCAGCTCGATGTCGGCGGCCGGCTGGTGATCCCGGTGGGGGGCCGCCACTCCCAGGTCCTCATGAAACTGACCCGCCAGTCGGAGGACCCGGCCGATATCAAGCAGGAGGAACTGGGAGGATGCCGTTTCGTGGATCTTATCGGGGAACACGGGTGGGACGATAAATGACCGGGCTGTCCCCTTTACAAGCCTTCATCAGGACCCTCCTTGGACGCAAAGCGATCTTTCTGTCCCTTCTGGCCCTCCTGACGATTTCCTGTTCCGGGATCTTCGTCAAGGACGAGAAGCCGCGGGGCGTCTACCATCGCGTGAAGAGCGGGGAGACCCTGTCGGCCATTGCCAAGGCCTATAAGGTCAACGTGCAGGACCTGGCCGAGGCCAACAACATCGACACACCCGGAAAGATCGAAGCGGACAGCGTGATCTTCATCCCCGAGGCGACCCAGGTGCACGACGATATCGTGGCGGTCACCCGATCCGAGGAGGCCCGCTCTGCTTCGGCCTCGGAGGAACGGCCCGCGAAGGCCAAGGCCGAGCCGCCGCCGGCTGCCCAGCGCAGCCAGGGCCTGAAGACGGAGACCCTGACGGAGGCCAAAAAGCGCAAGCCGCAGGGGGCAGCCGATGCCGGGGTCAAGGATCGCACCGCCGTCGCCCGGACGACGGAACCGGAGACCGCGTCCCGCAAACCTCAGGCGAGGCCCGAGGGTGCCGGGACCGAAACGTCGGCATATTCCAAGGAGAGCGAGGCCAGGGGGGACGACATCGTCTACGACAAGGACCGCTTCATCTGGCCCCTCAAGGGGAAGGTGGTCTCCAAATTCGGTGTCCAGCCCGGGAAGACCTATGAAAACGGCATCCGGATCGCCGCCGGCGAGGGAGCGGCCGTCCAGGCCGCCGCCAGCGGTGTCGTGATCTTCTCCGCCAGTTTGAAGAACTACGGGGAGACGATCATCATCAGGCACGCCGACCAGTATGCGACCGTGTACGCCCACCTGGGGACCAGGACCGTTCGGGGCGACACCCGGGTCAAGCGTGGGGATCGGATCGCCTTTATCGGAAAGGTCGGCGAGAAAGAGGAACCCTATCTCCACTTCGAGATTCGTCACAAGAACAAGGCCAGAAATCCGCTCTTCTTCTTGCCCTAGACAGGACCGGTTCTTCAGACCGGGAAGACCGGCCTGGAGGGGCGGGCCGCAGTTGGAGTTTCCCGATGAATTCCCATGAAGGGGCCACCTGCTTCGAGCAGGGACCGATCCGTCCTCCCAGCGAGGCCGGAAGCCTCCTGGTCCGGGTGACCCGGAACTGTCCCTGGAACCGTTGCGCCTTCTGCCGGACCTACCAGGGCGAGAGGTTCTCGCTCAGGGAGGTCGCCCAGGTCCGGGAGGAGATCCAACTCATGGCCCGGATGGCCGAAAAGGTGCGGGCCCTGGCCGAGGGAAGCGACAAGGGGGGAGTCCCGGCCGATTGGGATTGGGGCTGTTTCCGGACCGTCGCGGCCTGGCTGCGGGGCGGCGGGGAGTCGGTCTTCCTGCAGGACGCCGATTCCCTCAGCCTGAAGACGGATCGGCTGGCCGAGGTGATCGCCCTGATCCGCACCTCCTTTCCCTCGGTCAGGCGGATCACCACCTATGCCCGCGCCAAGACCGCCGCAAGGAGAACCGTGGACGAACTCAGGCGCCTGAGGGAGGCGGGGCTGTCCCGCATCCACATGGGGATGGAGAGCGGCCATGACCCCCTGCTGGCCTTCATCGACAAGGGGGTGACTGCCGCCGAGCAGATCGAGGCGGGGCAAAAGATCCGCGAGGCGGACATCTCCCTTTGCGAATATGTCATGCCGGGGCTGGGGGGAAACCGATGGTCGGCCGAACACGCCGTCCAGAGCGCCCATGTGCTGAACCGGATCAACCCGGATCACATCCGGTTGCGCACCCTTCAGGTCGTCCCCGGGACGGCGCTGGCCGCCAAGGTCCGGGAGGGGGAATTCCATCCCCTGGACGACGAGTCGATCCTCCGGGAAATCCGGCTGATGATCTCAAGCCTGGAGGGGATCGGCTCCGAGATCGTCAGCGATCATATCCTGAATCTTCTCGAGGACCTGCACGGCAAACTCCCGGAGGATCGGAAAAAGCTCCTGGGCCTGATCGACCGCTTCTTCGCCCTGCCCGACGAGGACCGGCAGGTCTTCCGGCTCGGGAGGCGGATGGGGATCTACCGGCATCTGGAGGATCTGGACGACATACCGACCCGCCGTCATATCGAGGGGATCCTGGAAGGGTATCGGGGGGATCCTCTCCGCCTGGAGTCTGATCTGGCGACCCTCAGGGGCCGTTACATCTGAGGCCCCATACCGAACCGTCAGGACAAGGGGAAAGGGACTTGACTGTTTCGGTAAACTGTGGTAACCTATCATATTCAAAAAATAATTTTTTTGATGGTGTGAAAATGTTTAAGGTTGGTGATTTGGCGGTTTATCCGGCACAGGGAGTGGGGGTCATTGAGGCCATCGAAAAGCGGGATGTCGGGGGCAGCAAACAGCTTTTCTATGTCATGAAGATCATGGGCAACGGGATGAAGATCATGATCCCCATGGAGAGTGCAAAATCGGTGGGCCTGCGCCAGGTGATTCTGAAGACTGAGATTCCCAAGGTCTATGCGATCCTCAGGAACAAAGACGTCACTATCGACAAGCAGACTTGGAACAAGCGTTACCGGGAATACCTGGAGAAGATCAAGACGGGCTCGGTCTTCGAGATCGCCCGCGTCCTTCGTGACCTGTTCATACTGAAGAGCGACAAGAACCTCTCCTTCGGCGAGAGAAAGATGATGGATACGGCGAAGAACCTCCTCATCAAAGAGATCTCTGTGGCCAGCAACGCCGAGGAGACCAAGGTGGAAGAGGACCTGAAGATGATCTTCACCGTGCAGTGACCTCTCCTGCACCTCCCCATCCGTTCTGACCTTTGCGCCGGAAAAGGGGGCCGCACCGTCTGGGCCGGAAGAGGCCGGACAGGGGTCCCCTCCGAAGCAGTGGGAAACCGTAATGAAACAACAGGAAAGGAGGTGAGTGCATTTGATCGTGAGAACGATCCTGATCCTGGCCTGTTCGGCAAGTGGTTATTCGATCGCCTACCACAGCTATGATCGGTGGTGGCAATGGATTATCGGATTAATCTTAGGTATTTTAATAGCCCTGTTTGTTATACAGATCGAACGGGCCATCCGCAAGGTTTCGCTCCGGGTCATCCTGGGCGGGGTGGTGGGGATGATCATCGGCCTGTTGATCGCCTTCCTTCTGGCCTACGGGCTGAGTTTCGTCAGCAACATCATGGAAAAGAGGCAGGTTGTCCCCTGGATTTACGCCCTGCTGACCGGGATCATGGGCTACCTGGGTCTTGTCCTTGGCTCGAAGAAGGTCGAGGAGTTCAATATGTTCGGCTGGGGGCCGGCCAAGGAAATCAGTGATTACCGGATCCTTGACACGAGTGTGATCATCGACGGCCGGATCGCCGACATCTGCGATACGGGCTTCGTGGAGGGCAACCTGATGGTCCCCCGCTTTGTCCTGGACGAACTGCAGTACATCGCCGATTCCTCCGACTCCCTCAAGAGGGCCAGGGGACGCAGGGGGCTGGATATCCTCAACCGGATGCAGCGCAGCAGCGGGATTTACATCGACGTGGTGGACCACGACTTCCCCAAGGTCAAGGGGGTGGACGCCAAGCTCGTGGCCCTGGCCAAGAAGACCAACGGCAAGATCATCACCAACGATTTCAACCTCAACAAGGTGGCCGAGCTCCAGGGGATCAAAATCCTCAACGTCAACGAACTGGCCAATGCCTTGAAACCCGTGGTCCTGCCGGGTGAGATGATGACGGTCAAGATCATCAAGGACGGCAAGGAGCCGGGCCAGGGGGTTGCCTACCTGGACGACGGCACAATGATCATCGTGGACAACGCCCAGAAATACCAGGGGATGAACGTCGAGGCCCTGGTGACCAGCGTCCTGCAGACCACCGCTGGGAGGATGATCTTCTCGGAGATGAAGGCGGTCGTCGCCGACAAGAAACCCGTCGGGGCGACCAGGCAGTAAGGACCTAAGGCCCGGTGAGACGGCCTCACCGGGCCTTTTTTTGTTCCCGGACGACGCCATGCAGACGGTCGCGATCATCCCCGCCGGCGGGGCGGGCAAGAGGATGGCCAGCGGGGTCCCGAAACAGTACCTGCCGCTGGCCGGCGTGCCGGTCCTGGTCCGCACCCTGAGGGCTTTCCAGCTCGCGGGGGCGGTGGACGAGATCCTGCTCGCAGTCCCGGAAGGGGACGTCGGGGAGGTCCGGGAGACGATCGTGGCCCGGTGGCGGCTCTCCAAGGTCGGCCGGGTCGTGGCGGGCGGTCCGGAACGGCAGGACTCGGTGCGCAACGCCCTGCAACACGTCCGGGAAGAGCACGGGATAGTCCTGGTCCATGACGGCGTCAGACCCTTCATCGGCGGAGATCTGATCGGCCGCGTCGTCGCTGCAGCCGAGGCGTTCGGCGCTGCCACCGTCGGCGTTCCGGTCAAGGAAACCGTCAAGGAGGCCGGGGGCGACGGATGGGTGATCCGGACCGTGGCCCGCGACGGGCTCTGGCTCACCCAGACGCCGCAGGGCTTCCGCAGGGAGATCCTCGTGGCGGCTTACGACCGGGCGGCCCAGGACGGCTTCCGCGGAACCGACGACGCTTCCCTGGTGGAGCGGATGGGGACCCCCGTGAGGATGGTTCCCGGCGAGGTCGACAACATCAAACTGACCACCCCCGAGGATTTCGCCCTCGGGGAGGTCCTGGTCCGCCGTTTCCCGTCGGAATCGGCCCTCTGAGGGCCCGGGACATTTTCGACCTGGAGATCCCGGGGCGTTCCGTTGCCGGCGCTTCTCCGGTCAAGCCTGTGGGGGCAGGATGCCAATCGGGTTCGGATACGACAGTCACCGTCTGGTAGCAGGCAGGCCGCTCGTGTTGGGGGGCAAGGAGATCCCCAACGACCGGGGGCTCTTGGGCCATTCGGATGCCGATGTCCTGATTCACGCCGTCTGCGATGCGATCCTGGGTGCCGCCGCCGCGGGGGACATCGGCCGGCACTTTCCCGACACGGACCCGGCCTACCAGGGGATCTCCAGCCTGCTGCTCCTGAAAAGGGTGAGGGAGATCGCCGGGGCGAAGGGGTACCGGGTCTCCAACGTCGATTCGACGATCGTCCTGGAGAGACCGAAACTGGCCCCCCACCTCGGAGAGATGGCCGGGAACATCGCGTCGGCCCTCGGGATCCCGCCGGACCGCGTGAACGTCAAGGCCAAGACGAACGAGGGGATGGGTCTGGTGGGGGCCGGCGAGGGGGCGGCCGCTTTCGCCGTCGTCTTCATGGAAATGGGGAAATCGGCGTCGCCCATTGATCCCGACCACAGCGCCCCGTAAGGAGTGCGAAACAGACGATTCCTTTCTGATACCGCGGCGCTATGATCCTCTGATGAACGAGAAGCGCTCTGCCTGCCGGCTGCCACATCGGCTTCGTTCCAAGTATTCCCACTTCCTGTGAAAGGGCACCACGCCGGTCCGGGGGAAGTGGCGGCGACCCCTTTCTGGTTGGCGTGCCCTGTTGATCCACAATCATCACATGACGGCTGCAGGATCGGGCGTTGAATGAAAAAACGTTGACAATTTTTTTGCTTTATTATAAATGTATCCCATATATAATTTTATTATAAACTGGCAGCGAGGGGCTCAAGGGCATATTTCTCATGAAAGTAAAAGAAAACGAGGATTTGAAGCAGTTCGCTCCGTTGGTGGACGCCATTGCAGAGACCTTTGGCAGCAGTTGCGAGGTCGTCCTGCATGATCTTCGGACTCTCGACAGGGCGATCATTAAGATTGCCAATGGCCACATTACCGGGCGACAGGTCGGCGCGCCGATAACCGATATGGGATTGCGCCTGTTCGAAGAAGAAAAGATCAACCAAAAAGACACGGCCGTCGTTGGGTACCGGACAAAAACAAAGGACGGCAGGGAATTGAAGTCGACCACCGTCTTCATCAGGGACAAGAAGGGTAAAACGGTCGGATGTTTGTGTATCAACATTGATTTAACACCTTATCTCGCCGCAAAGAATCTGGTCGATCAGGTTTGCAGAATCGTCAACATGAACAAAATCGATGCGGAGAACGAATCCCTGGAAAAATTCGTATCCGATGTGGACTCCTTGATGGATCAGCTTATCGAGAAGGCCGTGAAAGATGTTAATAAACCCATTGCGGCGATGTCCAAGGAAGACAAATTGCAGGTCATGAGGAACCTCAAGAAAAGCGGCTTTTATCTGATCAAGGGCTCCATCAAGAGATTGTCGCGGGAATGGGGGGTTTCCATGCCGACGATTTATAAATACCTGGAAGAGATTTAGCGAGGAGATCAACCTGTCAGGAACCCCGAAGGTTCCTGAAGCAACCAGTAGGAGGAGACCAATGCGTGACATGCTTCTAACAAGGCCGGCGCGAACAATTGTCGAACTCAGCGGTGTCGAACCGGGCTTACAGGTACTTGTGCTTACGGACACGGATAAATTTACGATCGGCAAATTGATCGCCGGAGTGGCCCATGAGGCTGGAGGCAAGGTGTGTCTGATGGTCATGCCGGCCCAGAAGATGCAGGGGGAAGAACTGCCCCCTACCGTCGCGGCCGCGATGAAGGCGGCCGACGTGGTTATCGCCATGGTGGCGAAGAACATGGCCCATACGACCGCGCGGCTGGAAGCAACCCGGAAGGGGACCAAGATTCTGCTCATGCCGCGTGTAACCGAAGACCGCCTCCTGGCGCCGCCCATGGAAGCCGATTTTCATGCCTTGCGGCCGATCATTGAGGGCCTGGCAAAGAGGATGACCGAAGCGAAGACGGCACGCCTGACCAATGCCGCCGGCACGGACATCCGCATGAGCCTCGAGGGGCGCAAGGGGCGTGCCCTTAGCGGTTTCGGAAACAGGGAAGACATTGCCGCTCCCCCGGGGGTGGAGGCCAGCATCGCCCCCCTCGAGGGAACTGCCGAAGGCATTGTGGTGGTGGACGGATCCATCCCCGGCGTGGGTTTCATGGAGGGAGAGAATCCTAGAATCACGGTAAAGGGAGGGCGGTTTGAATCCATCACCGGCGGCCCCCTGGCATCCACTTTCGGGAAACTCTTGGCCTCCCTCAACGATCCCAACGTCTATCATGTCGCGGAACTCGGCGTCGGCCTCAATCCGCTCTGCAAACTGCGGGGCGCGCCTGATGACGACGAGGGTGAATTCGGGAGCGCCCATGTGGCCTTCGGGACCAACAAGTTCATGGGCGGAACGGTTCTGGCCGCGGCCCACTACGACGTGGTGGTCAGAAAGGCGACATTGGAACTCGATGGCGTCGTTGTGCTGAAGGACGGCGAAATCCAGTTTTGAGTGGGAGGACTGTACAGATGAATCGGGCGGATAAGATCTCCGGAGTGATTCTGGCGCTGGTCTTTCTGGGTGCGATGTACGAGTCCAGCAAGCTGGAAATGATATACCGGAACGCACCCGGATTGGGATTCTTTCCCTTCTGGATTTCCCTCTTCGCGTTCCTGGCTTCTGTGGTCATCGTGGTGAATGCCTTTCGGCGGCCGCCGGCAAAGGATCGTTCTGTAAAGTGGCCGCAGGGGATCGGACTCCGGAGGATCGGGCTGTCGTTCGTGGCCTTTGTGATCTACGCCTACATGATCACCATTGCGGGGTTCATCCTCTCGACCGCCGTCTATGTGCTGGCGATGTCGCGAATGCTGGGTTCCAGGCGCTGGTCCTCGTCGCTTGCGGTCAGCGTCCTGACGGCCGTGGGGCTGTACTTCCTGTTCAAGGTCTGGCTCAAGGCGGATCTGCCGACCGGATCCTTGGCAATCATCCCATAGTCGGAAGGGGCATCACATGGACATCATCCATCATTTGGCGACGGGATTTGTAATTGCGTTTACCCCGATCAATATTCTCTACTGTTTCATCGGGGTTTTTATCGGAACCCTGGTCGGCGTCCTGCCCGGCATCGGCGCCACGGTCAGCATCGCCATCCTGGCTCCGATTACCGTCGGCCTCGGGCCGACGACGGCGATCATCATGTTGGCGGGAATCTACTATGGAGCCATGTATGGCGGCTCCACGACGGCCATTCTGATCAACATCCCTGGAGAGGCTGCTTCCGTGGCCACTTCTCTGGATGGGTATCAGATGGCTCGACAGGGGAAGGCGGGCCCCGCCTTGGGGATATCGGCGATCTCTTCTTTCGTGGCCGGCACCTTGTCGCTGATTCTGCTGATGACCCTCGCGGTTCCTCTGGCCTCCTATGCCCTGGCCTTCGGGCCTCCGGAATACTTTTCGCTCATGTTTCTGGGACTGACCATCGTGGTCAGCCTCGTGGGCAAGTCCATGGCGAAGGGGCTCCTGTCCGGCCTCTTCGGCATGCTGGTGGCCACGATCGGGATGGAACCGATCACGGGGCAGAGCCGATTTACCTTCAACAACGTCGATCTGATGGCCGGGATCGATTTTGTGGCGGTCGTGGTCGGGTTGTTCGCCATTCCCGAAGTCCTGGAGAACATGGAGGGGGCGAATCCGGACGTGTTGAAGACCAAGCTGAAGAACCTCTTTCCCTCCCGGGAGGATCTGAAGCGGACGACCGGGGCCATGTTCCGCAGTTCCATTATCGGCTTTTTCATCGGGGTGCTTCCCGGTTCCAGCGGGGCCGTGGCGGCCTTTATGGCCTACAACTTGGAACAGAATGTCTCCAAGCATCCTGAAACGTTCGGCAAAGGCGCCATCGAGGGGGTGGCCGCCTCCGAGGGGGCCAACAATGCGGCCGTGAACGGGGCCATGGTGCCGCTCCTGTCCCTCGGGATTCCGGTGTCGGCCCCCATGGCGGTCCTGCTCGGGGCCTTCATGATCCACGGGCTGAAACCGGGCCCCATGCTGTTCGACAAGAGTCCCGAATTCGTCTGGGCGCTCATCGCCAGCATGTACCTCGGCAACGTCATCCTGCTGCTTTTGAACCTGCCCCTGGTGGGCCTCTGGGCGCAGCTGATCCGGGTGCCCTATCCCTATCTGGCGCCCGGGATCATGGTGCTGTGTCTGATCGGCGCCTATGGAATCCGGAACAGTTTCTTCGATGTGGGGGTGGCCTTCGCGATGGGCATCATCGGCTATTTGATGAAGAAGCTGGAATACCCCACGGCCCCCGCCGTGCTGGCCCTGATCCTTTCGCCGATGTTGGAGGACGCCCTGCGTCAGTCGCTGACGATCTCAAAAGGGAGTATTACCGTCTTCGTGACTCGCCCCATCTCCCTGGTCCTGCTGATCCTGGCGGTGATCTCCGTCGGGATGGCTTTCTACTCGCGGCGGAAGGGACATAGAGCTACGGAGACATTAACGGAATCAGATATTTAGGGTGGGAAGGCCGTGGTGATGAGGGGCGGCCCGACTGCCTGATAAAACGTCCCCCGGGACGCATGAAAAGAGAGGAGAGATCATTATGACGATGCGTTGGTTTACCAAATGTACCGGCCTGGCAGTTTTGCTTGGCCTGTTCGCAGGTGGTTGGACGTCGGTTTCCGAGTGCGCCGCTGCGGCGGCCTATCCCACCAAGCCGATCCAGATCGTGGTCGCCTTTGCCCCTGGAGGCTCCTCTGACCAGGCCAGTCGTCTGCTGGCGACCTACCTGTCAAAAAAGTGGGGGCAGCCGGTCAGCGTGGTCAACAAGCCGGGCGGCGGCGGCGTGGTCGGGACAGCGGCTGTCGCTCAATCTGCCCCTGACGGATACACCGTCAACAACGGCATGGTCAACACGTTGGCCTTTGCCCCGGCCGCCCAGAGCAACAACCCCTACCGCTGGGACAGCTTCACCTACCTGGCGCGCTTGGGGGTCACGCCATCGGTGCTGACCGTCAACGCCAATTCGCCTTACAAGACGGCCAAGGACCTGGTGGAGGCGATCAAGAAGGATCCTTCCAAGTTCAAAGCGGGCGTCTCCGGACTGGCCGGGACGGGCGCCTTCGGGATTGCCCAGCTTCTGTACTCCACCGGTGTCGAGCCTTCGAAGGTCGACATGGTCTCGTTCAACGGCGGCGTGCTGGTGGTGACCAACCTGGCCGGCGGCCACGTCGATTTCGTGGCGCAGCAGCTTCCCGAGGTGCTGGAACTGGTGAAGGCCGGCAAGCTCCGCGCCCTGATGCACACCAATACGGAGCGGGTGCAAGAGCTTCCGGACGTTCCCACGAGCAAAGAGGCCGGTTTCCCGGCATACAGCGTCATGGCCGCCAGCGGCTATGTGGGACCGTTGAACATGCCGGAAGCCATTGTCAGCAAGTGGGAAACAGCGATTGCCGATGCGCTCAAGGACAAGGAGTTCGTCGCGTCGCTGGATAAGATGGGACTCATTCCGGCCTATCAGAACGCCAAGGCGTACCGGGCCTGGACAGAAGAACAGTTCAAAAATTCCCAGATCCTGGCCGTGAAGCTGGGATTGAAGAAATAGGGCAAGACCCGACACCCGGCCGCGTTTCCAGAGGGTTTCCCTGCGCCGTGACAGGAACGGCGCAGGGAAACCGTTATCAATCCGGATCCGGAAGATGGGTGTGATGGGTGAAGGGTGTTTCAAGATGGACCAAATGAACCATGATTTGTTGATCGTCCTCAAGAAGGAACTGATCGAGGCGATGGGCTGCACGGAGCCTGCCGCTGCCGCGCTGGCCGGCGCTACGGCCGTGCAGGCCCTGAGGACAAAATTCGCGCTGGAACCAGAGAGGATGTCCGTGACCGCCAGCCGCGATATTATCAAGAATGCCATGTCCGTTGGACTGCCCAACTCCTCTCTCAGGGGGCTCAAGGCCGCTGTCGTCCTCGGCGCCCTGAGCGGAAAGCCGCAGGATGGGCTTGCCGTCCTCGCCGGGATCACGCCGGATGTGGAGGCCTGTGCACGGGTCATCCTGAAGGAGGAGCGGGTGGATCTTCATTTGAAGGAGGGCGCCCCCGTCATCTTTATTCAAGTCTCCGCCCAGGCCGGTGGACATGAAACGGTCGCGACGATCGCTCACCTGCACGACAGACTCGAAAGTCTTCTTATTGACGGCGTCGAGCAGGTCAATCGTCCCCCGGAGGAAAAGGATGTACCGTCGGGAGTGCCGGCCATTTTCCCGAATGGATATCCCTCCTTTGCCCAGATGATCGCCTTCGCCGATTCGGTCGATCTGGATGCCATTTCCTTTCTTCTGGATGCGGCGTTCATCAACATGCGGCTGGCAGATCCCTCCTTCGACGACGGTTCCATCCGGGAGATTCAGCGACCGCTTATCGACTTGGCGCAGAACCGAGGGGCCATCATGGACGCCCTGAATTCTGCAACGGCGAAGGCCGCGTCAGCTTCCTATGCCCGTATGGCCGGATCTCCACTGCCGGTCGTCATCAATTCTGGCTCGGGAAACCAGGGAATCACGACCACGGTGCCGGTAGCGGTCCTCGCCCAAAAGATGGGCGCATCCCGGGAATCGCTTGCCCGTGCCCTGGCCTTGAGCAGCATTGTCGCGATCACGATTGCTGCGCGCAAGGGACGGCTGTCGTCGCTCTGCGGCGCCTTCACCGCGGCGATCGGAACATCCTGCGGATTTGTCCGTCTTCTTGGGGGGGGCAGTCAAGAGATCCATCGTGCGGTGAACAACATGGTCGGAAATTTGACCGGCATCATTTGCGACGGCGCCAAGGGAACATGCGCCCTCAAGATCGATTCAGCCGTTCACGCCGCCGCACTTTCCGCCGTGATGGCCGTGGACGGCCAAGGCGCACCTTCCGATGCCGGCATTGTTGGCACCGACGCAGATAAAAGCATTGATCATCTCGAGAGGATCGTCTGTGAAGGCATGGATGTGACGGACCGGACCATTCTCGATATCATGCTCACGAAGTAATGCCGTTTAAGCCCTGCGTGAAGCACACCGCAAAGGCCCTCATGCCCTTCAAGGTGATGTTGTAGGAGAGGAGCCCATCGATCTGATGAAAAAGGGGACGGACCCGTGGGGTCCGTCCCCTTTCTTGTTTGGTTTGGAGAGTCCTCTCTCTGTGAGGCCCTCTAGAAGGGGGGTGTGACTCAGTTTGCCCTGTGTCGCAGGATGGATTTTAAGGGCGCGATTTGAATATTTTTCGGGGCCTCCTGCCGTCGAAGCGCAGCGGCCGCAGCGGCAACTGTCTGAGCGCCGTTAGGCGCGAGTTTTGCCGGTGCAGCGGAGCGAGACGCTGCAGGATCGACAAAGATTCATGAGCGCCCGGAATCCATCCCCCGACACAAAATGAGTCACCCCCTACAGGGGGATGTTGTTGTGCTTTTTGGCGGGCCTGGCCTCCGCCTTGTCCCGGAGGGCGTCCAGGAGGGTACAGACCCGCCGGCGGGTGTCCCGGGGGCGGATCACCTCCTCGATGATCCCCATCGAGGAGGCGAAGTAAGGGTTGTTGAACTGCTCCTCGTAGGAGGCCACCAGTTCCGCCCGCCGGGCCGCCGGATCGGCCGCCTCGGAGATCTCGCGGCGGTAGACGATGTTGCAGGCCCCCTCCGCCCCCATCACGGCGATCTCCGCCGTCGGCCAGGCCATCACGTAGTCGGCCCCCAACTGTTTGCTGCACATGGCGATGTAGGCCCCGCCGTAGGCCTTGCGCGTGACCACGGTGATCTTCGGCACTGTCGCCTCCGAGTAGGCGTGCAGGAGCTTCGCCCCGTGGGAGATGATCCCCGACCACTCCTGATGGGTCCCGGGCATGTAGCCGGGCACGTCCGAAAAGGTCAAAAGCGGGATGTTGAAGGCGTCGCAGAACCGGATGAACCGGGAGGCCTTGTCCGAGGCCTGGACGTCCAGGGCGCCTGCGTTGAACCGCGGGTTGTTGGCGATCACCCCCACGGTCCGTCCCATGATCCGGATGAAGGCGACGAGCATGTTCCTGGCCCAGAGCTCGTGGGGTTCGAAGATCTCTCCGCCGTCGGCCACGGACCGGATCACCTGCTTCATGTCGTAGGCCCGGTTGGCCTTGTCCGGGACGATCGTGTCGAGCTCGGGGCACTCCCGATCGGCACTGTCCGTGCTGGAGGCGATGGGTGCCGGACTCTGGCAACTGTCCGGCAGGAAGGAGAGCAGCGTCCGGATCTTGGCCAGGCAGTCCGCGTCGCCCTCGGTCGCGAAGTGGCAGACGCCGCTCTTGCTGGCGTGGGCCACGGCGCCCCCGAGATCCTCCTGGCTCACCTCCTCGCCGATCACCGCCTTGATCACGTCGGGGCCGGTGATGTACATGGAGCTCGACTTCTTGACCATGAAAATCCAGTCCGTCAGGGCCGGGGAGTAAACCGCGCCGCCCGCCGTGGGTCCCATGATCGCCGTGATCTGGGGGATGTATCCCGAGCCGAGGGTGTTGCGGTAGAAGATCCCGCCGTAGCCCTCCAGAGAGGGGACCCCCTCCTGGATCCGGGCTCCGCCCGAGTCGTTGATCGCGACAAAGGGCTTGCGGGCGGCCAGGGCCATGTCCATCACCTTCCAGATCTTCCGGGCGTGCATCTCCCCAAGGCTTCCCCCGGCGCTGGTGAAGTCCTGGGCGGCCGCGAAGACCGTCCGGCCGTTGACCTGGCCGAAGCCCGTGATCACGCCGTCGGCGGGGATCTTCTTCTCGCCCAGGCCGAAGAGGGTGGAACGGTGTTCCACGAAGAGCTGGACCTCCTGAAACGTCCCCTTGTCGAAGAGGACATCGAGCCTCTCACGGGCCGTGAGTTTGCCCGAGTCGTGCTGCTTCTGGACCAGTTTCTCCCCGCCCATCGCCATCAGGGCGTCCCTCTTGGCCTCGAACCGATCGATCTTTTCCGCCGTCGCACCCTTTTGTTCCTTTTCCATGGCATACCCCTTATCGCTTTGATTCCGTCCCCGGTTTCCTGACGTCCCCTGCGGTGCCTTCGGCCGATTCCGGAGTGTGAAGGGTAATCCACCGAGGATGTCCGGACGTGCAGGGGTATCTGCCCTATACAGCCTTGAGTCCCTTTTTTCAACTG
>JAJFUM010000335.1 GCA_021372415.1 Deltaproteobacteria bacterium
ACACCGGCATCCTCGCTGGCGAGGTTGGGGAAGCATGCCGTGGACGGGCAGGCGGCATGGACGGAGACGGTCCTTCCGCTGAGGACCGGTCGTAAGGAATCCAGAAGCCCCTTCTCCATCGTGAAGGGCAGTTCAAAGAGCGCCTTTCGGCCTGTCCGGGCCTCAAAGCCGGCGATGTATTCGAGGATCTCCTCTTTCGTTTTCAGCGCCGCAAGCGACAGAGCGATCGGTCGGTCCATGGAGGTGCGCCTCAGATCGTATAGGACAAAAGCAGATCGGGGTAACGGTCCGGCCTCCCTAAAGGCTCCGGGCCTCGGAAAGGACGGCCGCAATCGACGCCATCGTGCACACGCCGCCGGGAAGGACGCCGAGGAAGAAGCCGATCACGGACCGGCGGGCGATGGCCCCGCTGGAGTTCCGCCAATCCTGCTTCGTGGGAAGCAGTCTTTAGCGGATCATTGCCAGACCGCACCTCCAGGGTTCCACAACTTCCAGGGCTCCCGACCGTCGGTCCACCCGGCGGACAGATGCCATGTCCGCATCTATTTCATTGATAAGGCGTTGCTTTCTACGGGCGGCAGTATAGGAGCGCCGCCTGGGCTTGTCAATGGATAAGTGGTCCGGTGCAATCGACTTGGCCACTCGAAACTTCGCATCGTGGGCCACAGGGCCGTCAGGTGACCGGGCATTCCCGCACGCCCGAAGATTTGAGCAAAGAGGGGGTGGGATTCTGTCGCATTTTGGGATAATAAAGGACGAACAGGAGGACATCAAACCGGAATCCGCCTGCAGGCAAATTGGCACCTTTTGCCCACGGATTTGGCAGCAAAGAGCATCAAGGGAAGGCGATACATCTCTTAAGACATTGTAATGATTATGCATGCCATAACGGTACACAATTTGCTTTTATTAGATTGGTTAAAGGTAGAGGCTTTGCGATGAAAAGATGGTCTGTCCTGGTGTGGGCGGGGATCATGACCCTGCTGTGCTTCAGCCTCGCCGACGCTGGTGATAAGAAACTGCGGATCGCCCTGGTGCCCAAGGATCTGGAGAACCCCGTCTTCGTGGCGGCACGTGAGTCCGCAGAGGCCAGGGCGGATCATCTGGGAGTGGAACTGATCTGGACTGCGCCGCCGAAGGCCAACGCCGCGGCCCAGGCAAAGGTGATCGACCGCCTGATCCGGGAAAAGGTCGATGCGATCGGCATCAGCGTCACGGAGCCTGCCGCGCTCAGGAATGCGATCAACAGGGCCGCCGCCGCGGGGATCGCCGTGGCGACCTGGGACTCCGATGCCCCGGGCAGCAGGCGCCTGTTCTACCTCGGTACGGACAACCATGCCGGGGGCGTCCGGTGCGGGACGCTGATGAAGGGGCTCCTGGGAGAAAAAGGTGGGAGGGTCGCCGTCCTGACAGGTATCCGCGGCGCCTTCAATCTGGAGGAGCGGATCCGCGGCTTCAGGGAGGCCACGCAAGGAACGAAGATCCAGATCGTGGATATCCTCAGCGGTGGAGACGACATCGACCGATCCGTGGCTGTCGTGAACCGGTATACCCAGGGGAACCCGGGTCGGTTCGACGCCTGGTTCTTCGCGGGCGGCTGGCCTCTCTTCGTCCCGATCGATCGGCTCCGCCCCCTCCAGGATTTCCACGGCAAGGTGGTCAGCTTCGACAGCTTCGCACCGATGCTGCCTTTCGTGAAGGCGGGGATCGTGGATGTACTGGTTGGGCAGGATTTCGCCGCGATGGGCAGAGGGGCCATGGAGATGCTCTACCGGGTGCTGAAAGAGGGGGCCAAGATCCCGCCGATCAACGATTCCGGCCTGGAGATCGTGGACGCCGGGAACATAGACGATGCGATCCGTCGGAAGGGCACCACATGGAATCGTTGATGAACAGCGAAATCCGCCGTCTTTGAAAAGGCCCCCGACCTGTTTCCCCCGCCATCATAAGATCATCAAGGGAAGCGGGGGGGGAGGAAACGGAACTGAAAAGGCATCAATGTCCTGCTGGACAACATTTGCGCATAGGAGGTGGATGATGAATAGATTGCTGGTCAAAGCTCTCATCATAGCGGTTGCGGGTTTCTCGGTCCTCACCTTCCAGGCCTGGGCCTTTAATGCCGCTGACCTGGCAAAGCTCAAAACGACGAACCAGTGTCAGGGCTGTAACCTGACCGATGCGGATCTGACCGATGCACAACTGCAGGGGGCCGACCTCACCGGGACGACAGACCTGAGCGGGGCGAAGCTGATCAGGACATACCTGACCAATGCCCGCCTGAACAATGCCCTCCTCAATTACGCCGAAATGTACGACGTCCACATGGGTGGGGCGGACCTGAGCAATGCGGTCCTGCAGAGTGCGAAACTCAGCGGCGCAGACCTGAAAAGAGCCAAACTCGTCAACGCGGACCTTTACAGGGCCAATCTGAGCGGGGCCAAATTGGACGGCGCCGACCTGACCGGGGCCAAATTGGACGGGGCGACATGGACCGATGGGTCCAAGTGCAAGGACGAATCCGTTGGAACGTGCATCAAATAGCCGCTCGTCCGCCCCGATGTTGAGTCGTAAGCGGACGGTGCGGCGGACGCCACCTGTTTCTTCGATCCGTCGCCAGATGCTTTGGCGTGGTTCCGAGGAGAACAGGATATGTGGAAGAACCGATTCTTAATAAGGAGCGATGATGGATTATCTTGACATCAGAATGGGAATTGGAAAGCGACTGAAGGAAGGCCTGGCCGGGCTCCTGATCCTCTGGCTGGTGGCGACAGGCCTCCCGGCGGTTGCAGCCGCCGACGAGAAGGCAGCCGAGCCGGAAAAAGCATGGTCGGCCGAGGTGCTCGTGAAGCGCTCGATCTACAGCCACACCTCCTATGAATTCGGCAACCCCGATCCGCCCTATCAGGCGCCCCTGAGCCGGCTGGAGTTTCCCATGAACACCTGGTGGGCCGGCGGGGAGCTCAAGCGCCGCTTTCCCCGGTTTTCAGTCGGACTGGAAGTGCTGGGAAGTATTTCGGGCGAATCAGACGGCTCGTTCAAGGATTCGGACTGGGATGACGATGCACGACCGTCCGTCAAGTCGGTCTATTCGGAGGCGAAGTGCCGCGTGGAGCCGAGCTACATGGTCCGTGCCGACGCGGACCTGAAGGTTTCCGACTGGCTGGGGCTGCCGGCCTGGTTCGACCTGCGTCCCGTCATCGGGTTCCGCTGGCAGAACCTGCACTTCCTGGCCCACGACGGCATCCAGGAATATCCGGCGCCGGGAAGCACGCAGCCGCCGGATGTCCTTTCCGGCGATGCGATCCGGTTCGAACAGACCTACTGGCAGTACTTCATGGGCATGAGAACCGACCTCGACCTGGGGAAGCATCTCGGGGTGCCGCAGCTGAAACTGCTCGGTCAGATTGACGGGGCCTATGTCGAGGGGAGCAACGCGGACCGCCACCTCCTCCGGGGCGGGAACCGCTGGACCTACGAGAAGACCAAGGGCTACGGCTGGCACGCCCTGCTGGGCGTCAAGGCCGGCCTGACCAAAAACTTCCAGGCGGGCCTGGAGGCGGAATACCTCTGGCTCCGGACCACGGGCACCCACCGCTGGTTCCATGACATTATCGGCGCCGACATGAGCTGGGACAACGGGGTCACGGTCTGGTCCGAGCAGATCCTCGTCACGGCAAACCTGGAGTACCGATTCTAATCTAAGGGGTTCTCACGGGTTCAGCAGCTTCTGCAGGGTGCTTTTGGTGTTGAGCAGCTTCAGCATGTGGATCTCGAATCCGTTAAGGAAAACCTGCTTGAACACACATGACTTAATCCATAATCGTTGCAATACAGTGAAGATCGAAATTTCCAAAGAGCAAGATGCAGCGTTTGCCGTGGTTGATAAGGAGGTTGCCTGACCACGGCATGCAGGCGGACGCGGACTGCGCCCGCACCGCTGATTCCTGCCCTTAGCGCACATGCTTTTGATCTCAGCGGTCTACATCGGCAACCTGAAGGGAAGCGCATGAAACTTGTCAGGCTCATTACGGAATCGTTACTGGTGACGGTATGGCTGACCCTTTCTCTGGGATCCTACTGCCTGGCTTCAGAAGAGCTTACCCTCAAAGATGCGTGGCAAGTAATAAAGGCAAAGAGATTCGTTGATCTCACCCATGCCTTCTCGCCCGGAGTTCCTCACTGGAAGGGCTTTCCCGATGAAAAGAGGGATATCTTGTACTGGTATGAGCCAGGTGTGGGAAAATTGGGCGAGGGCTTCTATGCACAGTCTTTCACTCACGTCGGCCAGTGGGGAACTCATGTGGACCCTCCGGCGCATTTCGTGAAGGGAATGCGTACGCTAGACCAGATCGATGTCAAAGAGATGATCCTGCCATTGGTGGTGCTTGATATTCATGAGAAGGTGGTGAGGAATCCAGACTACACCATCACCATGGAAGATGTTCGGGACTGGGAGAAACGGAATGGTTCCATCCCTGAAGGGGCTTTTGTGGCCATGCGTACTGACTGGTGCAAGCGATGGCCGGATGCGGAAGCTATGCAGAACAAGGATGCCAATGGTGTTGCTCACTACCCTGGATGGAGCATGGAGGTACTGAAATATCTCTATGAGGATCGCAAGATAACTGCCTCAGGGCATGAGACAACTGACACCGATCCCGGCATTGCCACCTCAAGGGATGACTATTCCCTGGAAACTTATATCCTGAAGCAGAACCATTATCAGATTGAACTGCTGACCAACTTGGAAGCGTTGCCTGAGACAGGCGCCTTGGTAGTCGTGGCTTTCCCAAAGCCAAAGGATGGGTCTGGTTTTCCGGCCAGGGTGTTTGCCATCCTGCCATAGCTTAGGCACTGGTGCAGACGAAAAAACCGCGTTGCACAGTTCATCGTAGGCCGGAGAGAGATGACACAACGAAGATTGACGCACGAATCGGGAATGGCCGATGAGTTCTTCGTGATGGAAGTACGCTGCCGGCTCGGTCATCAGCCTGACCTCGCGATGGCGAATGCAATGGAGCAGCTTAAAGCCGACCTTTGTCTTGTCGTTAACGCCGCATTGAAGAGGAAACGATAGATGGGGAACACGCTTCATATCACCAGCGGCGACTGGGCAGGCGGCAGCCTGGCAAAGGCCGGGCTACCCGGAGAAGTATTCGTTTGGCATGACGTCCTGTATGACGGGCCCCGACAGCCCGGGTGGCCGGATGACGATACCCTCAAAGCTCGGGCACTGTTTCTCGAGGAATTCACCGGGGGAGGCCTGGACGGGGAGAGCATCCTGAAAACCCTCCGTCATCAGTACGAAAGACTG
>JAJFUM010000338.1 GCA_021372415.1 Deltaproteobacteria bacterium
CATGGCCATGGGTATCGTTGACCCTCTTGAAGTGGTCCAGGTCGAGCATCAGGACCGCCAGCGGACGGCCGTACCGCCGTGCACGCTGGATCTCGCGTTCGCCGGTTTCAAAAAAGCTCCGGTTGTTGGCAATGCCCGTAAGAAAATCAGTCGTGGCCAGCCGCTCCAGCTCCACCCGGGCCTTTTTCAGGTCCACCTCGAGGCGCTCGCTGTTGAGCATCAGGAACCCGAAGGTGAGGGCAATGCTGACCAGCATGGCCCAGATGAAGACGACCGTCTGAACGAGATCGGGGGCGAACAGACTGCCGGTGTTGGGGTTTACGACGATCATCAAGGCCCTGGCCAGCATCGCCAGGCCCTGAACGGCAAACAAACCGCCCGCCAACCGGAATGAGAAGCGCTGGTCCGGCGGGGTGTAGCGGAGAAGGTCCCATGCCCCCAGGCCAAAGAACACCGCCATGAGGGTCGAAAAGAAGATAAGGCGCACTGCGACGTGATCGTTCGCGTAGGTGAAATAGCTGATCGCCAGGAGATGAAGCACGATGAGGGGAACGCTGAAGGCCTTCCTGCTGCCTGCACCGCGGAAGAACCGGACGCCCTCCAGCAACAGCGCCGCCCCCGCCAGATGAAAGAGGTTGACCAGGACGACCGACAGGAGGGCCGGGACCATCCCGTACAGGGAAAGCATCAGGAATCCAAGGGCTTCACAGGCCTCGCCTGCCGTCCAGTAGCCGAACCCGGGGTAGGTCCTGCGGGTTCGCCAGACCAGGGCCATGGTGACGCTCAAGACGGCGGTGACCGCAGTCAGCACCACCAGGACTGAGCGAATATCGAGGGACAATGACAGCATGCGAGCGATATTACCCTATAACCCTATCATTTTCATGCCTTTTCGTCAGCAGGATGTGTTCCTTCGGACCTCACCATCTCGGCCGCCGCTTCGCCGGCTACATAGCCCGTAGAGAAGGCCGCCTGGAGGTTGTACCCACCCGTGTCGGCGTCGAGGTCCATCACCTCCCCGCAGAAGAAGAGGCCCTCGATGATCCGGGACGCCATGTTCCTGGGGTCAATCTCCCCGAGCGCGACCCCTCCCGCCGTGACGATGGCCGAGGAGATAGGCAGGGGCCCCCGGATGTTGAAGCGGAGCGACTTAAGCAAGGCCAGGACCCTCTCCCGCTGCGCCGCCCCGATCTGATGGCCAGGATGGTCCGGCGGAATCCCGGTCATCTCGACGAAGGGGTCGATCATCTTATGGGGGAGGAGGCCCGCCAGGTGGTTGCGGAAGATCCGCTTTCCAGACCCATCGAAGTCACGCTGGAGGCGAGCCCTGAGCTCTTCCGGCGACAGGGCCGGCTTCAGATCGATGGAGACCGAGACCGGGCCTCCCGCCAGCGCGTCCACAACGGCCAGGCTTATCAGGAGCGTGATCGGGCCCCCGATCCCGAAATGGGTGAAGAGCATCTCCCCCATCCGGCTCTCGATCACCGGGGAGCCCCGTCTGACAGCCTGGAGCCCCCGGCCGATCTCCCTGAAAGGGGTCCAAACGGGGTCGACATCGGCGGCCCGACTGCGGAAGGCCGTCAACCGGACATTCCGGAGGCTGACCCCCTGCATCGATTTGGCCACCCCGATCTCTTCCACAACGAGCGGCACCAGGGCCGGCCGGAGTTTCGTGACGGAATGGCCAATCGCCGCCGCCATCCGGTAGCCGTCGCCGGTGGACCCGGTCGCCGGCCAGGTGACACCGCCGGTGGCCAGGATCACGGCCCGAGCGGGAAAGAGCCCCTGTTCCGTCTCGACCCCTTGGACGCGGCCGTCGCGAACGGCAATCCCCGTGGCGCGGACGCCGGTCAGGAGCTCCACCCCCTGCTCCTCCAGATGGCGCCTGAAGGCATTCACCACATCCGCAGCATCGTCGGAAACGGGAAAGATCCTCCCCCCGCGCTCGATCTTGGTCCGGACGCCGTACCGCCCAAGGAAGGCCAGAAGGTCCTCCCTGAAATAGCGGTGGAAGACCCCATGGAGAAAGCGCCCGTTGGGCCCGAACATGGAGAGGAAATCCCCGAGTTCCCGGCTGTTCGTCAAGTTGCAGCGGGACTTGCCGCTCACGAGGATCTTCTTGCCCGGCCCGTCCGTCTTTTCTAGGAGCAGGACCGCCGCACCCGCCTCCGCGGCCCGTCCTGCGGCCATCATCCCGCCGGCCCCGGCCCCGACGACGACCACCCGGCTGGCCTCCCCATCTTTCGCCAAGGCCCCCAATGCCCTCCCTTCCTCAGTCACTCCATGATCCCGTCGAGGATGATCCCCTTGAGCGCCCCCCAGTCGAGGTCATTTTTCAGGCAGTCGTAACGGTCCGTCAGGACGACCTGTGGAATGACCCTGCTCTGCTTCACCCGGACACCCCGGAACGTGATCGGCGTCGACCGGACACCCTTGGCGATCTCGAAATCGCAGGCCGCCCCGACAGCAGCCCGGATCCCCTTTCTCTGGACGAGCCTTTTGGTGAAACCCGTGCTGGGAGTGATGTAGAACTGCCACCCCCGCTCCTGACAGAGGCTGTAAACCTCGCCGCAGTTGCACTTCTTGCAACGGACACAGAGGACCCCGTCGTCCTTGGAGAAGCGGGCCTGGCATTTCTCGGAGATCAGGCAATGGGGGAGGATGACCGCCCTGTCCCGCACCGGGATACGGTGGAAGGCGTCCCGGTAGTAGGCATTGGCAATCGAGGGGAGGTCGTAGCGAAGGCCAATCCTGCCGAGCAAGGAGCGCATCGGAAAGAAGAAAACTGCGGAAAAGAATTTGAGTCTGCTGCAGGCCTTTCTCATTGATCCCCTTTCCAATCCAGGGCTTGCCGGCATGGAGGCCCGAGGACCTCCCATCATTTGGAGGGATACCAGAAAGAGGCAGGGAAAGCAATTTCTTTGCGCCTTTGATCTACCCCGGGGGAGAACATCTGTGGTATATAGACGCAGCTTTTGCCGCACTGCCATTGATCCCTCTTTGACGATCGCTTGGAGGAGGTGGATTTGAATTCCCTTAAGACGGTCTTCGTGGTGAATCCTCATGCGGGAAATGGGGCGACCGGCAGGGAGTGGCCCCGGATCAGAGAACGGGCCCTCCAACTGATCGGCCCCTTTGAAGCCTGTCTGACGAGGGGGCCGGGCGATGCGACCCGGCTGACCCGGAAGCATCTTCAGCAGGGGGCTGAAAGGATCGTCTGCGTCGGCGGCGACGGCACGCTCAACGAGGTCGTCAACGGCTTCATGGGTGAGGACGCCCCTCTCGGGACGAACGCCATCCTGGGTCTCATCCCCAACGGCACTGGCTGCGACTTCTGCCGGACCATGTCCATCCCCATCGGCCTAGAGGCTTCCCTCCAAACGATCCGGGAAGGACATCTCCAGACGATCGATCTGGGACGGATCCTTCACCGGGACCACGGGGGCCAGAGCCGCACGCGATATTTCCACAACATCGCCAGTTTCGGGATCGGAGGCGAGGTCGTGGAGCGCGTCAACCGGATGAGCAAGGCCCTCGGCCCCTTCATCACTTTCATATGGGGCACCCTGATCTCCCTTTTCGTCTACCAGAGGAAGGGGATCCGCATCCGACTGGACGACGGGGAGGAAAGGAGGGTGGGGATCTTCAACATCGCAGTCGCCAACGGCCGTTACCACGGCGGCGGGATGCTCGTTGCCCCGGAGGCAGTTGTCGATGACGGCCTTTTCCACGTGACCTTCATCGGCGACATGCCCCTGCCCCTGGTCTTCTATCACATTCCCAAGCTCTATATCGGGGGAATCGGCCGGATCCGGCAGGTTTCCATGTTCACCGCCAGAAGGGTCTCGGCCGTTTCGGAACAGCGGGTCCTTCTGGATATCGACGGAGAGCAGCCGGGAACCCTTCCTGCCGAGCTTTCGATCATCCCGGCTGCCCTGCGGATGATCGTCCAGAAACGACCCTGAGGCCAGTCGGCCGATCTCAACCTGATGAAATTTTCCCCAGAACATGGGTAAAATTTCATCATTTCAACGACCCGAAGCGACCCGACCCCACCGCCGTCTGTATCAAAGATCTCTTTTTATTTTAAATTGTTGCATGACTATTTCCCCCTCTTCCCGATTCCTGGCACACCCTTTGCTAAAAGTCGGACGTCCGGATGGACCGGGCAGAAGGACGGGGCCTCTGGGATGAAACGTTACGGGATAGCCGCGGTGGTCTTGCTGATGGTCGGTTTCACGTTGGCCCTGGCGGCTGAAAAACCGACGGCGGCCACGTCTCCCTCATCGCCCCGGGTTCCTGAGATGAGCGCCGCCGGGAAGGTCGTCGAGGTATCCGCAACGCTGCTGAAGATTGAGCGGACCTTGAAAGGGGAAGCGGAAGTCATGGATTTCGTCCTCGAGCGCCCCATCCCCAAGACGGCGGTGGGCGACCAGGTCAAGGTCAGCTACCGGAGCAAGGGGGGACAGAATATCCTGATCCGGATCGCGCCGGCAAAAATGACGGCGATCCATAAACCGAAGAAGGAGGCCTCCAAGACGGAAAAGCCGCAGGGCATCCAAGCGGCGCCGGTCGTGAAATAGGCGCAGCAGAAACGTTTTTTTACCCTTGACAATTATAGGTAAGGGTTATATTGGGCAGTTCCCGTCGGATCGGCGCTTGAACGCCGAACGATTCGGGAACCAGCAAAACAACTAAACGAGGAGGATTTAAGATGAAACGTATCATGGTATGGGCAATCGCGTTGGTATTCCTGTTCTGCACGACCGCAATCGCTGCTCCCGCAAAGGAAGCCGCCCCCGCGGCCCC